>NZ_CADFEF010000053.1:0-20237 GCF_902833125.1 Burkholderia sp. BCC1640 | reverse complement strand
AAAAAGAGCGGCAAAACCAGCAGGTAACGAAGAGTTATCCACACCGGAATAGATGTACTACGCTGTCTCGGGGTGGGTCAGATTTAGATGAAATCGGTGGGTTAAGACTCGGTGGAAATCAACAGGATTACCTCTGCTGCACGACAACCCTGTTTCAGGGAGTGAATCTCCCTGCGCGAAACGTCTTCATTGATACACCGACTCGCGGTAAGGGCGCGGCGCTCGATGAAGCTTCGCTCTGGAACTTCGCCGGTCGTGCCGGCCGTCTTGGCGAGGAAGTAGTAGGCAACGTGTTTCTCGTAAACTACGAGAACTGGGAAACGAAGCCACTGACCGAGCGCAAGCCGTTCGCAATGCAGGCAGCGTTCAAGCAGACAGTCGAGGGGGATTTTGATGCGGTAGTTGAGCTACTCCAGGCAGCCGTCGACAAGGCTCCCATACTTGAGCGCGACCGCGCGTCTGGGGACCGGATTACCGCAGCTGCAGGTCTCATCCTGTTTCGTTCGTCCCAGAAGACATTAGACGGTTTACTGGGTCGCCGCGGTCTCTCGCTGACTACCGAGCAAAAAGACACCCTCACTGAGCTGGCCGAGCAGGCGCTTGCGAGTCTTGAGCTACCGGCTTCGGTTTTGACTACGAGCTGGATGCTCGACCCAGTCGCGCTCGCAGGCCTTCTGCAGCGGATTCGTGAACTCGTGCGCCATCGCGACTTCTCGAAACTGATGCCTTCGAATCCTTCGGGCGACTCGTACACGGTGTACAACTCAATCATCCGCAGGCTCTACAAGTATCTGGGAGGCATGAACCTTTCCGGAGAAGAAGGGAGAAGACAGCGCGGCTACGTTAGCCACGTGACCGTTACGGCCTTGAAGTGGATGAGAGGCGAACCACTGACGCAATTGGTCGCTGAAGCTGTGAAGTACAAGAAGAAGGTTGCACAGCAAACGAACAAACGGCCGCTCACTCAGGCGGCTATCGATGGCGCCATCCGCGACATGTTCACGCTTATCGAGCAAACGATTCGATTCAAACTTGTCCAGTGGGCTAAGGCCTACGTCGACCTGCTGAAGTATGCTCTTGCCCAAGAGGGGCTCGATGAAATGGTTACCCAGGTCTACGACTTCTCGTTGGCTCTTGAGCTGGGAGTGTCGACGCGTACCGGTCGTTCGCTGGTCGAGTTTGGCTTGTCACGTATCACAGCTGCGGCAATGGCGTCGCTGATTACGGATTCGTCATTGAGCTCGGACCAGGTTCGAGGCTGGTTCTTGCAGCAACCAGCGTCGCTGATACAGCAGCTATCGCCATTGGTGGTAGCTGAATTGCGTGAACGTGGTCTCGTCGCAATCCAATATTCAGCTTGATATTGGAGGGGCCGCCAACCTCCCGCCCCATGGAATCGCGGTCCAGCGATATAGACACTGGCCAGTCGATAGACAGAACGGTTTGGCTTAAGTGAAACTATTGAAACTGCGACGATTGTCAGCACTGGGCAAGCGCCGCGTCACATTTCCCAGACGGGGCCCTCGGCACCCCAAACAAGCCACCTGCAACCCACTGATTTATATGGGGTTTTCCTAGTCATTAAGTGAAACTTCAGCGTTTAAGTGAAACTATTCGAAGTTGCTACCGATCAGCATCACCACCCCGCCCAAGAAAATCGCTACTTCGACAAACTCAGCTTCTTCGACAACACAACCCCGCTCGACGGGCTCACCAGCGAGATGGATTGGAGATCCATGTGCAGCCTGGAGATCCGGGTCGTAATGTCCGTCGGCTCCTCGATGCTCGGATCGGCATGCTCGGTCTGTTCGGTCAGGTAAGGCCTAACCAGGCGCCCCGATAAAACGAGCGCGAAGTCGCCATGCGCCTGGGCGTACACGGCAGGCGAGATTCGCATGCGGCTGCGAACCGTGCTCTTCTTCCCTTGCCCGGACTCGAGCTCGATGATGTCGACCTGCTGGATATATCCTTTTGCCTTCGCTTCGGGTGCGATCACGAGCCCTCGCCCTCGTGGCCCCGTCGTGACCTTTCTGAGCAGGATGCGCGTCCGGTCGTCGCGCTCCGCGTCGAACAGGTCGACGTCCAGCGTCAACAGGTGCCGCTGCGACTGATACCTCAGCCCATACCGCACCGGCACCACGAATGTCACGTCACGATCGAGATTGATGGGCGCCAGGTCGGGATTCGGGCCGTGCCGGTCGGTCGCGTTGGAGACGAGGCCGCGAACCCGTGCACTCAAGGAAGGTGCGGCGGCGCTGAAATGCTGCTTCTTCAGCGCATCCCGGATGGCAACCGGATCGTCGCCGACAATCGGCCGTACGTGCGACGTGTCTTGACCGACAGCGGGCGCGTTGCGCGTCGAGCCGTCGACAGACGCCGCCTGCGCATGCGCCGCCACTGGCGCCAGCATCACCGCTACGGCGACGGCCCACGCGAATTTCGAGCGACCCAACTTGGATTTCCTGTGCGGCACGACGAACTCCTGATTTTCTGGCAGATCGGTCAACGACGAGCACTATAGGGCGGAATGACCGGCAACGCATCCACCGCGTGAAATGACCCATGGTGCGGTCGCCGATCAGGAGTCGGCACCCTCATCCCGACCATCCTC
The DNA here is from genome assembly GCF_902833125.1 of Burkholderia sp. BCC1640. Classification (NCBI taxonomy): domain Bacteria; kingdom Pseudomonadati; phylum Pseudomonadota; class Betaproteobacteria; order Burkholderiales; family Burkholderiaceae; genus Burkholderia; species Burkholderia sp. BCC1640. The sequence continues at coordinate 17,626 of NZ_CADFEF010000053.1, read as the reverse complement.
CCGCCGATATTCCGCCGGCGCCTTCCCCACCAGCTTCCGAAAATCGCGCGTGAAATGCGCCTGGTCGAAATACCCCAACGAATGAGCCAGTTCCGCGAGATCGACCGGCTCGCCGCCGGCGAGCTTGTCCGCGGCCTCATGCAGGCGATAACGGCAGATCACCCACTTCGGCGTCACGCCCACATGGTTGGAAAAGAGCTGCTGCAGCGTGCGCTCGCTCAACCCTGCGCGCTCGGCCAGATCGCGCACCTGCGTGAGCCCGAGGTCCTGCTGCAGCATCTGCAAGATGCCATGAATGCGCTCGACCTGCGGATCAGCCGGCGGCAGCACCCGCAACAGCAACGCCTCCGCGGCGGCCACCATCCCGGCATCATCTTCGGCCCCGAGCACGGCGTCTTCGGCTTCCGCATCGCCGCAATCGAGCAGCGTCGACACCGGCAGCACCTTGTCGGTCGACAAATGCACCGGCTTGCCGAAGAACGCCCGAAACGCCCCCGGCCGAAACCGCAAGCCGATCACCCTGCCAGCGCCGGCCAGCGTCGTCTCGAACGCCCCCGACACCACACCGAAGATCCCCGTCCGCCGCCGGTCGAACACCAGATTCACGCACGGATACGGCAGCGTGCGCTGCACGTACGGCGGCTGGTCGCGCAGATCCCATTCGACGATCCAGTGGTGATCCAGCACCCCGGCCAGTTCGGCACAGGGGTAATAGCGATTCAGGCGGAAGCGCTGATTGAAGGCTTTCGGGCCGACGACGCCTTTGGGCGTCTCGGTCACGTTACGCAAGTCGGCCATGGTGACGAACCGTTGAGGTGACTGCGTGATGATGCACCGCCGCAGCGGATTTTTCCAAGACGAAGCCGCGCGGCCGTCCTACATTGGAATACTTGTCCCGAACGCATACCGGAGCCCGCGATGTCGCAAGACCGTCACCTGACCCTGTACCACTCCCCGCGCAGCCGATCGGCCGGCGCGCGGATGCTGCTCGAGGAACTGAGCGCCGACTACGAACTGCACGCGTTCGACCTCTCCGCGGGCAAACATCACGACGCCGAATATCTGCGCCTCAACCCGATGGGCAAGGTGCCCGCGCTACGTCACGGCGACGCGATCGTGACCGAACAGCCCGCCGTCTACATGTACGCGGCGGAACTGTATCCGGAAGCCGGCCTGTCGCCGGCGCCCGGCGATTCACTGCGCGGCCCGTACCTGCGCTGGATGACGTTCTATGGTTCGTGCTTCGAGCCAGCCATCGTCGACCGCTCGATGAATCGTCCGCCCGCGGCCTATTCGACGTCGCCGTACGGCGACTTCGACACCGTCATCAACGCGATCGATGCGCAACTGGCAAAGGGGCCCTGGCTGCTGGGCGAGCGCTTCACGGCCGCAGATGTGCTGTGGGGCTCCGCGCTGAACTGGACCACGATGTTCAAGCTGGTGCCCGAGACGCCGCGCATTCGCGCCTATATCGATCGCGTGCTGGCGCGCCCGGCCATCCAGCGCGCGCAGGCGGCAGATGCGGCACTCGCGGCGGAGCAGGACAAGGCCAAGGAGGCAGCGTCCGCCGCGAGGTAGTCCGGTGCGGGGGCGGACCTTGACGCAAGTTCCGCCCAGCGCCCCGTCAAAACATCGTATGCACCCCGACGCGCGCGACGGCCTGACTCGCCGAGCTCGACGCCCCGTTCGGATCGAGCACGCCGTTGATCTGCGCGTTCGCGCCGCTGTTCGCGCGTTGATAATCCGCGGACACGTAAACCATCGTCCGTTTCGACAACAGGTACTGAAGCGCGACGCTGACCTGATGCGCATGGTTGTCGTTCACGGCTTCGTTGCCCTTCATGTACATGTACTTCGCGCCGAGAAAGACGTCCGGCCTGATGCGCCACACGCCGCCTGCTTCGGCCATCCACACGCCTGTGTCGTTGAACGAATTGCGTACGGTCGTCAGCAGCGCCTTTGCACTGACCGCGCCGAAGTCGTAGTGCATCCCGACGCCCCAGTTGCGCACACTGGTCGACGGCGTACCCGGCGCCGGACCATACTTCTCGTTCGTATAGGCCGCACCGATACCGAACGCTCCGACTTCGTAGTTCAGCCCGGCGCTCACGGTATTGTCCGCGCCGACGGAACCGGCCACGCCGCCGAACGCATACATCACGCCCCCGGAAAACCCGGCGATCGTCGGCGAGCTGTACTTGACCGAATTCGCGACCGGCTTGCTGCCTGCCGTGCGGTCCCAGTCGAATGCGCCGGTCGGATTGCCCGGCAGCGCGAGACGCTGGAACGGGCCATTCCTGAACCCGTACAACCCCGTGAGATCCATCGAGATCGCGTTCCCCTTCGCAAACAGGGAATCCACCATGAAGTCGTACTGATTCCCCAGCCTGATGCCGCCGAACCGGTCGCTCTCGATGCCCACGTATGCATTGCGCCCGAAGATTCCGGTCCCGATGATGCTGCCGTTCGCCATCGAGAACTGGTTCACGAGCGCGAACGTCGCGTGATATCCGCCACCGAGATCTTCCGTTCCGCGCAAGCCGAACAGGTTCGGCGTGAAGATGCCGTCGTCGAACTTGACGTTCTTCCCGCCACCCTCGTTGCTGACATACGAGATGCCGCTGTCGATCAACCCGAACAGCGTCACGCTGCTCTGCGCGTATGCGCTCTGCGCGATGACAAGCATCGCGATTGCTCCAAACCTTAGTTTCATTGTGTCTCCGTCTTTTTTCTGTCAATGCGAACCGGTCGCCCGCTGTCTCGCGGGTCTCGCCCGATGCTTCGTGAAACAACGACTCCCCCGGCCCGGCTTCGCATTCATCCGGGTCGAAAAAACTCGTATTTGATTAGCTTTACTGATTTAACAGAACGAATGAAATCCCGCTCATTCCCGATTTCATCCCGCACAATGCGATTACAGCGCGTCCCGACTTCCGTTGAGCAATCCGACCTTCCGAATCAAGCGCCCCGACAAATCACCCAGGCCGCCGAATCGACCTCGACAGTCACGGCTTCCAGCCCGGCGCCCGAACACGGGCCGTCGATGCACACGCCATCGTCGAACCTGAACAGCGCGCTGTGATGCGCACACATCAGCACCTGGGACCGGTAGCAGGAAACGTTGCCCGGCACGAAATCGAGCGGAACCGAGAAATGCGGGCAACGATTCACATACGCCCACACCTGCTCCCCACGCCGCACGACGATGACGGGACGCCCGATGCGCGCTTCGTCGACGACCCGTGCCCCACCGTCCGGCACATCGGAGAAGCGGCAGAGTTGCGCGGCACCCATGACTCACGCTCTCCGCTCGGGATTGCCGAGGCTCCAGTCCCACGGTCGAACCTCCACCCGCGAGAACAGCCCCTCCTTCACGTATGGATCGTTGCCGACGAACTGCATCACCGCATCGATGTCGTCCGCCTCGACGACGAGCAGCGTGCCGTTCATCGCATCGCCCTGCGGATCGAGCGTCGGTCCGCCGAGCCGCACATACACACCGTGCTGCGCGGCGGAGCGCAGGTAGGTCCGATGCGTGGACCGCACGCGGTCGCGCACTTCGCGCATCCCGGGCTGGTCCGTCGCAAACACTGCAAAGAATCGCGCCATGTCGGTCAACTCCGGTCGAGCACGAAGTCGTACGTCGCTTCGCGATATGCGCCCGTCAAGCCGACGCGGCGCGCGAGTTCATCGCCCGCCGCACGCGGACGATAGGACACCATCAGCGACGGCTTCACGCCGAAGACGGCATCCGACTTCAGATACGCATCCTCCTCGTCGAACAGATGCGTGACGAGCTTGCGATAGCCCGGCGCGTCGATCATGAAATGCAGATGCGCGGGCCGCCACGGATGACGGCCGGTGGCGTCGAGCATCTTCCCGACCGGGCCGTCGGTCGGAATCGGGTAGCTGACCGGCAGGATCGTCGTGATCGCATAACGGCCTTCGGCGTCGGTCCGGTAGCGGCCGCGCAGATTGCCGTGCGGCTGCGCCTTGTCCTGCCCGGAATACATGCCGTTCTCCGCGGTCTGCCATACGTCGAGCACGGCGTCGCGCACCGGCGCGCCATCGGTGGCGAGCACGCGGCCATGCACGACGACGGGCGTGCCGGGCGTGAACGCCATGTTCTCGCCATACGCGCGCTCGGGCATGCCTTCGATGTAGAACGGGCCGAATACGGTCGTTTCCGTCGCACCGGTGGCGAAGCGATGGTTGATCGCGTCGACCAGCATCGACACGCCCAGCGTGTCCGACAGCAGGATGAATTCCTGACGCACGACGTCGTCGCACATCTGCCCGGTTTCGGTCAGGAAGCGAATCGCGGCCATCCACTCGGCCTCGGTCAGCTCCGTCTCGCGGACGAACGCATGCAGATGCCGCACGAGGCTCTGCATCAGCACGCGCAAGCGCGGGTTCGGCGTATCGTCGAAGCTGGCGACAACCTGCTCGGTCAGCCGCGTATCGCCGTCGCCATGAAGATCGTTCGTCACGTTCGTCTCCTGTGATGCAGCCGGCCGCTCAATGCGGCTCGCGCCCTTCCCACGCATGCTGAAGCAATTCGCGAATCGGCGCACGTTCGATCGGCCGCGGATTCGCATACGGATTCCGGCAGGCGAGGTCGGCGGCTTCGTCGAGGCCCGCTTCCGGCATCCCGATGTCGGCAAGCGCCGGTGACAGGCCCAGTTGCCGATTCAGCCGGAACAACAGCGGGCCGGCGTCGGCCGCATCGGTGCCGCCCAGCGCACGCGCGACACGGCGCAGCGCGTCGGGCGCCGCGGCATGGTTGTAGTGCGCGGTATGCGGCAACATCGCGGCGTGCGTCTGCGCATGCGGCAGGTTGAAGGTGCCGCCGAGCGTATGACACAGCTTGTGGTGCAACGCCATGCCGACCGCGCCGAGGCACGTACCGGCGAGCCATGCGCCATACAAGGCGCGGCTGCGCATCTCGCGGTCGTCTGGTGTGCGAACGATCGCCGGCAGCGCCTCGCCGAGCGCACGAATCGACTCCTCGGCCATCAGGCTGATCACCGGGTTCGCATCTTCCGCGTAGAGCGCTTCGACCGCGTGCGCCATCGCATTGACGCCCGACGCCGCCGAAATCCCCGGCGGCAGCGACAGCGTCAGGGACGGGTCGTAGAGCACGGTTCGCGGCAGCACGCGCGCGTCGCGCCCGGTGCGCTTCAGCCGGCCTTCCGTGAGCCCGAAGATCGGCGTCATCTCCGAGCCCGCGTAAGTCGTCGGTACGGCGAGGATCGGCAGCGACGACTCGAGCGCGATCGCCTTGCCAAGCCCGATCGTCGAGCCGCCGCCGATCGCGATGCAGCAGTCCGCGCCCAGCTCGGCCGCCATCTCGCGCGCGGCACGCGCGACTTCGACCGGCACGTGCATCACGGCCTGCGCGCATACGCCGGCCGCGCGCGCGCCAAGCACGCGCCTGACCCGTTCGGCGAGGGGCTGCTGTTCCGGCGTCGACAGAATCAGCGCCCGCTGCGCGCCGAGCGCGGACAGCTCGTCCGGCAGCCGTTCGAGCGCGCCCCATTCGAACACGACGCGTGACGGCGTTCCCTGATAGACGAAGCGCTCCATTTCAGCCTCAACGCTTGAAGTGCGGCGGCACCTTGCCGTCGACGTTGACCCACACCGAGCGCGCTTCCGTGTAGTCGTGCATCGCCTCGAAGCCCATCTCGCGGCCGTAGCCCGACTTGCCGATGCCGCCGAACGGGCTGCCCGGGTTCACGCGCTTGTAGCAGTTGATCCAGCACATGCCCGCGTCGATCCGCGACGCCATCTTGTGCGCGCGGGACAGATCGTTGGTCCACAGGCCGCTGCCGAGCCCGTATTCGGTCGCGTTGGCGATCGACAGCGCTTCCTCGTCGCTGCCGAAGCGCAGCACGGTGACGAACGGGCCGAACACTTCCTCCTGCGCGACGCGATCGGCGGCGCTCTTCGCTTCGATGACGGTCGGGCGCACGTAGTAGCCGTCGGCGAGCGCGGCATCCTGCGGCGCGCTGCCGCCCGCGAGCACGCGGCCGCCCTGCTCGCGCGCGACATCGACGAACGACAGCACGCGATCGAGGTGCAGCTTCGACGTCAGCGGGCCCATCTCGGTGTCCGGGTCCAGCGGGTTGCCGACGCGGATCGACGAAGCCAGCGACACGAAGCGCTCGAGGAATGCGTCGGCGATGCGTTCATGCAGCACGAGACGCGAACCCGCGATGCACGCCTGCCCCTGGTTGTGAAAGATTGCCCACGCGGCGCCGTTGATGGCGGCATCGAGGTTCGCATCGTCGAACACGATGTTCGCGCCCTTGCCGCCCAGTTCCAGCTGCACGCGCTTCAGGTTGCCCTGCGAGGCCGCGACGATCCGGCGGCCCGTCGCCGTCGAACCGGTGAACGCGATCTTCCCGACACCTGGGTGTTCGGCAAGCCGCTGGCCTGCCGTATGACCGTAGCCGGGGACGATATTGACGACGCCCGCGGGGAACCCGACCTCGGCCATCAGCTCGACGATGCGCAGCGTCGACAGCGGCGTGATCTCCGACGGCTTGAGCACGACCGTGTTGCCGGCCGCCAGCGCCGGGCCCATCTTCCAGCTCGTGAACATCAGCGGGAAATTCCACGGCACGATCTGGCCGACGACGCCGATCGGCGCGCGCTGCACATAGTTCAGGAAGCCGGTTTCGACGGGAATCACCGAGCCCTGCAGCTTGTCGGCCATGCCGCCGAAGTAACGGAAGCATGCCGCCGTGCGCGGCACGTCGAGCGCGCGCGAATCGCGAATCGGATGACCGGTGTCCAGCGATTCCAGTTGCGCGAGCTCCTCGGCGTTGGCTTCGATCGCGTCGGCAAGGCGCAGCAGCAACCGGCCGCGTTCGGCCGCCGCCATTGCCGACCACTTCGGGAACGCGCGGGTGGCGGCTTCGACCGCCAGGTCCACGTCCGCCGATGTGGCCGCGGCGATCTTCGTGATCAGCGAGCCGTCGTGCGGATTGAGCACGTCGATGGTGCCGCGCTCGACGGCATCGACGAAGCGCCCGTCGATGAAGAGTTGGGTTTGCATGAATCGTCCTCGATTTATTGCTGAAGTGCTGCTTAGAACGCGATCGGATACGGCGCCAGCTCGCCGCTCTCGTATCGCTGCGGCAGGTCCGGCGTCGCGTTTTCCCAGACCAGCAGCATCGAGCGCTTCGTCGAGTAGCCCTGGTGCCGGATGTCGGCGGGCATCGCGCAGATGTCGCCGGCCCGCATCGTGATGCGCGCGCGCGGCGCGCCGGTGTTCTTGTCGCCGATGTCCCACACGATTTCGTCGGACAGTTGCAGGAACCATTCGACGCGGTCGTTGCCGTGGAACACCGGCAGGATGAATTCCTCGGTGGTCGGGCAGAACAGGCTGCGCCCACACACGGACGTGACCGACGGATTCCACGTCACGTCCGAACGCGACAGGTACTTGAACAGGTTGAACGCGTGCAGTTCGCCTTCGAAGCCCGGCTTCACGTGCACTTCCGGCTCGTCCTGGCCGACGTCGAGGAACGCGCGGTTGACCGGCAGCGCGTCGCGCAGCGGCGAGTCGCCTTCGAGGCCCGGCATGCGGCGCGTCGCGATGCGCGTGCGTTCGATCGCCGCGCCGTTCTCGCCGTGCTTGCGCCCGAACGCCGTGCCGGTTTCCTCGGGTGCGGCGAACGGATCGAAGCCTTCGTTGGTCCAGTCGTGCAGCATGGCCTTGAAGGTCGCCATGATCGTCGGCGTTTCGAACGTCTCGGTGTAGTCGACGCCGGCTTCCTTCAGGATTCCGTTGAACGTGCCCGCGTAGACGTCGACCTTGCCGTAGTGATTGCGCGTGCCGAACACGTGATCGAAGTTCACCCAGCCGTAGAAGAAGCCCCACGCAACGTCGCGCATCATCGCGCGCAGGAACGCGTCCGCGGGCATCGCATGCGTGCGCGTCCGGCCTTTCGCCGGCCAGCTGATTTTCACGAAGTATTCGTCGCGCTGGAACGCGAACTCGCCGAGCTGGAAGCGGCGGTAGCCGGTGACGGCATCGGCTTCCGTGGCCTGCACCAGATCGGCGGCGAAGCCGGCGGAAAGATCGAGGGTCTCGAGGGTGGCCATAAGGTGTCTCCTGGAATATTTGAACGGGGCAGTCGAATGGATCAGTGCAGGCAGATGTCGGCCCACTTCTCGACGGACAGCTCGCCGAGCACGGTCTGCACGAGCGCGACGCCCGGCTTGCCGGCAGCGAAGCGATACGCGCAGCCGGCCGGCAGCAGCGCCTGATGCCCCTTGCGCAGGACGACGTAGCCCATCTCGCGGCCCGCCGGCTGCGTGCCGGCGCTCACGGTGCCGCGGCCGATGGTCGGCGGGTTGTCGAGCTTGATGAATTCGATGCGGACTTCGCCATCCATCTGGATCGCGAACTCGTCGTGCGCGCACGCGAACCATGGCGACTGGCCTTCGGTCCGCAGCACTTCGATCACGTATTCGAGGTTCTTGCCGGCGACGACCTTTTCGTAAGGAGCCGACTTCGATGCGATCTCGAAGACGTTCGAGAAGGCGTAGTGTTTTGCGCTGCCGCTGGTGATTTCGATCTCGCCCTTGGCGTGGCTGTCGAGCGAGCCAAAGACGGTGTGGAATGCCGTGTCGGTCATTGCTGTCTCCTGAGTTGAACCGCTTGTTGGATTCAACTCTAGGGGCAAGGGCGCCCCTCAACAAGGCAACGGACCGCGACTACGGCATTTGCGATTCCCGAATAATCGCTTCGTTCAGCGAACCCAGCCGCGCTCGAGCAGCGGACGGTCCCACGGCGACTCGTCGCCGATGTATTCGACGAGGAATTCGACCAGCGCCTTCACCTTCAACGCCTGTCGCTGCGTTGCAGGATAAACGGCGGCGAAACTCAGCGGCGCGATCTGGAAATCGGTGAGGATGGGCACCAGCCGGCCCGCGACCAGCGCGTCGCTCGCAACCAGCGTGGGCAGGCACACGACACCGCCGCCCGTCAGCGCATACTCGCGCAGCAGGTGCACGGAGTTCGAGCGGATCATGCCGGGCAACTCCATTTCGACGACTTCGTCGCCGCGCGTCAGGGTCCAGCGGTTGCGCGACGGATAGCCGGAATACAGCGCCGTGGTGTGCTGCAGCAATTCGCGGGGATGTTGTGGCGCACCATGTGCTTCGAGGTAGGCCGGCGCCGCGCAGAAGAGGCGTCGGACCACGAACAGTCGCCGCTCGATCAGCGACTCGGATATCGGCGGGAAGATCTGGAACGCGATGTCGAACCCTTCTTCGACGGGGTCCACGACACGGTCATGGACGATGATGTCGAGCTGAATGCCCGGGTAGCGGCGATTGAACTCGGCGAGCGGCACGCCGAAGTGATCGAGCGCGAAACCGGGCAGCATCTGGATACGCAGCCGTCCGGTCGGCGTCGCGCGCAGTTCGCGCATCTGGTCGGTCAGCTCGTTGACGCGCCCGACCACCTCGGCGCATTCGCGGTAGAAGGTCTCGCCCACTTCGGACAGGCGCACGTGGCGCGTGCTGCGATGGAACAGCGGTGCGTTGACGAACTTCTCCAGCTGCTGGATGCGGTTCGTCACGACCGAACTGGTGACCCCAAGCTGTCGCGCCGCTTCCGCGAAACTGCTCGCCTCCGCGACCCTGACGAACGCCTCGATGCTCAGAAACCGGTCCATGCTGCGCCCTTTCCGAAAGCGAAACCGGCAGTCTAACCGCACCGGCCGGCCGGTTGGGTCAAGCCGAACGCGTCACACTGTCACCAGGCGGGTGTCAATCTCGCCGGCGCCCCGGGCGCGGGTAACACCGCGCGGTACGTTACGGCTGCTTGCCCGCCGACAGCTCCGGCTGCAAGCCCACGCGACGCTGCAGCACGGCCGGCGCGGTTTCCCGCAGCAGCAGGCTGACCACGATGCCGAGCAGCACTGCGCCCATCGGCAGCCACAGAATGTTCTGGATCCCGAAGTGTGCGGCGACGTAGCCGCCCATCGCCGGTGCGATGCCGCCGCCGAAGATCTCGCCGCAACCGACCACCACGCCGATCGACGTCGACACGAGGCCGACGGGCGCGGCTTCGGTCGCCACCGGGCCCGAGAGCAGCGACACCAGCCCGAGCGTGAAGAACGACGCGACGAACAGCACCACGAACAGCACGAGCGGCTGCGGGCCCAGCCCGCGAAAAACGTAGAGCATCACCGCCGTGCCGGCAAAACCGACGATGCTCGCGAGGCGCCGGCCCACCAGGTCGGAGAGGCCCGGCAGCCCGAACTGTCCGAGAAAGCCGCCGAAACCGATCGCCGACACCACGAGGCCCATCTTCTGCGTGCCGAGCGCAAGGTAATCCGTCAGGTACAGCGGCAACAGCGCGCCGAGCACGAACACGCCGGTCATCGCGCAGCACAGCGCGGCCATCGCGACGAGGATGTTGCGGCTCTTCAGCACGTGGCCGAGCGACGCCGGCGCATGTTCCGTCACCACCTCCTTCGCGCGCTTCGGTTCGCGGATCACGAAGAACATGATCGCGCCGAGGATCAGCCCGGGAATCGCCACGAGCGCGAACACCCAGCGCCACGATACGACGTTGAGCAGTTGCGTCGCGATGATCGGCGACAGCGCGAGCCCGAACAGCGCGAAGCCGCTTTGCTGCAGCCCGAGGTTCAGGCCGCGCCGCCGCGGATGCGACGCGTCGGCGGTGGCCGCGAAGCTGGTCGGGCAGAACGAGCCTTCGGCGACGCCCATCAGCCCGCGGATCGCGATCAGGCCGAGCAGCCCGCCCGCGAGCCCCGAGAAGCCGGACAGCAGCGAGAACGCGATGATCGCCGGGATCAGGACCTTGCGGCGGCCGATCTTGTCGGAAATGCCGCCCATCAGCGCCGCGAAGATGCCCCACGACAGGCCGAGCACGCCGATGCAGTTGCCGACGTCCTGCGCGGTCAGGTGCAGATCCTTCATGATCGAAGGGAACAGCGGCGCGATGAGCCAGCGGTCGAGGCCGACCAGCCCGAAACCGAGCGCCAGCAGCGTCACCGCCTTCCACTCATAGGAGGTATCCCACTCGTTTGCTTTCATGTCCGTCTCCGTGGACCGGTCCGCCTGCACGCGCCGGGGGCGTCCGTGCATGAGCCGGGTCCGTTGTCTTGTGTGTGCGATGCGACGTGAGTCGCGAGGAAGTGGCGGCCGCCTGTCCGGTTGCAGGCGTCGAATTCAATCAGCCGACGCCCGAACGATAGGTGCGCGCACGCAGATCGGGTATGGAACAACCGGCGAACGCGCCATTCGCGAAACGCAAATAATCGGCGGATCGCTGCGGGAGGCGTCAGCGGACAGCGCGGAACGCGCGGCGCGCACCGGCGAAATGGCCCGGACGCGTGCGTCACCGGGGGAATCCCTCATGGACATCGGCGGATCGTTGCCGGGTGTCGCCAGGCGGCGGCAGGATCCGATTCCATCCAGATCGGCCTCGATGGAATATTTTTCTTCAAATTGGTGAACATCCAACCGTTTTTGGATCCTTTTTCCCCGCTCCTCCTCGTATCATTTCTCCCGTTACGAAAAGAACGAGCCAGAGAAGGACATGAGCGACACCACCCCGCTGCACTACCTCGACTACGCGGCCACCACCCCCGCGGATCCCCGCGTGATCGAAGCGATGACGGCCTGCCTCGGTGCCGACGGCATCTTCGGCAATCCCGCGTCGAGCTCGCACGCCGCCGGCCGGCTGGCGAAGGAAAAAGTCGAGCATGCGCGCGCGCAGGTCGCCGCGCTGATCGGCGCGGACGCCGACGAGATCGTCTGGACGTCGGGCGCCACCGAATCGAACAACCTCGCGCTGAAAGGCTATGCGGAGACCGCGACCGACAAGCGCCACCTGATCACGAGCCGCCTCGAACACAAGGCCATCCTCGACACGATGGCGAACCTGTCGAAGCGCGGCATGACCGCGACCTGCCTGTCGCCCACCGCCGACGGCGAAATCACCGTCGACGCCGTGGCCGCGGCGATCGGCCCCGACACGGGCCTGGTGTCGCTGATGCTCGTCAACAACGAACTCGGCACGTTGACCGACATCGGCGCGATCTCGCGCATCGTGCATGCGGCCGGCGCGCTGCTGCACGTCGACGCCGCGCAAGCGCTCGGCAAGACGCCGATCGACGTGCGCGCGCTCGGCATCGATCTGCTGTCGATGTCCGCGCACAAGGTGTATGGGCCCAAGGGCATCGGCGCGCTGTTCGTCCGCCGCGAAATCGCCGACCACATCGCGCCGCAGATCCACGGCGGCGGACACGAGCGCGGCCTGCGCTCGGGCACGCTCGCGACGCACCAGATCGTCGGAATGGGCACCGCCTGCGAGCTGGCCGCCGAAAAACTCGAGCGCGAAGCCGTGCGCATCGCGGCGCTCAGCGCACGCCTGAAGGACGCGCTGCTCGCGCTCGGCGGCATCACGCACAACGCGGCGGCGGCACGCCGCATCCCGCACACGTTGAGCCTCACGGTGAACGTGCCGGGCTTCTTCCCGTTCATGCTCGGCGATGCGCTCGCCGTGTCGTCGACCTCCGCGTGCAACTCGATGAGCGGCGCGCCGTCCCACGTGTTGACCGCGATCGGCCTCGACGCCGAAGCCGCGGGCCGCACGGTGCGCGTCAGCTTCGGCCGCTTCACGACGGAGCAGGACGTCGATTTCGCGATCGCGTGTTTCGCGCGCGCGCTCGAGCAATGCCGTGCCGCGACGGCGACCGGCTTCACCGCGTCGCGACAGATCTCGCCGGCGGACCTGAAAGCGATTCACAACGCGGGCTTTCGCGCGGTGATCTGCAATCGGCCGGACGGCGAAAGCGCCGATCAGCCGGCCTTCGAGGAAATCGCCGCCGCCGCGCGCGAACTCGGCCTCGACGCGCGCTATCTGCCGGTCGAACGCGACCGGATCGGCGACGCGGAAGTCGATGCGTTCGGCGCGCTGGTCGATGCGCTGCCGAAGCCCGTGCTCGCGTATTGCGGAAGCGGGAGCCGCGCCGGGATGCTGTGGAATCGGCTGACGGCACGGCGAACGGCAACGGTCTGAGCGCAATTCGTTCGTCACGACGCATCGCCCGCGTTCGCGCTCAACGCCGAATGCAAGTCGGTGGAAGGCGCGCGCGATGGGCTGCGCGCATTTCCGCTGGCACACGCCGGGCTCGTCGAGCGGAACATCATTCCGCTCGGGCGTTGTTTGCTTCGGGGGTTCATCAGCGCCGCAGCCGCTACCGCGCATACTCGAGTTGCAGGGCCACCCAGTCCGACGTCGCGTCGCCGTAGCGCGCCGCGACGTCTCCGAGCACACCGGGCAACACACCGTCACCCCGCCGTCCCGCGGGAATCGTGACGCGCGGGTGGCCGGTATCGGCCGGCTGCGTCAGGAGGCGCAGCCCGTGCTTCGATTCGATCACGCGCGCGTCCGCCGTTGCGACGACGTCGCTGCGCCACGTCCGCGCCCATGCGTCGGCACTGAGCGCAACCGAGAGTTCATCGAATCCGCTCGCGACCGGCAGATCGAACGTCCGATGCCGCCAGAACGCGACGCGATTCGTCAGCGCGGTCGCCACGGCACGCGCGGTCAAACCGAACCGGCTGCCGTCGTGAACGTCGCTCCATCCCTCCGCGCCGATGTTGCGTGCCGCTTCGCGCGCCACCACCGGCCCCGCCAGCGCATTCACCAACGCAAGCGACGCGGGAATCGACGCCGACACGCCGGCCGTCGTCATCACGTTGCCATCCATCACGTAGCGTCGATCGTCGAGCCACGCGGTATCGGCAAAACGGCGACGCAGCCCGGCACGCGAGTACCAGTGCGCGGTCGCCATACGGTCCCGCAACAGCCCGGCGTTCGCGAGCACCGCCGCGCCATCGCAGATCGCCACCATCGTGGCGCCGGCAGCGGCTTGCTTGCGCAGCCATGCCAGCACGGCTGGCCGGTCGGCTCGATGCAGCGCAGGCACGATCACGATGTCGGCCCCCGAAGGCACGGCCGCGTCGAATCGGTCGAACGTCGTATCGGCCAGCATCCGCAGTGCGGGCATCAGTTCAACCGCGCTGGCGTCGACCGACACAGCCACGACATCGGCAGCGCCCGACGTCTTCAGAATCGCGTACGGGACCATGAAATCGGTCGTCTCCGTTCCTGCATTGTCCGCGACGATCGCAACGAGCGGCCGCGTGCGACCCGCTTTCGGTGCGTTCACGGTCAGCGTTTGCGTGACCGTTCGGGCGCCGTGCGCGACCGACGGCCCGGGCTGCCCCGACATGCACGCGCCCAGCACCGCGCATACGATCAGCACCATTGCCACGCGTGCCGCCCCGTTTCTGTTCCGTTCCCGCATCGCCCACCCGAGTCAATCGATTGCATGTCCGGAAAATTACAAGGATCATGCTCGCGGTCACAAGGACAACTCCACCGCACTTTCCGCCATGTCCCAGTCAACCGGTTCGGCGCGCGACATCGTCGTCGTCGGCTTCGAAGGCGTCCAGTCACTCGACATCACGGGCCCGATGGAAGTGTTCGCTGTCGCGAACCGTCACCTTCCCGGCCATGTCCCGCGCTATCGGCTCACGCTCGCGTCACAGCATGGTCACGACATCGTCACGCATGCGGGCCTGCGTCTTGCCGGCCCGACCGCGCTTGCGGCCTTGCCCGAACGCATCGACACGATCGTCGTCGCGGGCGGCAGCGAAGCGGCGCTGCGACACGCGGCGTCGAACGCCGGTGTGCTGCCGTGGCTGCGCACCCGGATCGCGAACACGCGGCGCATCGCGAGCATCTGCACGGGCGCGTTCGTGCTCGCCGCGGGCGGATGGCTGGACGGCAGGCGCGCAACCACGCACTGGAATCAGTGTGCGACGCTGCAAGCGCTATGCCCTGACGTGCGGGTCGAGCCGGATGCGATCTACGTGAGCGATCCGCCGTTTCATACGTCGGCCGGCGTGACGGCAGGCATCGACCTGTGTCTCGCGCTCGTCGAAGCCGACTGCGGCGCGCCGACCGCGCTCGCGGTCGCACGCGAGCTCGTGCTCTTCATGCACCGCCCCGGCGGACAGGCGCAATTCAGCGTCGGCCTCGACATCCAGGCAAACGCGACACCGCCGATGCGCGCGCTGCTCACGTCAATCGCCGACGACCCGACCGGCGACCTCGGCGTCGCCGCGCTGGCCGCGCGCCCGCACATGAGCGAGCGGACGTTTGCGCGCAATTTCCTCAAGGAGACGGGGCTTCCGCCCGCGCAATTCGTGCTGGCCGCGCGGGTCGAGCGCGCGAAGGTGCTGCTGGAGCGGGCAGACTGGCCGCTCGAACGGGTCGCGCAACGTTCGGGGTTCGGCAGCGTGGATGCACTGCAACGTGCGTTCGCGAAGCGGGTCGGGATAACGCCGCACGACTACCGCGCGCGCTTCGGACCGAAACACGGCCGGCAGCAAATCGAGTAGGCCGTCCCGGGTATTCCCCGGCCGACTCACGCCCCGATCCGTACGGATTTCTTACAAAGTTTCACCCCGCCATGCGATGCCCCCGAACGGTGCACGCATCCGGAGTTTCACCGCATTGCCGAAATCCGATATCGCCGCGAGATTTGGCTTCATACCGTTCCCGTATCGGACCGGCACGCGACCGTCGTCACCGCATGACATCGCGCGCCGCCGACGAATTCCAGGAGCGGGCCGCCGTGCCGGGCCCGGGCAGCGATGACGGTCCTGCCTCGCAGGACATTCGTGACGGAGCGAACATGGATGCGAAAATCCAGCCTGATACAGGCACCGACAGTGACGTAAGCCTTCTCCACAAGATGGGATACGCGCAGGAGCTGTCGAGACGCATGAACGGCTTCTCGAACTTCGCCGTGTCGTTTTCGGTGATCTGCATTCTGTCGGGCGGCATCACGGCGTTTCAGCTGGCGTTTTCCGCGGCCGGCGGCGCATCGATCGGCCTCGGCTGGCCGCTCGGCTCGCTGTTCGCGCTGATCGTCGCGGTGTCGATGTCGCAGATCGCGTCCGCGTTTCCGACCGCCGGCGGCCTCTATCACTGGGGCGCGATCCTCGGCGGGAAGAAATGGGGGTGGATGACGGCATGGCTCAACCTGATCGGCCTGATCTTCGTGATCGCGGCGATCAACTTCGGCACCTACGATCCGTTCTTCAAGACGCTGATCGCACCGATGTTCGGCGTCAGTCCGGACAGCCTGACATGGTGGCATCAGACCGCGTTCATCGCGATCATCACCCTTTCGCAGGCAGTCCTGAACGCACGTGGCATCAGGATCGCGAGCAAGATCACCGACCTGTCCGGCTATCTGATCTTCGTCGTGACGATCGCGCTGGTCGTGTCGCTGCTGGCCTACTCGCCGGTCGCGTTCGACCTGCATCGGCTCGTCACCTTCACCAATTACACGGGCGTCGACGGCGGCGCCTGGCCGAAACAGGCCACGCCGCTCGCGTTCCTGTCCGGCCTGCTGCTGGTGACCTACACGATCACGGGCTTCGACGCATCCGCGCACACGTCCGAAGAAACGCACGACGCGGCGAAAAACGTGCCGCGCGGCATCATCGGCTCGGTGTTCTGGTCCGCGGCGTTCGGCTACGTGATGGTGTGCGCGTTCGTGCTCGTCATGCCGGACCTGACCGCCGCGATGAAACAGGGCACCGGCTTCTTCGAAGCCATCCTCGCGCCGATTCCGAAGACGCTGCGCGTGTGCCTCGAGCTCGCGATGTTCTTCATCAACTACGTGTGCGGGCTCGCGGCGATCATGTCGACCTCGCGCATGATGTACGCGTTCGCGCGCGACGGCGGGCTGCCCGCGTCGAAACTGCTGCGCAGCGTGAATCACAACCACCGGACGCCCGGGCCCGCGATCTGGACGTGCGCGGTGCTTGCCATCGTCGTCACGCTGTACGGCGATGCGTTCTCGGTGTTGAGCGCGGGCAGCGCCGTGTTCCTGTTCATCTCGTATGCGATGCCGCTCGGCTCGGGAATGCTCGCCGAAGGCCGCACGTGGACCGAAAAGGGCCCGTTCCAGCTGGGCATCTGGTCGAAGCCGTGCGCGCTGCTCGCGCTGGTGGGCGCCTGCGTGCTCGCATACGTCGGCATCCAGCCGCCGAACGAGAAAGTGCTCTACGTGCTCGTCGCGTTCGTGGCGGCGCTGATGGTCATCTGGTACGGATTCGGTGTGCGCAAGACCTTCGCCGGGCCGCCGATGCTCAAGGACACGCGCAATGACGAGCGCATTCGCGAACTCGAGGCGAACGTCGATCCGACGGTGTGACGCGACACCGATTCGCACACAGCGCAAAAATCCGGCTCGCGATTTGCGAGCCGGATTTTTTTACGCTGCTTCGGTGCGGACGAGATTCAATCGCGCTGGCGGTTGAACCCGATTGCCGCGTGTTAGCCGTAGACCGGGAAACGCTTGGTCAGCTCCGCGACCAGACCACGGACGCGCTCGATCGTCGCCGCATCTTCCGGCGCCTCCAGCACATCGGCGATCAGGTTGCCGACCGTCTCCGCTTCCGCCGCGCCGAAGCCGCGCGTCGTCATCGCCGGCGAACCCAGACGGATCCCGCTCGTCACGAACGGCTTTTCCGGATCGTTCGGGAT
>NZ_CADFEF010000052.1:0-20891 GCF_902833125.1 Burkholderia sp. BCC1640 | reverse complement strand
GAAATAAGGTGCATCCTCGGGGCAAACTTCTCCGAATGGGCGGCGCTTCGCTTCGGTATCCGGCCATTCCCCGCCCACATCGCCGACCACCTCGCGCGATCGCCTATTAATCAGTGTTTCCCTAGTGGGAATGTCAAGCAAAAAATGTTCTTTTGAACACCGTGACTCGCACGCAAGAGTTCAATCTCAGCGAGAAATTCCAGCGGCTTTCAACGAGAGTCAGCGCATGATTGACGTTGTAGCTGCCGGTGGGAAGATAAACGAAAGGCTTGATGCCAAGATGGCGATTGCTGCCCGGATCGTTGAGCAACCACACTGTTCGGCGTCTTCGCGCGGGCCGTCTGACTGTCGATGAACAAAGGCAAGCGGCGTACTGCTCAACCCGTATCGCCGCCCGCGACCGGCAGCACCGTGCCGGTGATGTAGCTCGCCTCGTCGGACGCGAGGAACAGGATCGGCGCGATCTGCTCGTCGAGGCTGCCGTAGCGCTTGAAGTACGTCGATTCGGTCACCTGCCGCACGGCCTCGCCCATCCATGCCTGTTCCTGTGCGCTGTCGCCGGCCGCATTGCGCGGCACGCGGCGCGGCGGCGCGCTGGTGCCGCCCGGCGCGGTGGCGACGACACGAATGTTGTGCTCCGCGTACTCCATCGCGAGCGCCGACGTCAGCGCGTTGACGCCGCCTTTCGCCGCCGAATACGGCACGCGACGGATGCCGCGCGTCGCGTTCGACGAGACGTTGACGATCGTGCCGCCGCCGCGCGCGATCAGGTGCGGCAGCACGGCGTGACAGGTATAAAGCGTCGGCATCAGCGAGCGGCGGATTTCCGCGTCGATCTGCGCCGGCTCGAATTCGGCGAACGGGCGCATGCGAATCGCGCCGCCGACGCCGTTGATCAGGATGTCGATGCCGCCGAACGTCTGCACCGCATACGCGATCGCCGCGTGCGCGCCTTCGTAGGTTTCGAGATCGGCGACGAAGCCCGCCGTCTCGCCGCCGGGCGCCTCGGCCGCCACCTCGGCGACGAAATCCGCGCGATCGACGAACAGCACGCTGCCGCCCTCGGCCGCCGCGCGCAGCGCGACGCCTCGGCCGATACCCTGCGCCGCGCCGGTGACGACGACGACCTTGCCGGAGAATCGTTGCATAGTCATGCCGCCTTTGCCGTGACGTTGGGGGTGAACTTCTCGTAGTGGAAGCTGTTCGGCTTCACGCCTTCGTCGTCGAAATACTTGCGCACCGCGTCGACCATCGGCGGCGGCCCGCACAGGTACACGTCGACGTCGCCGTCGTTCAGCGCATCGGCCGGGATGTGCTGCGTGACCCAGCCCTTGCGCGGATGGTCCGACGCGGCATCCGCGATGACCGTCGCGAAACTGAAGTTCGGCAGTTTCGCCGCATACGCTTCGATCGCGTCGACCAGCACGAGGTCGAGATCACGCGTCACGCCGTAGATCAGGTGCACCTTCTGCTGCGAGCCGCTGCGCGCCAGCACTTCGAGCATCGACAGGAACGGCGCGAGACCCGTGCCGCCCGCAAGGAACAGCAGCGGCCGCTGCACCTCGCGCAGGTAAAAGCTGCCGAGCGGCCCGTGCAGTTCCAGCGTGTCGCCCGGCTGCGCCGATTCGAGCCACGTGCTCATCACGCCGCCGGGAATCTTCTTGATCAGGAAGCTGACCTTCGCGTCGGCCGGCGCCGACGAGAACGAATAAGAGCGATGCTGGCCGCTCGCGGGCACGTCGATGTTCACGTACTGGCCCGGCAGGAACACAGGCGCGGCCGCGCCGACGTCGAGTTCGAGCACGACGGCCGCGTCGTTGTGCTGCTCGACCTTCGTGACCGTCGCGGCAAAGCCGCTCTGCCCGGTCTTGCACGCGACCGACGAAGTCGGCACCGCGATCACGCAATCGCTTTGCGGCACCATCTGGCACGTCAGCACGAGGCCGCCGTCCTTTTCATCCTCGGTGAGCGCGTCGTCGATGTAGTCGTCGCCGAGGTCGTAGCGGCCGCTTTCGGCGCGGCACTTGCAGGTGCCGCACACGCCGTCGGAGCAATCCATCGGCAGGTTGATCTTCGCGCGGAAGGCGGCGTCGAGTACCTTCTCGCCGGCCTTGCAATCGATAAAGCGGGTTACCCCGTCCTCGAAATTCAGTGCAATCTTGTAGGTGGACATGGTGTCACCTCCACTTCTTTTCATGACAAAACAACAGCGTCAGACGTGGTAAACGTCGAGCACCTGCCGGATGTAGTCGTTCTTCAGCACGATCTTCTTGTGCGAAATCAGCAGCGCATCGCCTGCGCGGCGCAGCGTGACGAACATCGTGCCGAAGAAGTGATCGGTCACGCGGTAGCGGTGGTTGAGCGTGTGGAAGTTGTAGCGCACGTCCACCTCGCCGTCGCGCTCGGCCAGCACCTCGACATTCGTCACGTTGTGGCTCGTGCGCGGCTCGGGCGTCGACGCGCCGCTGCGCTCGGTCTTGATCCGGAACACGCGATCCTCGAGGCCGCCGCGATCCGCGTAGTACATCAGCGAGATCTGGCTGTGCGGATCGTCGGTCAACCGGTCCTCGTCGTCCCACGCAGGCATCCAGTATGTGACGTCCTCCGCGTAGCAGGTCAGCCACTCGTCCCACTCGCGTTCGTCGAGCAGGCGCGCTTCGCGATACAGCGTCGCGCAAATGGTCCGGTAATCGATGTTCATGCCGCCACCTCCCCGCGTTCCTTCTTCAGCGCATCGCGCATCACGTGCACCCAGTGTTCGTGCTGGCACACGAACAGCCCTTCGTCCTCGCTGCGCTCGCCCGAAATGCGCGGGTTCAGTCCCATTTTCCTCGCGTTGTCGTCCGGCCCGTCGACCCACAGCGGTGCGCCGCGCGACAGGTCGTTCCACATCGCCGTGATGCCCGCATAGCCAGCCTGGCACGCGCGGAATTCCTCAAGGTCGTCGGCCGTGCCCATCCCAGTCACGTTGAAGAAGTCCTCGTACTGGCGGATCCGAGTCGCGCGGTCCGCTTCGCTCTCACCCTTCGGCGCGAAGCAGAAAATGGTGACTTCGGTCTTGTCGACGCCGAGCGGACGCACTACGCGGATCTGCGTGCTGAACTGGTCCATCAGGAACACGTTCGGGTACACGCACAGGTTGCGCGTCTGGTTCACGATGAAATCGGCCTGCACTTCGCCGACGCGTGCCTTGATCTCGTCGCGGTGCTGGTACACCGGGCGCACTTCCGGGTTCATCGTCTTGGTCCACAGCAGGATGTGGCCGTTGTCGAATCCGTACACGCCCGCGACCGACTTGCTCCAGCTGTTCGCATCGACCGCCTTGGTTCCGGCTTCCTTCCGGCGGCCCATCGTGGCCGCGTAGTTCCAGTGCACGGTGCTGACGTGATAGCCGTCGCAACCGTTCTCCATCTGCATCTTCCAGTTGCCTTCGTAAATGTAGGAGGAGTTGCCGCGCAGCACTTCGAGCCCGTTCGGCGCCTGGGCGACGATCTGGTCGATGATGACGCGCGTCTCGCCGAGGTAGTCCTCGAGCGGCAGCACGTCGGCGCTGAGGCTGCCGAACAGGAAGCCGCGATAGTTCGCGAAGCGCGCAACCTTCTTCAGGTCGTGCGACCCGTGGGTGTTGAACTGCACCGGATACTCGGTGGTCTTCTCGTCCTTCACCTTCAGCAGCTTGCCGGTGTTCGAGAAGGTCCAGCCGTGGAACGGGCACGTGAAGCTGCCCTTGTTGCCGTGCTTGCGCCGGCACAGCATCGCACCCTTGTGCGCGCAGGCATTGATCACCGCGTGCAGCTCGCCGGTCTTGTCGCGCGTGATCACGATCGGCTGGCGGCCGATCCACGTCGTGTAGTAATCGTTGTTGTTCGGGATCTGGCTCTCGTGGGCCAAGTACACCCAGTTGTTCTCGAAGATATGCTTCATCTCCAGTTCGAACAAATCGGCGTTAGTGAAGATATCGCGGCGGCAACGAAAAACACCGGCCTGCCTGTCATCTTGCACTGCGGTCGACAGCAGATGATCCAATTCGTTAGCTCTGTCAATAATGATGGACATGTTTGCTCTCCAGAACGCGAATCTGATCGTGCACAGAGTTCGCGCATCTATGTCGAATGACTCCACATTTCCCCGATTGGCGGCAGTGCTAGCGCACCGCTGCCATACCGGGCAGTTACGCCGTGGCCGAAGCGCGCCGGCGATGGACAATCTGGTTATCAACGCCCTGAACCAGCGGGGTCAGCACGAAGTTGAACTCGATGTCCTGATATGTGTCGGCCTTCAGGCCCAACGCCGTACCACCGGTCATGTCCGCAACATGAGGAATCAGTTCCTCGCGTGTGGCGTACGCGAAGTCGTCCCAGATAAGCGGATCGCCTTCGATGTTGAACTGGGTCGTCAGCTTGCGGTGATTGCGACTGGTGACAAAGAAGTGCACATGCGCAGGACGATTGCCATGGCGGGCAAGTTCATTCAACAGCTGCTGCGTCGCACCGAGTGGCGGGCAGCCGTAACCAACCGGCATCAGCGTGCGGAATTCGTACCTGCCGTCGGCACCAGTCCTGACCGCGCCGCGCAAGTTAAATTCGCTTTGAGCGCCCGTCGGATCGAAATGCGAGTAAAAGCCCTTCGAATTGGCATGCCAGCATTCGACGACCGCCCCGGCAACGGGCTCTCCATCTGGTCCGGTGACAGTACCGCGGATGACAAGCGGGCCTGAATCCGCATCAGGATTGATGTCGATCCTGGATACACCATCGCGCAGCGGCGCCCCAGCCACATAAAGAGGTCCCTCAATGGTTCGCGGTGTACCGTCGTTAATGCCGATAGCCTTATCCTCGGCGTCCATGCGGATGTCGAGGTACTTTTCGAGTCCCAAGCCGGCAGCAAGAAGCGCAGCTTCTCCGTCCTGGCCGAGCTTGTTCAGGTAGTTCACGCCGGCCCAAACTTCGTCGGGCGTAATATCGAGATCAGCGATGGCCTTGAAAAGATCACCCAGCAGGCGATGAACTATCTCCTTGGCGCGAAGATTGCCGCTCGTGGCTTCAATATTGGCCGCGGCTTTCAGAAGGTCCCGTACTTCTTTCGTGTCGAATACTTTGGAATTCATAGCTACCATCTCCAGTTCTCAATCCTCAGAATAATTGACTGAAGTCACGCCCACCTACTCGGAATCATGTTCCTGAAAACTTCTGGAGAATCTCGAACGAATTCTTCTATTCATTCAATCGATCTCAAATCGTGGCGCAAACTGCAAGAGTGAAGTTCGTTTAGTCTATTTATACGCCCCACCCAGTCACAGCGTCCAATACTTTGGATAACAGACTTCTATATCAGCCAGGTATCGCGCGTACGCCATTGGCGTAATATCGCTCAGACTGCCCGAACGAATGAAACGTACACCCCCTAATGGAACAACTCAGTCGGCGACGCGCGGCAAGCTCCCGAAATACGTGGCGATGTTGACGATGTCGCGGTCTGACAGCGGTTTTGCCATCGCATTCATCGTCGGGTTCTGGCGCGTTTGCCCGTCGCGGTACGCGTGCAGCGCAGCCTCCAGATAGTCAGAATTCTGACCCGCGAGATCCGGCACACCAGGAATCCTCGCGATTCCGTTTGTGTTATGACAGGCGAAGCAGACCGCGGCGCGGCGCGCACCGGCACCTACATCGGGAACCGTGTCGATCGCCTGCGCGTGGGCAGCGTTATTAATAATCAGCAGCGTGAGACCAGCAAAAAGAGTCGATTTCATGTGAACGATTTCTGAAGCATTTACCGCAGATCAAATGAAGCTGTTGCGATACGAGATCGCAATCCCGTAGGCGAGGAACACGGCTATCCAGAGCCCAAGCACCGCCAGCGCTCCAGTACCAAGGCGCCCGACCGGGCGCTCGGCGGTGTAGCAGTTCTGGACCCTGCCCGCACGGTACAGCAGCATCAGATAGAAACCGCCGACAAACCCACCGATTCCCGTGAGCGTTGTAAAGAATAGGAACGTTGACGGCCAGTCGAAGTGGACAGGGTAGCTATGCACGTCATAGCCGAATGGTCGCAGGTAGGCAATGCGAATGACTTCCCGCCACAGCGAGAGAATTGCAAGCAACGCAACGCTCGCGACAGCCGGCAGGTAGCCATGCGTTTCCGGCGCGAACCGATGCATCCACCACGCCATCACGACCAGGCCAGCGACGAGCAACCAGCCAACCGGGTGCTGCGTGAGCCCGCTCGCGTGCGGCAAATCGGCTTGCCATGCGAGTGATGTCACGACAGACAGCGTAAATCCCCATCGAGCGATACGCTGCCCGAGTCCACACACGAATGAGAGATATCCCGGTTCACGATCGGCGCGACCGGCGAAGTATTGCGCGTAGACGAGCAGGAACACGCCGACACCCGGCACAGACAAGCCCATGATGAACAAGTAGCGCGCCCATTCAATCGCGTGTAGCGCCGCTCCGCGCGTATCAACAGCGCCGCCCTGCGCGTACCACTGAATCCACTGCTGCGGCAGAAGTTCCTGATAGGACAGTGCGTGCATGATGAGACCGTCTAGGCAGAACAGCGCGAGCGCACTCCATGCGTAAAGGCCGATACGCGCCTTAGAACCCGAGTGATTGCCGTGGTAGAAGGCGAACCAGCAGCAATAGCCGACGATTAGCGTAAAGATGAATGCAATCGCCCAGCGCCCAGACAGCACGTTCGACGTGTACCACTGCGGGTCGTAGATCACTTGCGTAAATAGCAAGGGGCCGACGCCGAGCACTATCAGTAGCGACACTGCGACCTTCGCAACCTTGGTCAACGCGAACGACAGCCGCTCCCAGTACGGGCCCACGCCACGCCGGTGAAACGCGACAATAGCGAGCCCAGCGCTGCCGAGCGCTAGATGCACGAATGCGATATGCAGGACCCAGGTAATCACCATCAGCACCTGAAACACGATCGGCTGGGCGGGCAGTCCAGCTGGATCGCGCATCGTGTTCATCACAGTTCCGATATCCATGGCCTTACTTCCTTGTCGATGCGGGTACGATCGACGCTTGTTGCTGTGCAATCATTCGGTTCACGTTTTTTCCGGCGTTCACCGTCGCGAGGTAGCTGGAGATTGCGCGGATCTCGTCGTCGGGCAAATCGATGCGTGGCATGTATGGCTGTGTGCCATGCTTGAGCGGGCCCTTCATGAAGGCGGCGATCATGTCCGCGTCGGGCGCATAGTGAAACTTGCCGGGCAGGTTTCGCAGCGGCCCGCCCGGCTCTAACGAGTGGCAATTCGCACAGGCCATCTTTGCCAGCAGCCGGCCTACCTCGAGTTCGTTCGCATCCGTCACGGCGCGCAGCCGGTCTGGCACGAATGGGTTCAGCTTCAGCAGACCGTATGCGGCGATCGTGTCGACCTCGGACTCGATCCCCTTTGCCGGCACGTCACGCGCGATAACCTGGTTGCCGTAAATGTACTGGCCGGCGACGTAAGGCTTACGCATCGATTCGCGCATCCGCTCCTCCGGCCAGACTCCAAACACCGCGATAAAGAGGAACATCGCCACCGCTAGCGATGTGGAGACCTGCTGCGGGCGCCACCACGCGAAGAGCAGCCACAGCGTCGCGACGACGAACACGCAAACCATCTCCTTGCCGTAGACTGGAAGAAGATTCGCGTTGAGCATAACAATCGCGTTATTCGGCAGCGTACGCAGGTAGTACAGGAACATCAGCACCGCGACGAGACCTCCGACGAGCCCAAGGGGGGCTAGCAAGCGCACGACGTCTCGGCGCTGGTCAAGGTCACTCACTCGGCTTGCTATTAGCAGGCCGACGACCGCGGCCATCACCAGCATCGCGCCGGTGCGCGTGCCGAGTTGGGCGAAGAAATTGACATTGAAGAATGCATCGCTCGTCGAGCCGGTCTGGTACCAGCGATCGCTTCCAGGCCACATCATGAACGACAAGATTCCAACAATCAGAAGCATCGTCGCCCACGACGCGAGCGCGAACGACCAGGTGAGCTTCAGGTGGGTCTTTGGATCGACCTTGCCGATCAGGTAGACGAGCGCGTATACGCCAATCACCTCGACAGTGAAGTAGACCCATTCGCTCGCCCAGACCCACACGAAGTTGTGGATTAGGCCGCTAACACCGCGCGGGCTCGCGACGGTTATCGCATACCAAATACCTGGACCCGTGATCGAGCCGATAATGTACGAGAAAACGAGTAGAAACATCCCGTACTTCTTGATGAATTCCATCAACTGCGGTTTGTTTTCACGATAGGCGCGTGTTTCGAGCAGGGCGAACAGAAACGATGCACCGACCGACGTATGGGACGCAACGACGTGAATCACGCCGATGATGCCCATTACCCAGGCTGTGCCAATGCCTGGAACGTAGAAAGTCGGATACATGCCAAGTACCGCCATACAAATATTCCTTTTCTTATAGACAACTACTAAAATCAACTGGCCGCTAAATCTCTCAGCGTACCGTCATATTTCACCTTCTCGCATCTCATAATTTCCCACGCAATGGTCGGTCTCGATCGAATGACCTCGTTTCAACTCAAATGAGCTTGCGCCAGACTGATAGCGCGTACCGTTCCACGGCTTCTTTCCATCAGCCACGGTTTAAGAACTGCTTGATGTATTCGCGTTCGCGTTGGCCAGGTACGTGCTCACGTGCCGATCCGAGCGTTTCTCAGGTGAGCTGTTGCCGCTGCGCTTCATGTTTCAGGTGACATGAGGCGTATCGTGATATCGACGACATTGTGAATGTCTGCGCGAGCCCCTTCTCGAAATCGAATATCTTGCGGGCGTGCGACAGCGACGTCACCACGCCAATGCGAGCGCCCGTTTGCTGCGGCCCGCGATAGACCACAACACCGCACCGAAAACAGCTGGTAAGCGCATTGGCATGACGTCTGCAACCTGCACCACATTGCTCGCGGAGGTACCGAGGGCACTGTAGTCCGGCGTCCGCGCCAGCAATAGAGCTGGACGCGGAATACGCTTTCGGTGAGCCCAGCGCACCTAGCAAGTCATCGCATGAAGATTTGAGGAGTAGCTTGTGCGGTATCACCGCTCAAGCGAATCTCCTTGATTTTCTTCATTGTGTCCGCATCGATTACGCTAATTGAATTAGCCGCTCCTGCTACATATACCTTCTTGCCGGCTTTATTCAGCGCCAACACGTAGTAAGTGTGATCAAGCGGTGCCTCGCCAACAAGCTTTTCGGTCTTCGAATTGAATTTCGCGAGTCGATTTCCGACGACATACACAATATCCGGATTTGTTGGAGAACGTACACCACTGAAAAACACTTCCGCAACAGGAGCGAAGTCCTTCAGCGACACCTTGCCGGTCGCAAGGTCGATGTCAATGTAACCATACATCGTTTCATTTGTACCGGGAGTCTTCTTCTCGTCTTTGAAGCGATCGGCAGTGTAAATCGAATCGAACGAATTCTGTGGAAGTTGCTGCGGCCACGCATTCAAAACGTCTGGCTGCCCATAAAGCGGCCTTTTCCAGTTCCGAACCGCAACAGTGACGTCGAGTTTCCCGGATTTCACGTCCATGCGGTAGACATCCGCACCTGAAATATACAAAGATCCGTCGTTCGCAGCCATCATAACCCCGAGTTGACGCGGGACAGGAAACGTTCGGATCGGCTTTGCATCCATGCCACCACTGGTCGAGTACACTTGTAGACGCGGAGTCTGAACTTCATAGGTGTCGCGATTGAGCTTGGTTGGGTTGACGACGCTGTATACCTCCTTGCCATCAGGGCTCACCGCAATGGAGAACATCGATTTCACGCGTTCACCGGGTCGGTCCGAGAGATCCGCATGGAATACAACCTTGCATGTATCAAGCTCTACACCGTAAAGATCGCCGTATCGATTGTTCAGTACATACGCGCGCGTTTTATCTGGACTAATCGTCACCGTCCCCGGATTAAACGCATCTGGCAACGAGCATGTCTTATATATCTCATCGCTGGATGTGTCCACAACAGTCAGAGTATTAGGATAACCAACAATCGCGAGATACTCGCGCCCTGTCTTTAGCGCGCCATTCGTCGCAGCTACACTCACCATCGGGCCAGTCGACAGAATCGCTGACACGATAGTCATACCCAAAAACTTCTTCATTGACATATTTATTCCCCAGTGTGTGCGGTGTCGATTACTTATCCTTCGGAAACACGCTGCCAAGCTTGCGCCAGTCGGTGCTAGCTACGGAATCGGATTTGTTCCAGTTCGGGTAAGTGATCATCGTGTCCGGCACCTGAGCGGGCCACCAACACGGATCAGAGCAGCCATAAAGATCCGCCTCCATTGGCTGGCACAATGACGCAATGCCTCCGAATGCATCGGTTTCCCAGCCTGGGTCGGTTGTAGCAGTACAGCCTGCAACAGACGTCATCGCGACAACTTCTTCGAGCCGGTCTTCCTTCGCGGCTTGCTCAAGCTGCTTTGCCTTGTTGTTAAGCGGCTTTAGGTGTTTCATGTCAGTGCGCCTTCCGCGGAGTAATGTAGTTGTCGATGAATGCCGGGTTTCCTGCAATGATGCGGCTGTAGACCTCAATGCCGAAATCGATCCAGTCACGCATCAACTCACAGTAGTGATAGGTCGGGTGCGCCGGGTCGCCATAGCGTGCATAGCTCTCGTGATAGCAACCGCCCGAGCACAGATTGCGGATTCGGCAGCTGTCGCAGCCTGTGCCGCTGCGGTCGAGGCGCTGCGACAGGAAGTCATTGAGCTGATCCTGCGCGACACCATCGCGTACGTTGCCGAACGTCGGCAGTGTTGAGCCCGTGAAGCGGTGGCACAGGTTCAGGTCGCCCTTGTGATCGACTGCGAGCATCTTGAGCCCCGCGCCGCACGGCAACGACTTCTTGTTCCCTTCGTGCAGGTCGGTGATTAGTTGATGCAAGTTCGAGAAGCCGATGTTGCGGTTTTCGAGCGCCGCCGTCAGATAGCGGCGGCCGAGCGCCTTCATGTTCGCGAATACCTGCGCAAGTTCGTCTGGGCCTAAATTGAACGAGTCAAGTTGACCCGATGTGACGGGCGCAAAGCCGACTTCCGCAAAACCAAGCTCGTTGAACAAGTGATTCCAGATCCCTTCGATGTCGGTCACTCCGCTTGTCAACGTCACGCGCGCGCCGACAGGGCGGCTGCGGTAGCGCTTAAGCAGCATATCGACCTTGCGGCGCACAACGTCATACGTGCCCGAACCACCAACCGTTCGACGATTCAAATCATGAATCTTTCTCGGCCCATCAATGCTGATCGACAAACCGAAGCGATGCGCGTCGAGCCAATCGATGACCTCTTCAGTCAGAAGCGTGGCGTTGGTCGTCATTACAAAATCAACCTGCTTTCCGAGCGCGCCGAAGCGAACCTCGCAGTATTCGACCATGTGCTCGATCAATTTTCGGTTGCTGAGTGGCTCACCGCCGAAGAACACAACCGTGTAGCGCGGTTCATCCGGCGACTCTTTGAGCAACATCTCGACCGAAGCCTTCGCAGTCTCGACGTCCATCCGACGCCCAGCAGACGGCGTGTCGAGATCCTCCTTGTAGCAATATGTACAACTCAGATTGCAGCCGGTGTTGACGTTAAGCACGACGGTATTGATCGCGGTTCGCTCGATGCGCTTCGTAGCGAATTCCGGCGTCAACGGGGAGCCATCACTAACAACTTCAAGCGCCATCAGCTCATTAAGCGTTTCGGATATGTCACCACGCGGGGACGTACCTAGCCGGGCGAATAGTTCTTCGGCAGTGCAAGTACTAGCACGCAATGAGTCGATGATGGCCGCCGTGAGCTCGTCGGCAGCGAACAGTGAGCTACTCGGCACGTGGAACATCAGACGCTCATCGTCGACGCGCACTTCATGCACATTGCGCTCGACTACATTCAACAGCGCGCCCATGGGAATCTCCTAGCAATCTCTAAGTTTTGGTCGGACCGAAGCCCTGGAGAATGCCGCTCGGACCGCCTGCGCGGCCCGACGGCAAAGAGACAGCACAAATCATGGCAGCGGCGGATTATTCCAGCGCTGAACCGAAACGACCATCTGCCCCGTGCCAGTAACGGTGCGATTACCGTTGGTGACCGATGCGATGACCTTCAGATTGCCCGTGTTGTTGTTGGACCTGCGCCGCTGAGGGTTCGGCCCAGCGTTGGCCGGCGTGAAAATACCGGTCGCGCTCTGCATCACGCCTGCGTACTTGACGTCGTTGTCGTTCTTCGCCTGATCGTCGAATGGTGCGACCGACCATTGCGCCGGCATATAGCCGATTCGGAACGGCTTGCCAGCCGCATCCACCCCCCAAGCCTCCGCATCAAAGCGCCCTTGCACCTTCGGCATTGGACCGCCATTGCCTCCGATCCGAGCAATTGCGTAGTTAGGCAGAACCTTGACTTCCTTGACCTCTTGATAGACTGCGAAACCATCAGATTGCGCTGTGCCGACAGAAACCTGTCGCGGACCAGCGACGCTATCACTGCTGGACTTCACTCGCACTCGAAGATACTCAGGCGTGCGCTCGAGCACAGATGTAACCGTTACACCCGAGCCCAATGCCGGGGTTCCTTCGAGATTCGGACCGACAATCGTCACCGTCGACTCACTACCAGCCTTCACATACGCCGGCTGAACAGCAAGGATGTGCGCCTTGCCCAGTTTTGCCGCACTAAAATCGAGACCTCGTTCGCTGTGCTCGTCTTCGTACATGCGGCCGCTCAATTGACCTTCAGCGGCCATCAATACCTGGTGCATCAGCACGCCACCAACCTTGACATTGGCACGCCATTCGTAGCCGGTATAAAGCGTAGCGGTACCAGCACCAACTAACGGGCTGCCGTCCGCAAACTGTCCCTTCAACTTCACCTTGAAGCCATCCTTGTCGCCGCCCGTCACGGTCATCAAACCGAATGCGTCGCCTTTCCCCGGCATGTGTCCGCTGAAGCTCCATGTACCGGCCAGCGACGTCGCCGGCGGCTGGTTTTTCTTCCAGTCGTCCCACGCCTTGCTGTCATACGGAAAGTTCTTTGCGAGGTACGGCGCAATGTCGGTCACCGCGATCTTGAACCAATCGCGGTCGCGCCCCAACGACGAATATTCGATCGATGGGAATTGTCCAACGTGGAAGTTCACAAGCCGCTCCCACTCCTGCACTGGACGGCGCTGCAGCAATGGTCGTGCGGCGGAGTGACAACGCGCACACATCTGTTTGAACTCATCCGAGCCAGCGGTCTCCTGAGTGTTCAAGCGTTGTTCGGGCGCGTAGCGCAGGTCTTTTGTTTCCGAAGGCGCAAGCCCTTGCGTATCCGACAAATATTTAACGAGAATTCGCCGTTCTTCGTCGCTAATTGTCAAGCCATGCATCGTCTGCATCCGGCCGATCGTCAGCAACCAACCCTCCGGGGTTTTACGCTGATGGCTGATACGACTCCACGAATCCTTTGATTCCGCGGCGTGACAGGCCGCGCATGTCTGACTCAGAATCGCTCGCGCATCGCGGGGCGCTTGCACTTGTGCATGAGCCGCACCCGAAACCAGCGCGACCGGCATGGCCGCCGCCATGATGCCCATCAACCTGCTGCGTCGAATGAACGTTTTTAACAAAGCGCTGCTCCTTTGAGAGGGGTCTTGATTCGCCTAGGATCGAAGGGAACTGGCGTGGGATTACCGTTATAAGCAGGTTCCGTGCCAACGATAAACCACACGTCGGGCACCCTAAAAAACGTCCTAAAAACGCTGGCCCGCATTTCAAATACTGCGGGAAAATCCCTATTCAATTTTTTTCTTAAAAATACATCGACACCGCATCTCTCCAGGTTGGCGCAGGCCCCTGTTCCCGCGTCCCACTCCCGTCCCACGAGAATTCCCAAAATGGGACAAAGGGTCGACCTTGAGCGACACCGGCATCGCTCGATAATGCGTCGGCGGGCTCGCTCGCAAAAGGATGGGAAACCTCGCACAAGTTGAAGAGGCAACAGCCCTGAAGCTGGCATGCAATGTGCTTAATCAACCATCTGCAAGTTGCGCTGCTGCGCTCGCACGGTTTATATGTAATGCCTACCGTGGCGGCAGGCTCTGCTGGTGGCTCCTGCAGACGATTAACCGTTTTGCGTGGCGGCGTGCCTCGCAGGCATGTCATGCGCTTGATCGGGCGTCGCCGTTAAGAGTGGTTGAAGTTTCCGATCCATCATCGTGTGGGGTTGGTGGTCGGGCGACGAGTGTCGGAACGGCCAATACGAATCCCTCCGATCGGACAGATAGCGCGACCTGATTCATTCATCGATAATTTTGAGACTAGCAATCCCTATGAAGCATCAACTGAATCGCTCCCGACGCAGCTTTGTCATCGCAGTTGCCGGCACCGTATCCGCACTAACCCTCGCCAGCACAGCACGAGCGGAGGCGCCAATGCTGGACGAGAACGACCCGGCGGCAAAAGGACTGGGATATCGCGCCAACGCTACGAACGTTGAAAGGGTCAAATACCCGCGTTACCAGGCGGGGCAAGACTGCGGGAACTGCAGCTTCTATCAAGGAAAGCAAACGGACACGGCAGCTGCTTGCCCCCTCTTCGCCGTCAAGCGAGTGTCCGGGAAGGGCTGGTGCAGCGCGTACAACAAACGCGCCTGATCATGTGCGCGACGCGCCACCACACGCGTCGCGCCAAACCACGGCATCAACCGCCAATTGCGCCGTGGAGACCAGCGGCTGACGGCCAATACTCATTCCGAAGTCGACCGCGGATGTCGAATTCGGAGAAGGCAACGTCGACCGTCAAACTGTTCCGCATTTGACCAACGAGCAATCCTCCGAGCCAAGGTCCCATGTTGATGAGGTTCATTCTGCGCTTCGTGCAAATCGATGATCGAGCACAACTCGCGCGTTCGCTTGGCTGGCTGTACGGCTTCGTGCGGCCGCACCGGCTCGCGATCGCCGGCCTGCTCTCGCTGTCGGCCTGCGCGTCGCTGCTGGCGCTCTCGCAGCCGTGGCTCACGAAGGAGCTGATCGACCGCGGGCTGGTCGGCAAGGACTTCCGGATGCTCGTCGCGGTCGCGTTTGCGATGGTGTTCGCGGGCTTCGTCGGCACGCTGCTCGGCGGCATCAACCGTTACCTGCACACACGACTGTCCGGCCGCGTGCTGTTCTCGCTGCGCAGCGCCGTCTATGCGCACCTGCAGCAGCTGTCGCCGTCGTTCTACGGGCAGCGCCGTCTCGGCGACCTGCTGTCGCGCCTCGACGGCGACATCGCCGAGATCCAGCGCTTCGCGCTCGACGCGCTGTTCTCCGCCGTGTCGAACGTGATCGGGCTAGTCGGCACGCTCGCACTGCTCGTCACGCTGTCGTGGAAACTGTCGCTGCTCGCGCTGCTGCTTGTTCCGTTCGAGATCCTGTGGCTGCGCACGATGCGCCGCAAGGTCGAGCGCGATGCGCGCTCGGTACGCGAAGGCGCGGCCGACGTGTCGTCGTTCCTCGTCGAAACGCTGCCCGCGATGAAGTTCATCCAGGCCGCCGGCCGGCAGCGCGCGGAACAGGCGCGGCTCGACGGTCTCGGCGACCGCTACATGGAGCGCCTGCTGAAGCTGCAGGTGACCGAATTCGTCACGCAATCGGTGCCCGGCACGCTGACCTCGCTGTCGCGCGCGGGTGCGTTCATTGTCGGCGGCTACTGGGTGATTCGCGGCGACTGGCCGCTCGGTTCGCTGATCGCGTTCTCCAGCTATCTCGGGATGGCGATCGGCCCAGTGAAGAGTCTGCTCGGGCTCTACGTCGCGCTGCAGCGGATGACGGTCAGCCTCGGCCGCGTGATGGAGCTGCAGCGCGCGCCGGTGGCCGTGCAGCCGCCTGCCGCCGCGCGCGAGCTGCCTCCGCGTGGCGATCTCGAATTCGTCGATGTGTGGTTCGGGCACGACGAGCGCGCGCAGCCCGTGCTGCGCGGCGCCGGCGCGCGCGTACCGGCCGGCAGCAAGGTCGCGCTGTCGGGAATGTCGGGCAGCGGAAAATCGACGCTGATCGATTTGATGCAGCGCTTCTACGACCCGCAGCGCGGCAGCGTCCGGATCGACGGCATCGACCTGCGCGACGTCGATCTCGACGCGCTGCGCCGCCACGTCGCTGTCGTCAGCCAGGACACCGTGCTGTTTCGCGGCAGCCTCGCCGACAACATCCGCTACGCGGCACCGCTCGCGACACACGACGACATCGTACATGCCGCACGCGCCGCGCAGCTCGACGAACTGATCGCGACGCTACCGGGCGGACTCGACGGGCCGGTCGGCGAACGCGGCCAGCAGTTGTCCGGCGGCCAGAAGCAGCGCATCGCGATCGCACGCGCACTGCTGCAGGCACCGGCGATCCTGGTGCTCGACGAAGCGACGTCGGCCGTCGACGAAACGACCGAGCGGCAGGTCATCGCGCAGATCGACACGCTGTTCGGCGATCGCACGCGCATCCTCGTCAGCCACCGCGCGTCGACGCTCGCCGGCGTCGACCTGCATTTCGAGCTCGCGGACGGCCAACTTACGCGACGCGTGCACCGGGATGTCGCACATGCCTGACGATCGCGCCGTGGATCGCGCCGTGCGCGTGGGCGTCGTCGACAGCGGCTATCCGCCGTCGCTGAGCGCACGCGTCACCGACGCGCGGCGCTTCGCGTTCGACGCTGCGTCGGTGCTACATGCCAGCGCCGTCGAGCCGGACCGGATCGGCCACGGCAGCGCGATCTGCATGACAATCGCGGCTGCCGCGCCCGAAGCGGCGCTGGTCGTCGCGCAGGTGTTCGAGGCGCGCGGCGTGACGAGCGCCGCGCAGATCGCGCACGGAATCGACTGGTTGCTCACGCAACACATTCGCGTGATCAACCTGAGCCTCGGCGTGCGCGCCGATCGCGACACGCTGCGTGACGCTTGCGCGGCAGCCGTCGCGCAACGCGTGATCGTGTTCGCATCGAGCCCCGCGCAAGGAACGCCGGTGTTTCCGGCCAGCTATCCGGGGATCGTGCGCGTCACCGGCGATGCGCGCTGCACACCAGGCCAATGGTCGTGGCTCGACAGCCCGCAGGCCGATTTCGGTGCGGTCGTGTCGAGCGGCGCACCGCGTGCGCTGGCCGGCTCGAGCATCGCGTGCGCGGCGCTAAGCGGCTACGCGGCGCGCTGGTTCGCGCATCATCCCGATGGCGATACGACGGCACTGCTCGACCATTTACGCGCGAACGCTGCCTACCTTGGCGTCGAACGGCGCACCCACGCCTCATGAGCCGCCCGTCGATCGTCGTGCTCGGCGCGGGACCGGCGGGCGCCGCCGCCGCGCTCGGCCTCGCGCGGCTCGGCTATCCGGTCACGGTCGTCAGCGAATGGCGGCACTTCGATGCGGTTGAAGGCGTGTCCGATCGTGTGCTGCAGGGGCTGCATCATGCCGGACTCGTGCAGGCCGCCGCATGCGCATTGCCGCCGTGTGCGCGCACAACGCGCTGGAACGGCGACACGCGCACGCTCAATCACGAACACCTGATCGACCGCAGTCGTTTCGACGCGGCGCTGCGCCGCGATCTAGCCGGTGCGGGCATTGCGGTGCGTGAAGCAACGGTTCGCGTGGTGCACGCCGACGGCGACGGGCACGCGATCCGCATCGACACGCCGACCGGCGAGGAAACGCTGTACGCGGCGTTCGTCGTCGAGGCGCGCGGCCGGCTCGCGCCGCTCGCGCGCGATGCGAGCCGCGGGCCGCAGACGCTGAGCCTGCTGAACGTGTGGCAAGGCACGCCGGGCGATGCAGCATCCGGGATCGAGAGTATGCCGGACGGCTGGGCTTGGATGGCGCGCCTGCCCGACGGCCGCTGCTACTGGCAGGCAACGCTCGACGTCGCGACCACGACGCTGCCGCCGCGCAACGCCCTGCCCGGGTGGTGCGCGACGCTGCGGCAAACGCCGTTCGCACGTGACTTCTTCGACCTGGACGCCCGCGCCGAGGCGCGCGTGTTCGGTCGGACCAGCAGCGCGACGCTGTGCGGCGACACCGGCGGCACGAACTGGCTGCGCGTCGGCGACGCGGCGATGGCCGTCGATCCGCTGTCCGGCAACGGTATCTTTCAGTCGCTGTCGTCCGCGCTGCAGGCGCCGGCCGTCATCCACACGCTGCTCGCGCACCCCGAGCGCGCGGCGCTCGCGCTGCGCTTTCACGAGCGGCGGATTACCGCGCTGTTCATGCGCTTCGCGCGGATCGGCCGCGACTTCTACACGCTCGACACGCAGTGGGCGGACCGACCGTTCTGGCAGGCGCGCCGCGCGTGGCCCGACAACGCGCCATCGCATCGCGCGCCCGATTTCAACTCGCTCGCGATCGAGCGGGCGCCCGTGATCGACGGCGACACGATCGCCGAGGCCGACGTCGTCACGAGCCCCGACCAGCCGCTCGGGATCTGGCATCTGCAAGGCATCCCACTTGCGCCAATCATCGCTGCACTGCAGCTCCAGCCGACCTGCGAAGTGCTCGCATCCCTCGATCCACGGCAAGCAATACTCGTTCAAAACTGGCTTGAATCACATGGCTATCGCCGCGAACAACCATAACAACATCTCCTACAACCTCACTGCGAATCCGCGTACTGCCCACGAATTCAGTTGACTTTGCCAACAAGTCAAACCACTTCGCCGATGTCCATGATATTTGATTTGGAATGCTTATATTCATGCATGAGAAAATCCAATCCATTGACTGTCGACATGGCTCAATAACATCAACTCAACGAATCTACGAAAATCTAACCCAACCCCATATCAACGGAGGAAATGCCACCAATTCCCGTTAAAAACAACACAAAATTTATCGTTCGGAGATTTTTATGAAAAAGAAGGTTTTCAACCTTATTTGCGGATTTTCCACCTGCATTTACGGTCATGCATTCGCGCAGTCCTCAGTTACCTTGTACGGCGTTTTAGACAACTCCATTCAGTATATCCACAATAACGGAGGATCCAACAACGGAATCTCTATGCAAAGTGGCCAGATGTCACCTACTGTTTGGGGCATGCGTGGCAATGAGGACTTGGGTGGCGGTTGGTCGGCCCTTTTCACTCTTGAGAATCAATTTGACATAAACAATGGAGCATCCTCAGATTCGCACCGTCTGTTTACACGTCAATCATATGTTGGATTGAAAAACGATAAATATGGGGCATTGACATTTGGCCGGCAATTTGACGGCCTTATAGATCTAGTTATTCCAGTTCAAGGTAACTCTCTTTTGGAATACTTTACGGCGCCCGGCGACATAGATCTGGCAGACGGAACGACGAAGATCGACAATGCTGTTAAATGGGTAAGTCCCACTTGGGGAGGACTGCAGCTCGCCCTCCAATACGGGTTCGGCAACGTTGCGGGCAGCGTCGGTTCCGGGCACTCATACAGTGCCGCGTTGAACTATTCAATCGGGTCTTTGACGCTGGCCAGCGGTTACTTCCATGCAGACAACGGCAACGCTCGTTCCGCGAGTCGCGGAGCATCAAGCGCGTCTGGCAACTTCTTTAGCCCAGTCAACTCCGCTTATGCCAGTGCAAGCAAATATAACGTTGCACGAGCAGGGGCAGCATACGTGGTTGGCCCAGTGACGATTGGTGGGTACTACAGCTACGCCGAGTATCTTGCCGACGCAGATTCAACCTTTAGAGGGGCCGAGCGATTCAACAATGTATCGGTCTTTACCGCGTGGCAGGTGTCGCCGGCGACTTTGCTTGAAGTCGGCTACGACTACATGAAGTCGCACGGTGATTCGTCCGCCACCTATCATCAGGTAACCGCTGCGGCCGACTACGCACTGTCAAAACGAACAGACCTCTATGCTTCGGCCGGATACGGCCATGCCTCTGGCTCAAATGGCCTCGGCCCTGCTCAAGCCGTAATTGCTGATACGTACACCGCCGGAGGCACAAGTACCCAGACACTCGTGATGCTCGGCATTAGGCACCGCTTCTGAGGATCTCGTTCTAGCTCTCCCGGGCTGGTCAATCTTCCAGTCCACAGGATGAGTCTTCCCCGCGGGAAGACTCATCCTTATCGCCTTTCCGACGCCGCCAATTACACTTTTGCGTACATGCATCGCGATGACTTGTTGCGCCGCTCGCAACACGACCTCACCTTCGGCTACAAGACAGAACAGCTCCAGCTGTCTGCCACGATAGGTCTATCACTAGGCGAACCTGTCCACATGAGCAAGCATTAACGACGCTGCAAACCTCGTTACCATCCAAACTCGTAGCTGCACGTTAGAAAGGTTAGATGTCTGCCCCTTGAAGCTCACCTTCAGTGGTCGGCATGTTGACCGAAGCCGGATCGCCTTTGTCGATGTGAATGTGTTTGCCTGACGGGAAACGAGTGTGTTGGGTGATTTTGAGCATCGCGAAATGGATTTCGCCGAGCTCGATAGCTGGCACGTGACCATCCACCAGGATCCTGCGGGCCCTGGCGACCGGCTCGAGCACACTGACTCGACAGCACCTGCTGCGGAACGTCTGCGTTTCGTGCTGGATTTCGGTTACGCGACCGATCTGCGTGCACAGGAACTGGTGACGGCGACGGTGGGTGACATCACGACACATGCCCGCGGGTGCGTTATGCCTCGCGGTGACCGGCAAGGGGTCGAAGTCCGAGCGCGTGGCACTGCCACCACTTGCGCGCCCGCTGGCATCCGGCCGCACCGTCGGTGGCAGCCCTCACGGAGGAGCATCGTTCAAGAAGCCGTACCAGCGCTGGCATGTAAGCACTCGACACGTACCGTCTGTTCATGAGGGCGCGGCACCGGCAATCTGATTCCCATCAGATGTAATGGGAATCAGATTGATGAAGCCAGTGGTGCATGGAAGACAACCGGGATCGAGGAA
>NZ_CADFEF010000051.1:0-22748 GCF_902833125.1 Burkholderia sp. BCC1640 | reverse complement strand
CGGTGTCGGTCAACTCGCGCGTGTCGGGCCAACAACAGGCTCTTTTGCATTGGAAACGCGCCGAAAGCGCTACGCAAGAGCCAGTGCAGACCCTCGTCCAGGCTCCTGTTCCATTGGAAAGCGCTGATCGCGGTCATTTTGCAAAGGCTGACGATGTTCGGCGCCGAATCGCTCTATCCTCCGTATTTTTGCGATGAGTCGCAAAAGCCCGGCAAAATGGCGCGGGCGCGCCCGCGCATCGGTGCGGGGCGCGACGGCCGCCGATTCCGTCGTGCAAGCGGAGCGGCAGGCGGCGAGATCGGCGCGCGCGTGCGACGGATATGGATACACCGCGTCCGCCGATGGCGCAGCCGGACCATCGACAAGAACAGGGAGAGGCCGGCAATGAGGCTGGACGACGAAAGAGAAAGCGTGAACGTCGAGGATCGACGCGGTGGCGGCGGGTTCGGCGGCGGGCGCGCGACAATCGGCATCGGCACGATCGTGGTCGCGCTGGCCGCATCGTATTTTTTCGGGATCGACCCGCGCGTCGTGCTCGAAGGCGCGTCGGCGCTGCAGGGCCGGCAGCAGCAGGCGCAGCCCGCGCCCACGCAGCACCAGGGCGCGCCGGCGAACGATCCCGGCGCGGTGTTCACGCGCAAGGTGCTCGGCAATATCGAGCGCACGTGGACGGGCGTGTTCAACACCCAGTTGCATGCGCAGTACCAAGCGCCGAAGCTCGTGATGTTCACGAACTCGACGCCGACCGCGTGCGGCACCGGCCAGACCGCGATGGGGCCGTTCTACTGTCCGGGCGACCGCAACGTGTACATCGATCTCGGTTTCTACGACGAACTGCGCAAGCGGTTCGGCGCGGGCGGCGATTTCGCGCAGGCCTACGTGATCG
Source organism: Burkholderia sp. BCC1640 (assembly GCF_902833125.1). Classification (NCBI taxonomy): domain Bacteria; kingdom Pseudomonadati; phylum Pseudomonadota; class Betaproteobacteria; order Burkholderiales; family Burkholderiaceae; genus Burkholderia; species Burkholderia sp. BCC1640. The sequence goes on along the minus strand of NZ_CADFEF010000051.1, from coordinate 21,862 downwards.
CGCACGAAGTCGGCCATCATGTACAGAACCTGCTCGGCATTTCCGACAAGGTCGACGCCGCGCGCCGCCGGTCGAGCGAAGCGCGCTCGAACGCGCTGTCGGTGCGGATGGAACTGCAGGCCGACTGCTTCGCCGGCGTGTGGGCGAACAACGCGCAGCGCGCGAACCAGCGGCTGATGGAGCCCGGCGATTTCGAGCAGGGGCTGAAGGCGGCCGCCGCGATCGGCGACGATCGGCTGCAGCAGCAAGGCCAGGGCTACGTCGTGCCGGAGAGCTTCACGCACGGCACCAGCGAGCAGCGCGTGTACTGGCTACGGCGCGGGATGGAGTCGGGCGAAGTGAGCGCCTGCGACACGTTCGCCGCGAACGCGCACTGATATTGACCGACGGGGCGGGGCGCGCACGTCGCCGCGCCTTCGTTGCGAAGCCGCACGCGCGGCCGCTCCGGAAACTTCGCCGATCGTTCCGGTCGCGCTCGATCGGCGCGCGCGATGTTCCGCGCCGACTTCGACGTCCATTCCCGGTCCCCACCCACCACCCGCAGACGAATTGCCGATTTGTGCTCACCGGCCCATTTTGGCGCCGGTAGGCTGGCCCGAACTTCGACGCGTTCGGCCGCCGGCCGCTCCCATCATGCCGACCTCACCCGTTCCCGCCGATCACGAAGCCGCCGACTGGCAGCGCGCGCTGCGCGCGTGCGTCGACGCGTTCGACGCGTTCGTGAGCCCGTCCGCGATCGTGTTCTACCGGCTCGACCTGAGCGGCGAGCCGGCCGATTTCGAGCTGTTCGGCATGTCCGAGTCGATGCATCGCACCTATATCGCGCGCTACCGGATGCTTGATCCGCTGCATCCGTCGCGCTGCGCGGCAGGCGCTCAGGCGGTCGTGACGCTCGCTTCCCAATTGCCTGACGAAAGACGCGATGCGTCCGCATACTGGACCCGTTTCCTGCGGCGGCACGATGTTGCCGACGTCGTCGAGATCTGGCTGCGCGACGACGCGGGCCGGACGATCGGTGCGTTTTCGCTGCTGCGCTTCGGGAAGGGTGACGCGGGCGGTGGCGCGGGCAACAGCACGGCGGGCCGGTTCGCGCCGGGCGAGATCGACGCGCTGGCACGGTTGCAGCCCGTTGTCGAAGCCGCGCTGTGTCCGCTGCTGCGCGCGCGGCGCGGGATTCACCGGATCGATTGCGAGGAGCGGCTGACCCATCGCGAGGAGCAGATCGCCCGCCTCGTACGCGACGGCCGCTCGAACAAGGAGATCGCGCGCGATCTCGCGCTCGGCCAGCCGACCGTCAAGACGCATCTGATGCGGATGTACCGCAAGCTCGGCGTGTCGAACCGCACCGAGCTGGTCGGCACGTTGTTCCTGTAGTTTTTTCGCACCCGCTTCGCACCCGCATGCCCCCCGCGCGATTCATCCGACGATAGCGCGGCCCTCGCACGCCGCCGTTCCACGATCCCGCCTCGCGCGCGTGTCGATCCTCCGCGCGTTTGCCAATTTGCGCTCACAGGGCGCGATCCCTCGTCGATACAGTGGTTCGACACCCGCATGCCGGCGCGCACGCGGCCCAGCCATGACAATCATCGAGACGCCCATGAGCACCACGAACTTCGTCGCGGTCAGCGACACCGTGCGCACCTTCGTCGCACGCGATTTCGGCCTTTTCATCGACGGCGCCATGCAGCCCGCGCACGCGGCCGCGCGGCTCGACGTGTACGACCCGGCGACCGGCGAACGGCTCGCGACGGTCGCGGATGCGGACGCGCACGACGTCGACCGCGCCGTCGCCAGCGCGAAACACGCATTCGACACGCGCGTGTGGAGCGGGCTGCGCCCGGCCGACCGCGAGCGCATCCTGCTGAAGCTCGCCGACCTGATCGAAGCCGACGCCGAAACGCTCGCGCAGCTCGAAACGCTGAACCAGGGCAAGTCGATCCACGTGTCGCGCGCGATCGAGGTCGGCGCGAGCGTCGAATACGTGCGCTACATGGCCGGCTGGGCGACCAAGATCACCGGCCAGACGCTCGACGTGTCGATCCCGTTCCCGCCCGGCGCGCGCTACACGGCCTATACGCGCAAGGAGCCGGTCGGCGTGGTCGCCGCGATCGTGCCGTGGAATTTTCCGCTGATGATCGCCGTGTGGAAGCTGATTCCGGCGCTCGCGGCCGGCTGCACGATCGTGCTGAAGCCGTCGCCGGAAACGCCGCTCACCGCGCTGCGCCTCGCCGAACTCGCCCTCGACGCCGGCGTGCCGCCCGGCGTGTTCAACGTCGTCACCGGCGGGCGCACGTGCGGCGCCGCGCTGGCGAGCCACCCGTCGATCGCGAAGATCTCGTTCACGGGCTCGACCGCGACCGGCAAGCGGGTCGGCGCGGCGGCCGTGCAGAACATGACGCGCTTCTCGCTCGAACTCGGCGGCAAGAACCCGATCGTGATGCTCGACGACGTCGACGTCGCGCAGGCGCTCGACGGCGTCGCCGCCGGCGCGTTCTTCAACCAGGGGCAGGTGTGCGCGGCCGCGTCGCGCATCTACGTGCATCGCAGCAAGTTCGCGCAGCTCGCGGACGGCCTCGCGGGCGTCGCGCAGTCGATGAAGCTCGGCGCGGGCCTCGACACGACCGCGCAGATCAACCCGCTCGTCTCCGCGCACCACCGCGACACGGTCGTCCAGCACATCGAGGGCGCGCGCCGCGCGGGCCTCACGTTCCTCGCGGGCGGCACGCCGGCCGACGACCTGCCCGGCTACTACGTGAAGCCGGCCGTGATCGCCGATCCGCATCCCGACAGCGCGATCGTGCGCGACGAGGTGTTCGGTCCGGTGATCGTCGTCGTGCCGTTCGACGATGCGGCCGATGCCGTGCGTCTCGCGAACGCGTCGCCGTACGGCCTCGCCGCGAGCATCTGGAGCAACGACCTGAAGCGCGTGATGAATCTCGTGCCGCAGATCGAGGCCGGCACCGTATGGGTGAACTGTCACATTCCGCTCGACCCGTCGATGCCGTTCGGCGGCTACAAGCAGTCGGGCATCGGCCGCGAGTTCGGCCAGTACGCGATCGAAGGCTTCACCGAAACCAAATCCGTGTGCATCGCGCACTGACGCGCGGCGCCCGTTCCGAACATCCCGACAACCTCGAACCTCGTCCGTCCACGGCCGAGGTTCGAACGATCCGAAAGTGGAGACTGCAATGAGCTACAACGAAGCGAAGTTCTGGCACCCGATGCTGCACCCGAACGAAATGAAACAGCGCAAGCCGATCCGCATCGTGCGCGGCGACGGCTGTTACGTGTTCGACGAAACCGGCAAGCAGCTGGTCGACGGCGTCGCGGGCCTGTGGAACGTGAACGTCGGGCACAACCGCCAGGAAGTGAAGGACGCGATCGTGCGCCAGCTCGACGAACTCGAATACTTCCAGCTGTTCGACGGCATCTCGCATCCGCGCGCGGAAGAACTGTCGAAGAAGCTGATCGACATGCTGGAGCCGGAAGGCATGCGCCGCGTGCTGTACAGCTCGGGCGGCTCCGACTCGATCGAGACCGCGCTGAAGATCGCGCGCCAATACTGGAAGGTGCGCGGCCAGGCCGACCGCACGAAGTTCATCTCGCTGAAACAGGGCTATCACGGCACGCACTTCGGCGGCGCGTCGGTGAACGGCAACACGGTGTTCCGCCGCAACTACGAACCGAACCTGCCCGGCTGCTTCCACGTCGAGACGCCGTGGCTGTACCGCAATCCGTTCACGCAGGATCCGGAGGAACTCGGCCGGATCTGCGCGGAAATGCTGGAGCGCGAGATCCAGTTCCAGAGCCCCGACACGGTCGCCGCGTTCATCGCGGAGCCGGTGCAGGGCGCGGGCGGCGTGATCGTGCCGCCGGCCAACTACTGGCCGCTCGTGCGCGAGGTGTGCGACCGCTACGGCGTGCTGCTGATCGCCGACGAAGTCGTGACGGGCTTCGGCCGCAGCGGCAGCATGTTCGGCAGCCGCGGCTGGGGCGTGCGCCCGGACATCATGTGTCTCGCGAAGGGAATCTCGTCCGGCTACGTGCCGCTCGGCGCGACGGCCGTGAACGCGCGGATCGAGGATGCGTTCGCCGCGAACGCGGACTTCGGCGGCGCAATCATGCACGGCTACACGTACGCCGGGCACCCGGTCGCGTGCGCGGCCGCGCTCGCGAGCCTCGACATCGTCGTGAAGGAAGACCTGCCGGCGAACGCGGCGAAGCAGGGCGCGTATCTGCTCGAAGCGTTGCGGTCGTTCCCCGAACGCTTCGCGGCGGTCGGCGAGGTGCGCGGCAAGGGGCTGATGCTGGCGCTCGACCTCGTCGCGAACAAGCAGACCCGCGAGCCGATCGACCCGCTGTCCGGCTATGCGAACGCGGTCGCGGAAGTGGCGCGCGAGCACGGCGTGCTGGTGCGCCCGGTCGGCACGAAGATCATCCTGTCGCCGCCGCTCGTGATCCAGCGCGAGCAGCTCGACCGGATCGTCGACGCGCTCGCGGCGGGCTTCGAGGCCGTGCCGTTCGCGTGAGGCCGTGACGGCTGAGCGCATGACGCCGAACCGGCGGTGGAGGGCGGGATAACCCGTTCGCCACCGCCGGTTTGCCGATTTGCGCTATGACCGAATTATTTTGCCTGCGTATTTTTTCGACATCGGATCTGGATTGGATCGACAGGGGCCGGGTGGCGACGCGCCGAAGCGCCGCCCCGGGCCGACCGCGAAGCACGGAACGGAGCGGGCGCCGCAGCGCCGGCGCCGGCCCAAAGAGGAAGGAGACGAAGATGTCGGGATGGTCTGGAGTGACCGGCGCCGCGGGCGAGACGCCCGGCGGTGCGTCGGCTGAAGCGGGCGGCGGCACGGTGCTGAAGGCGGGCGCGGTCGGTTTTCCGACCGCGCTGGCGAGCGCCGTCGGCCTCATCATGGCGAGCCCGGTGATTCTCACCGCGACGTCGGGCTTCGGAATGGGCGGCTGGGCGTTCGCGGTCGCGATGATCATCGCGTTCGTGATGATGCAGGCGCAGGCGACGACGTTCTCCGAAGCCGCCGCGATGCTGCCGACGGCCGGCTCGGTTTACGATTACCTGTCGTGCGGGCTCGGCCGCTTCTGGGCGATCACCGGTACGATTTCCGCGTATTTCCTCGTACACGTATTCGCCGGCACGGCGGAGACGATCCTGAGCGGCATCATGGCGCTCGTGAACTTCGAGTCGCTGAACGCCGCGTTCGAGAAGCACAACAGCTCGTGGCTCGTCGGCGTCGGGCTCGTCGTCACGTTCGCGATCACCAACATCATCGGCATCAAGGTGTTCAGCAAGCTCGAGATCGTGCTGACGGCCGGCATGTGGCTGTCGCTGATGATCTTCGGCATCCTCGGCCTCGCGGCCGCGCCGGCCGTGCATCTCGACGGCTGGTTCGGCGGCTCGGAAGTCGGCACGTCGGTGCCGGCGGTGCTGTCGCTGGTCGGGATGGCGATGTTCATGTTCGTCGGGTGCGAGTTCGTCACGCCGCTCGCGCCGGAAATGAAGGCGCCGGGCCGCACGATTCCGCGCGCGATGGCGCTCGGCCTCGTCGGCGTCGCGATCTGCATGTTCCTGTACGGCGCGGCGATCCGCCGCCAGGTCGCGAACGTGCCGGTGAGCCCGGACGGCCTCACGCATCTGCTCGATACGCCGGGCGCGATTCCCGCGTTCGCGCTGCAGGTGCTTGGGCCCTTCGGCCGCGTGTGGTTCGGCATCGCGTTCCTGTGCGCGGGCGCCGCGACGATCAACACGCTGATGGCCGGGCTGCCGCGCATCCTGTACGGGATGGCGATCGACGGCGCGCTGCCGCGCTGCTTCGCGTATCTGCATCCGCGCTTCAAGACGCCGGTGGTCGGCATCGTCGCGTCGGCGATCGTGCCGATCTTTCATGCGTGGCTGATCAACGGCAACCTCGACAGCATCCTGCACCTCGTGCTCGCCGCGACCTGCGCGTGGGGCACCGCGTATCTGCTCGTCACCGCGTCGGTCGTGACGCTGCGCATCCGCCGCCCGGATCTGCCGCGTCCGTATCGTTCGCCGTTGTTCCCGCTGCCGCAGATCGTGTCGAGCGTCGGCATCGTGCTCGCGATCTGGTACATCACGCCGCCCGGCATGAACGCGCGCGACATCTACGTGCCGTTCGGCGCGATGCTCGGGCTCACCGCGCTGTACGCGCTGTTCTGGACGCTCGTCGTGCAGCGCCGGCATCCGTTCAAGCCGGTGCCGGTCGAGGAAGTGCTGCGCAACGAGCACGTCGCGTCGTGAGGCTCGCATTCGCCCGGTGGCGCGCGGCGCCCGACGCGCCGCCGCCCGGCCACCGGCCCGGCACGATCGCCGCGCGCGTGCTGGCCGACCTCGGTGCGGCGCGCGATGCGAGCAGCGGCGCCGCCGAACCTCTGGCCCGGCTGCCGAATGGCGTGCACGTGGCCATCGAAGAACGCGTCGACCGTCAGTTCCTGATGCATACGGTCAGCGTGCAGGTGTCGATCGGCGCGGACGGCCCGCCCGGGCAGGGCCATGCCCGCGTGCTGCAGACCGGCTGGCTGCGGCGCACCGGGGTCGCGGTCGAGCCCGCACCGGAATGCGACCCCGGATTCGTGCGGGCGGTGGCCACGCTCGTCGCCGATTCGTCATTCGCCGACGCGCTGCGCCCGCTGCACCTGACCGACTGCACGATCGCCGCGCGCGACGGGCGCTGGACGCTCGCCGTCGTGCCGTTCGGCGGCAGCGAGGTCGTGAACCGGATGCCGTCGTTTCGCCGCTATGTCCGCCTGACCGGCGAGCAGGCCGCCGCGCTGTCGGCGGCCTGCCTTGCATTCGAAACTGCACTGCGCGGAATTTTGCGGGGGTAAGCTGTGCCGTTGCGCGCCGTGCGGTGCAACGTGGATTCAGGGTTTCACCGGAGATGCCGATGCTGTTCCAGTCACGCTCACACGAAGACGTGCATGACCACGGGCTCGCGATCGCGGGTTGGCATCAGGTCTACCGCCAGATGACGCCGGGCCGGTTCAGGGGCACCGTCACGCAGGTGCTGTACGACGAGTTCCATTTCTTCCGCGAGACGACCAACCGGCGTGTCGCGCAAACCGGCCTCGCGCCGGCCGGGCGCACGTCGCTCGCGGTGCCGCTGTCGATGCCGCTCGCCGGCACGTTCCAGGGCCAGCCGGTCGACGGCTATGCGCTGCTCGCGCTGCGCGCCGGCGAGGATTTCGAATTCCACACGCCGGAAGGGATGGGGCTCGTCGGGATCAGCGCCGCGTCGGACATGATCGACGAGCTGTGCGAAGCCGAGTTCGGCGCGGCCGGCGCGCGCAAGCTGCGGCACGTCACGCGGTTGTCGGACGCGCAAGGCGTCGCGCTCGGCGCGCGGCTGTCGTCGCTGATCGACGACGCGCAGCGCAACCCCGGCTGCCTCGAATACGCGGCCACCCGCAAGATGTTCCGCGACGCGATGCTCGGCATGTTCCTCGATGCGCTCGACCAGGGCATCGGCGTCGAGCGCCGCGACATCACGCACGCGACCTACAGCGATATCGTCAGCCGTTGCGAGAAACACCTGCGCGACCGGCCCGAGGAACCCGTCACCGTGCTCGAGCTGTGCCGCGCGCTGCGCTGCAGCCGCCGCACGCTGCAGACGAGCTTCCAGCGCGTCGCCGACGTCACGCCCGTCGGCTATCTGCGCACGATCCGGCTGAATGCGGTGCGGCGCCTGCTGCGCACGATCTCGGCGCAGCAACTCGGTGTCGGCGAAGCCGCCGCGAGCTGGGGCTTCACGCATCTCGGCTATTTCGCACGCGAGTATCGCGACCTGTTCGGCGAGCTGCCGTCGCAAACCTTGCGTCCCGAGTGACGTCCACGCATCGCGACTGTGCGGCCGGGCACGGTCGCGTGTCGCCCGTTCGCTTCATCGTTTGCTGATTTGGGATAGAGGTCCCGAATTTTCGCTGGATAGAGTCCTGTCACCCATATCGACAACACCATCGATCTGCACTGCGAATCGATGACATCAGAGGGGCGGGACATGAAGATCGGACGAAGACTGGCCGCGAGCGCGGCCGCGCTGGGTTGCATGCACGCACACGCGCAAACCTCGGGCAGCGTGACGCTGTACGGCACCGTGGACACCGGCATCATCTATTCGACAAACCAGCAGTTCACGCGCGCCGACGGCAGCACGGGCGGCGGCCACGCATGGCAGATGGGCGGCGGCAACCTCGTGCCGTCCCGCTTCGGATTCCAGGGCGCCGAGCCGCTCGGCGGCGGGCTGAACGCGGTGTTTTCGCTCGAGCAGCAGTTCCTGTCCGCGAACGGGCAGGCGCTGCAGGGCGGCACGGCGTTCAGCCGGCAGGCGTGGGTCGGGCTGCGCCAGGATTCGATCGGCACGCTCGGCCTCGGCCGCCAATACGACTCGTACACGGACATGCTCGGCGCGTACGTGTCGAGCAACAACTGGGCGACGCCGTACGGCTCGCATCTCGGCGACGTCGACAACCTGAACGCCGCGTTCAACTTCAACAACGCGGTGAAGTTCACCAGCGCGGACTTCAACGGCCTGACGTTCGGCGGCACGTTCAGCTTCGGCGGGCAGGCCGGCGATTTTTCCGCGAAGCGCGGCTATGCGGTCGCCGCGACCTATACGCGCGCGCCGGTCGCGTTCTCGGTCGGCTATCTCGACCTGCACCAGCCGCTCGACGCGGCGCTCGGCGGCGCGAGCGGCTATATCGGCGACTTCGCGTGCAGCAATCCGGGCGCGATGTACTGCCTGCTCCAGGACGCCGGCTCGATGCGCGCGTTCGGCGCCGGCGGCTCGGTGACGCTCGGCGCGGCGACGGTCGCGCTGACCTACACGCACACGCGCCTCGGCGACAGCCGCTATTTCTCGACCGGCGCGCAGCCGCGCACGCAGGCGTTCACGTTCGACATCGGCGAGCTGAACGTCACGTATATGTTCACGCCCGCGCTGCAGGGCGGCGTCGCGTACATCTTCAATGCCGCACACACCGACGGGCGCGGCACGACGCGCTTCCATCAGGTCAACGTCGGCACGAACTACAGCCTGTCGAAGCGTACTGCGCTGTATGCGGTCGCGATCGGCCAGATCGCGAGCGGCACGGGGCTCGGCACCGACGCGAACGGCAATGCGGTGAACTACGCGCAGATTCCGGTGCTCGCGAACAGCAATTCGAGCCGGCAACTCGCGGTGATGGCCGGGATTCGTGTGAACTTCTGACGGCGCGCACGTGGCGAAGCGGGCGGGGCGGCCGACTGCGATGGCCGGCCGGTTCCGCCGCCTGCCACAAATTCTTAACGATCGACGTGAACAATGGCGTTCGCTTCAGGACGCCCGAAGCGTCGCCGGCGTTGCACACGTGTGCAACGCGAGGCCGACTCGCCACCACGCCGATCGAGAGAGACCACATGACCTTGCTGAGCCGCCTGCGCGCGCTGTCCGCCGCCGTTGCGCTGTCCCTTGCCGCCTCGCACGCCTTCGCGGCGGATCTCGTCATCGCGGGCCGCGACGACATCTACGGCAAGGGGCTGGCCGACGCCGTCGCCGGCTTCACCAAGCTGCATCCGGGCACCGACATCGAGCTGCTCAAGCTGCCGAACGCGAACCTGTACCAGAAGCTGAAGCTGTCGATGCGCGAAGGCACCGGCACGTATGACCTCGTGATGATGGACGACACGTGGGCGCCCGAATTCATCGGCAACGGCTGGCTGAAGCCGCTGCCGGCGTCGCTCGCGGACGCCGATCTCGTGCCGTCGGCGGTCGCGCTCGGGCGCAACGCGGCGGGCGCGCTGTACGCGCTGCCGATCGTCGGCAACGTCGAGATGTTCGCGTACCGGAAGGATCTGCTCGCGAAATACAAGCTGCAGCCGCCGCGCAACTGGGACGACGTGCTGAAGATCGCGCAGACCGTCGGCGGTGCGGACAAGAGCGTGTCGGGCGTCGTGTTCCGCGGCACCAAGGGCAACCCGGTCGTGACGGGCTTCCTGCCGATCCTGTGGGCCTATGGCGGCGACGTGTTCGACCGCGCCGGCAACGTGACGATCGATTCGCGCGAGTCACAGGCCGCGTTGAAGACGTTCCTCGCGCTGAAGGCCTCCGCGCCGAAGGACGTCGACGTATACGGCGCCGCCGAAGTGCGCGATGCGCTTCAGCGCGGCACGGCCGCGCAGTCGATCGAGGTGTGGCTGGCGTGGATTCCGGCGCTCGACGATCCGAAGCAGTCGCGCGTGGTCGGGCAGATCGCGCTGCAGCCGCCGCCCGGGCAGACGGCCGGCCCGGCGCCGATGCTCGGCATCTGGCAGATGGGCATTGCGAAGGACGCGCCGCACGCGAAGCTCGCGCAGGACTTCCTGGCCTACCTGAGTTCGCGCGATACGCAAACGCGCCTCGCCGGGATCGGCATTCCGCCGACGCGCCGCAGCGTGTTCGCCGATCCGGCGCTGGTGCGCCAGTACCGCTGGTATCCCGATCAATTGAAGGCGCTCGAGGCCGGTCGTGCGCGGCCGCGCGTGAAGGACTGGCAGCAGGTCGAGAGCATTCTCGGCGACCAGCTGCAACTCGCGCTGACCGGGCAGGCCGCACCCGACGCCGCGCTGCGTCAGGCGCAGCAGAAGATCGCGCAGGCGATGGCCGCGGCCGGCAAGTGACGGCTTGTCGCCACGCTTCAGCCGGAATCCGCGCATGAAAGCCCTCGGCCGCAGCCTGCCGTTCGTCGCGCTGCTCGGACCCGCGCTCCTGGTGCTGGCCGCGCTCGCGCTGTACCCGGTCGCGCAGGTGCTGATCGACTCGTTCTGCCAGGTCGACTACACGGCCGGCCGCCGCGCGTTCGCGGGGCTCGCGAACTATCGCGCGGTGCTCGGCGACGACGCGTTCGCGGCCGGCTTCGGCAACACGCTGCGTTTCACGATTGCGGCATCGTTCGTCGAAGTCGCGCTCGGCTTCGGTCTCGCGCTGCTGTTCGTGCGCGCGTTTCCGGGGCGACGCATCGCGCTGCCGCTCGCGATCCTGCCGATGATGCTGTCCACGCTCGTGTGCTCGGCGATCTGGCGCAACTGGCTCAATTTCGACGGCTTCCTCAACGCGCTGCTCGCCGTGTTCGGCATCGAAGGCGTGCGCTGGCTGTCCGATCCGCATCTCGCGCTGTGGTCGCTCGCGCTCGTCGACGTGTGGCAGTGGACGCCGATGGCGTTCCTGATCGTGCTGGCCGGGCTGCAATCGATCCCGCAGGAGCTGTACGAAGCCGCGCGCACCGACGGCGCGAGCGAGTGGCAGTGCCTGCGCGACGTCACGCTGCCGCTCGCGGCGCCGCAGATCGGCCTCGCGCTGCTGCTGCGCTCGATCGACACGTTCAAGTTGTTCGACAAGGTCTATGCGTTGACGGGCGGCGGCCCCGGCAACGCGACGCAGACGCTGTCGACCTACATCTACGACACGGGCTTCCGCTTCTTCAACGTCGGGCCGGCGAGCGCCGCGTCGGTGCTGATGCTCGCGGCGTCCGCGCTGCTTGTTTCGGGGTACGTATGGCAGACGGTTCGCAAGCGGCGCGCATGACGGCGCGATCCGCGGGCATCGCGCACGCGCGAACGGGGGCCGCATTCGGCCGCGCGGTGCCGTGGATTCTGCGCGTCGCCGCGCTCGCGCTGTTGCTGCTGCCGTGCCTGTGGATGGCCGGCGCGGCGTTCATGCCGACGCTCGAGCGCCTCGATCATCCGCTGCGGATCGTGCCGGCCGCGCCGACGCTCGAGCATTTCGCGTCGGTCTGGTCGAACGGCATCGGCGCGCCGCTCGCCAATTCGCTGCTGGTCGGGTTTGGCACGACGCTGCTCGCGCTGACGCTCGCGTTTCCGGCCGCGTATGCGCTCGTGCGGCTGCGGTTTCCGGCCCGGCTTGATTTGCTGTTCCTGATGCTCGTGCTGGCACTGAAGCTGATGCCGCCGATCACGATCGCGGTGCCGCTGTTCGCGCTCGCGAAGCGGCTGCATCTGCTCGATTCGACGTTCGGGCTGATGCTCGCTTACCAGATCTACGCGTTGCCGATGGCGATCTGGATGCTGCTCGCGTTCGTGCGCGACGTGCCGGTCGAATACGAGGAGGCCGCGTGCATCGACGGTGCGGGGCTCGCGCGGCGGCTCGTGCAGATCGTGCTGCCGCTGTGCGCGCCGGGGTTGATCGCGACCGCGATCTTCGTGTTCATCGCCGCCTGGAACGAGTTCCTGATCGCGCTGCTGTTCGTGTCGACGCCGAGCCGCTTCACGCTGCCGCTCGCCATCGCCGGCTACGTGACGGAGAACGGCATCGACTGGGGCGACCTGATGAGCGCGGGGCTGCTGGCGTCGCTGCCGACGCTTGCCGTGGCCGGCTACGTGCAACGCTACCTGCTGCGCGGCTTCGCGGGCGGGCTGAAGTGACGCGACAGGTTACGCGCAGCTGTGCCGGACCACGTGCGTAACCGGCACGACACGCGTGCGCGATACGCCGTTGAACGTCTGGATCCGGTCGGCGAGCAGATCGACGGCCGCGTGCGCGAGGCCTTGCGTGTCCTGGCGCAGCGTCGTGAGGCGATACGCGCCGTATTCGGCGGCGGGAATGTCGTCGAAGCCGATCACGCGCACCTCGTCGGGCACGCGCAGGCCGAATGCGTCGCGGGCGGCGTCGATCACGCCGAGCGCGAGCAGGTCGGACGAGCAGAACACGCCGTCCGGGCGCTCGCCGGATGCGAACAGTTGCCGCGCGGCGTCGATGCCGCATGCATGCGTATCGGAGTGCGTATCGATCACGTGGACGAGCGCCGCATCGAACGCGTCGCCGCGTTGCAGCGCCTGCCCGAACGCATCCGCACGTGCGCGTGCGCTGTAGCTCGCGGTGCGCGGCCCGACGAACGCGAGCCGGCGCGCACCGGCCCGCACGAGCCGTTGCGCGGCATGGGCGGCACCCGCCGCGTTGTCGCTGATGACGACGTCCGCGCCCGGCAGGTTCGCTTCGCGATTGATCATCACGACGGGAATCCGGTGATCGAGATACTGGCGCGCGACCGACAGCGGCGGCGACGCGGACGTCATCACGAGGCCCGCGATCCGGTAGCTGAGCAGCCGCTCGAGCGATTGCCGGACCTGATGCGGATCATCCGCATTGGTGACCAGCGGCGTGAACGCGCGCTGGCCGAGCGCGGCCATCAGGTCCGACAGCAGCCGCGCGCGGAACGGATTCTCGAACCCGGCCGTCACGACGCCGATCATGCTGCTGCGCTGCGTGATCATGTCGCGTGCGATCAGGTTGACCTGGTAGCCGAGCGCACGCGCGGCCACCATCACGCGTTCGCGCGTTTCGGGTGCGATGCTCGCCGTCGGTGAGAACGCGCGCGACACCGCGGAGCGCGACACGCCGGCCCGCACGGCGACATCCGACGCGGTCACCCACGTTTTTCTTTCCTTGTCAGTCATCGATTCATGATCCCTTCGCGATACGAAGCTTCCACGCCGCTGGCCGACTGGATGTCGGCGCTCGACGACGCGCGGCCGCTGCATACGCTGACCCTACCGGGCAGCCATGACACCTGTGCGTATACGGTCGATGATCCGCTCGTGCGCACGCAACGCGCGCCGCTCGCCGCGCAGCTCGCGCACGGCGTGCGGCTGCTCGACATCCGCTGCCGGCACCGCTGCGATGCGTTCGACATTCATCACGGCGGGATCGCGCTCGGCATGTCATTCGACGACGTGCTCGCGGACTGTGCGCGTTTTCTCGATGCGCATCCGCGCGAATGCATCGTGATGTCGGTGAAGGACGAATGGCCCGCGCAGGCGTGCACGCGCAGTTTCGACGCGACGTTCGATGCGCATCGTGCGCGGCACCCGCGGTTGCGCTGGCAAGCGGGCGGCGCGCTGCCGGCGCTCGGCGACGTGCGCGGCGCGGTGGTGTTGCTGCGGCGGTTCCGCAGCAGTCGGCCGCTGGGCATCGACCTGACCGCGTGGCCCGACAACGCGACCTTCACGATCGATCATCCCGATGCGGCGTTCGTGATCCAGGACGAATACCGCGTGCCTGTTGCCGGGTCGATCAACTACAAGTGGCGCGCGATCGATGCACTGTTGACCGGCATGCCGTCGCCGGAAAGCGGCCGCTGGGCGATCAATTTCTGCAGCGGTACGGGGATGGGCGCGAATCCGTCGGTGGTCGCGCGTGGCGACGGCAGGGTGCAGGGGATTCAGGCGCGGCTCGCGGAGCGGTTGCGCGCGCAACGTGGTTCATATGGCGCGATGCTGCTCGATTTCTGCGACGACGATGACTGGGCATTGGTGCGGGCGCTGGTTGCGTGCAACGATCACGTGCCCGAGCCGGGTGGCGCGCGCAGGCTGGCCCGCAATTCCCGCTTCCCGTGAAGATCGGCACGTTGCCGAATGTGTGACGAGCGGTCCATGTTGCGAAACGAGGTGGATGGATAAGGTTGAACCGTCCGTGGCGGGCGCGGTTCGATCGAGTCCGTCGCGGATATCCGGATGTTTCTCAACTCGGCGGGAGGCAACGGGCACGTGTGCCCGGCATCGCGCCGGCCCATGAACGTCGTCGTGGCAAGCAGCGCCCGATTCGCCGCGAACCGTCCACGACGCAGGACTGCAAGGAGAGAGGTCATGGCAACGCTCGTCAACATCATGCAGGGCACCCCGAACGCGGTGCAGATCTGGGGCTTTCACGGCCCGTGCAATGTCAGGGACGTCGCAGCGGCATTGAATACCATCGCGTCGGGACTGAGCGGTGATGGTCACACGATTCACATCATGTCGGGAACGCACGGCTATTGCGCGGGGCAGGTCGGTGCAGTCGCCACGCGCGAACAGCGATTCGCCGCGGAAGACCGGGCGCTGGCTTCGCCGAAGACGAAGGACAACAAGCCGGTCGCGGTTGCGGTACACGACTTCAATACGGCGAAGCTGCCCGCGCCGGATTACGTGACGGCGGCGATGGCGAAGCTGAACGGCGACATGCGCGCGATCGTGCAGGGCGACGCGGGCACCGCAACGTTCCTGCTTGCGTATTGCTGCAGCGCCGGGACACCGTAACGCGCCGTCGTGCGCTGACGGGCGGGCGTGGCGGTCCGCCCCGTTTCGCAACGACGAGACGTCGTGCGGATGCGCGTGCGACCGCGCCGTTCAGCGCGTCGCGATCGCCACCGCTGCACCGGCCATCGCCGTCGCGCTGGTGCGGTTCGCGATCCGCTTCGCGCGTGCCGACGTGAGGAACGCACGCGCACGCGACGCGAGCAGCGACCAGAAGCAGTCGGCCAGGATCAGGACCGCGAGCATCGTGCCGACGAGCTCGGCCCACGCGATGACACCGACGTGCGTCAGGTCGACGATCGTCGGCAACAGTGCGAGATAGAAGAGCATGATCTTCGGATTGCCGAGCGTGACCAGCGTGCCCGCGACGAACATGCGCCACGGTGACTGGCCGCGCGGCAGGTCGCCGGCCTTCGTGTCGGTCGGCGCGGTCCACATCTTCCACGCGAGGAACAGCAGGTACGCGACGCCGAGCAGCTTCAGCACGAGCAGCCCCGTCTCGAACGTGCGCGCGAACGCGGACAGCCCGGCAACCGCGAGCGTGAGCCACAGCGCCTCGCCGATCCACATCGCGGCGAGGAACGGCAGCACGTCTCGCACGCCGTTCGTCAGCACGCGCGCGACGAGCGCGGCGACGCTCGGGCCGGGCGTGCCGGCGGTGACGAGCAGGGCGATGGCGAACACGGCGAGCGCGGACAGCGTCATGACGAACCTCGTGGGCAGGGCGTTCGAAACGTATGAACTTTCGATTATAGTGACGGCCGTTCCCGCCTGCCTACCTCGTCGTGATGACAGTATCGATCCGGATTCGTCCCGCCACGCGGGAAGACGCGGCCGCGATGGCCGCCGTGGAAGTGGCCGCCGCCCAGCGCTTTCGCGACATCGGCATGCCCGACATCGCCGAAGGCGAGCCGACCGATGCGGCCGACGTGCGGATGCGCATCGACGACGGTCGCGCGTATGTCGCGACGGACGAAGCGGGGACGTGCGTGGGTTTTGCGTTCTACCGGCTGCTCGATGCGCAGCGGTTTTATCTGGAGGAGCTGGATGTCGCGCCGTCGCACGCGGGGCAGCGGATCGGCGCGCGCCTGATCGAACGGATCATGACGCGCGCCGCGCAAGACGGCATCGCCCAGGTCGTGCTTTCGACGTTCCGCGATGCGCCGTGGAATGCGCCGTACTACACGCGCCTCGGCTTCGGCATCATCGACGACGCATCGCTCGACGACACGTTGCGCGCGATTCGCGCGCATCACGTCGCACGCGGGCTCGACGAGACGCAGCGCGTGTTCATGCGCGCGGACGTGCGCGCATGAACACGCCGCCGGCCGTCAGGCCGCGTCGCTGAGCGCCGGGTAGTCGGTGTAACCCGTTTCGCCTTCGGCGTAGAACGTCTCCGGCACCGGCTTGTTCAGCGGCGCGCCGAGCTCGAGGCGGCGCGGCAGGTCCGGGTTCGCGATGAACAGCTTGCCCCACGCGATCGCGTCGGCGTGGCCGCTCGCGAGCGTTTCCTGCGCCGATTCGAGCGTGAACTGCTCGTTCGCGATCAGCGGGCCGCCGAACGCCTCCTTCAGACGCGGGCTCAACTGGTCGCCCGAATACGATTCACGCGTGAAGATGAACGCGATCTTGCGGCGGCCGAGTTCGCGCGCGACGTAACCGAACGTCGCGGCCGGGTCGGAATCGCCCATCGTATGCGCGTCGCCGCGCGGCGCGAGATGCACGCCGACACGGCCCGCACCCCACACGTCGATCGCCGCGTCGACCACTTCGAGCAGCAGGCGCGCGCGGTTCTCGATCGGGCCGCCGTACGCGTCGGTGCGGAGGTTGGTGCTGTCCTGCAGGAACTGGTCGAGCAGGTAGCCGTTCGCGCCGTGGATCTCGACGCCGTCGAAGCCGGCTTTCTTCGCGTTTTCGGCGCCCTTGCGGTATGCGGCGACGATGCCCGGAATTTCATCGAGTTCGAGCGCGCGCGGCGTCACGAACGGGCGCGGCGGCCGCACGAGGCTCACGTGACCGCCCGCGGCGATCGCGCTCGGCGCGACCGGCAGGTCGCCGTTCAAGAACACCGGATCGGAAATCCGGCCGACGTGCCAGAGTTGCAGCACGATGCGGCCGCCGGCCGCGTGCACGGCCTGCGTCACGCGCTTCCAGCCTTCCACCTGCTCGTCGGACCAGATGCCGGGCGTGTCCGCGTAGCCGACGCCCTGCGGCGTGACCGAAGTTGCTTCGCTGATGATCAGGCCCGCCGACGCGCGCTCGGCGTAATAGCGGGCCATCAGGTCGTTGGGCACGCGCGCGCTGCCTGCGCGGGCACGGGTGAGCGGCGCCATCACGACGCGGTTCGGCAGGGTCAGGTCGCCGAGGGTAACGGGATCGAACAGGGTGGGCATGGCAGATAACCTATTCAGAAAGGCGGGCTTACGGCCGCGTCGTGCGCGGCGTGCGGCCCGCGTGGCCTGGGTCAGAGTTCGCGGCGCAGGGCGTCGAGAAATGCGTCGATGACGGCCTCGTTGCGCTGGAAGAACGCCCACTGGCCGATCCGCGTCGACGTCACGAGCCCCGCGCGCTGCAGCGTCGCAAGGTGCGCGGAGACGGTCGACTGCGACAGTCCGCAACGCGCGTCGATCTGCCCGGCACAGACGCCGTGGTCGTACGGCAGCGTCTGCTCCGGGAAATGCGCGCCCGGCGTTTTCAGCCAGACGAGGATTTCCCGGCGCACGGGGTTCGAAAGCGCTTTCAGGATCGCGTCGATGTCGAGTTCAGTCGGCATGGAAAGGTGTGGTGTTCGGAGCGTTCTGTCGGAAAACCGGTGCAAACGGGTATCGTCGATGGGCGAATCATATATCGGAAAATTGCGATATGCGTGAAGGCACTGACGCGAGTGGGGTTGTCGATCTGTCGGCGTTCAAAAAAGACCGCACTTTTGAGGTAGTACATTTTGCGCACAAAATAGTCTGCACTTTTGATCCTGCATCGTGGGATTGTGTTGATATATGTTTGTTTATAAACGAAATATTTTTTGTTTTGGAACGTGCTAACCGTGAGTCCGGTCAGCGCAAAAGTGCGCCTTGGGTGGGTTTTTATAAATATGGAGTCCAAAATAAAAGATCGCACTTGTTAGCATGGATAGGCTAGGGCTCAGGTGTTACATTTCGCTTTCGTATTGGTGTGATGAATAGGGGGTGGAACTGCATAGGCTGACGACGATGTCGTTTCGCGTTGGTCGCCGGGGCGGCGGATTCGACCTCATTGAACTCGCCGGCCATTGCGTTTCAATTTGCGGCGTCGATACGGGCAAAAAGCTCTGCCCTTGAGTTCCGAACGTGTTCGATCCTTGTGGTGTGGCGGGAGGTGATTGGCGTGCAGGTGTCGCAAGGGTCGGGGTGGCGACAAGCGAAGCTCGGCTAGGCATGCGAAGGATTGGCGGCGGTCGACGCCTACCGGGGCGGAGAAGATGAGGCGATTCCGTTGGAATGGCCGTCGCGGGACGCCTCGAGAGAGATCTTGTGTTTGCCGATCACTTTGCGCGCCGCGGGTAACCGGTCCGTGGGGCTGGACTGCTGCGCACTCGCTGATGGAAGTGATCCGAACATGTCGGCGGGATTGCTAATTCACGATGTTCACTTCTCCCCGAGAATTTCGAGCAGTTGCGAGCGCAATGCTGCCGTTGTCTGCTCGACCTCTTTTGGGGTGAGGTGGTCCATATATGCAACGGCTAGCAACGTGAGTGGGTGCACTCCTAGCACGCTGGCCAACTGCTCAATCTTTCCCAGTGTGGGGGACTTCATTCCCCGTTCAATTGTGCTGATATACGTGCGACTGGACACCAACCCAAAATCTTCCTGCGTAACGTTAGCCACCTCGCGAAGGAGCCGTAGCGCGTTACCCAGCTTGGCCTCCGTGTGCATGCAAGTCCCCTCCATAAAGGACTTGATGTACTCATTTTGAAATCTAAAGGGCTACAATCTATAGTGTTCATTTGATACCATTGGCGAATTCTTTCTGGTGACACGTGCTTAGATGGGATGCGCAACTACGCACGGCCGTCTGCCAAAGAGATACCGTTCAGGAACGTGCTCGCTTCCGGAAAGGACGCTGGGTGGGTGGCAGGAAAGAACGTCGACAAGACGCGCAGATCAAGTATTTACTGCAGGGATTAGGGATGTTAGTTACGGATGTAAGTTGGGCGGAAGGCGACCCGGTCAGGCGGGCGCTCGCGATGCCCTACCAGGCTTGGCGCTGCGTGGGATGGACGGACGAAACACTAAGTTTTCTGGTGGTCGCACCGCGCGACCGGCGAGACCACGCTTCGCTGCCAGATGGCTGGCTCATCAGTGGCCCGGAGGCGCTGGTTGAGGTGGTGTCGCAGTGGGAGTCGGGCAGTTTCGCGGTCTATGTGCTGGATCGTACCGCTGCAGATGGCCACATGCGCCTGGACCGGGTCACAGGTATATGGCGCGAGCATCAGGCAGAGGAGAGTGGCGTGTCATGGCTGTGGTATTCAACCAGCCGGGGGGAGATGAGGCCCTGTGTGCACATCCGGGCCCATCTCGGGCCCCAGCGGGAACTGGTGAACGAATTGAATTTTGATGCTGCCCTCGTCTCGGCGTAATGAGGGAGGCCAGTGAGGCCATCTATTGATGGCCGACACCGGCGAGCCGGCTATCCTCTTGCGTTGGGCAGAAAAGTCAGTTTCACGCCACGGACGTCGCGCAGGCGGCTGACCGGTTGCGCTCGAACTCGTCAACCCGCGGCGTGATGACCTGCCTTACGGACCGACCTCGGGGCTTGGAGGAGACCATGCGACCTGCATCCCGGTGACGCGGCCTTCTGGCAGCACGTCCTGGCGGCATCGCTCGGCGCGGAATTCCCGGCCCTCCATGCTGTGGCTGAAGGCCCGCAAGAAAGCCGGCCGGTCATTTGCGGCGCACGTCCCGGAGTTTCCGCAGGATTACGATCATGTGCCATCCGGCCGTTCGTTAGGACTTTCCTCGAACACCTGTCAAGGGTGCTTTTTTGGTTAACCGCCCAAGCTTTTGCTTCGTGAGATCGGTGTCCAGTAAGTCACTGGTCCGATTACGAGGAACTCTTCGCGCGGTACGTCGCCCGGGCGGACCTCGCGCTCGAAGCCAGTGGCAGGCAGGCCGAAAACCCGTCCTGGTCACTGGAGGCGGCGCTTGGCGAGGTTGGGGCCGGCGTGCAGTGCAAGGTCTCCAGTGGGTAGTGGGACGTTTCCCGGGCCGAGATCGCTTGGGTCATCAGGCGTGCGCCAGTTGCGCGCTGAAGTAGGAATATCAAAATGACGCACCAGGCATCGCGAGCCGACCCTATATTATTTCTGGATTTTGACGGCGTCCTCCACCCATTGGGCGAGATTGCGCTCGATGAGAACTGCCGGCTGATAGAAAATCCAGATCTCTTCCGCTGGAGCCCGATCCTCGAACAGCTTCTTAGGCCTTTTCCCGAGATCCGAATCGTGATCAGTTCGGACTGGCGCCGACTATTCGACGATGAGAGCCTAGTCCAACTGCTCGGCCCGCTTGGAGCCCGATTCAACGGCGTTGTGGAAACCTATGGTCCCTCGAGGCTTGAGGAAATTTTGTCGGAAGCGGAGCGCAGGAAGGCAACGAATTGGTTGGCCGTGGATGATCATCCCAGCGTCGCCAGCGCAGCCATAAATGACGCGCGGTTCATCGCATGCGCTTCCGATACTGGCCTTTCGGCTGTCTCCGTGCAGCAAGCGTTGCGTAATGCGCTGATGCTACTTTGAGAAAGCAGATTCTTTGAGCGGTGCACTCGTGGAAAATGAGAGGCCCCCGGCGCGTGCGACGCTTCACTTGTTTCCGGCGAACGAAATGACCGCTGAGGTGGCTCCAAAATCGACGCCAAAGTGGTCGAATCAGGGAGCGTCGTAGAGCGGCTGAGTATTTCGGATATGCCGCCGATTTTCGATCTCTGCCTGACGTGTTCTTCATTTCGGCATTCACGGCGATCACCGAGAAGCGTTCGATTTCAACTCAAGCGCCTGTTTCAATGTGAATGGGCTCCAGCGCTGAGTCGCAACGACTGAAGGGGAACATAGTAAGGGCTATGTTACCCTTCATTTGAGGACAGGCCGGTCCATGCGCCGGAATGCGTGACTCGTTTCAACTAATTTTGTAGCTACCGCGGCGGTGTAGCGGCCGCTGCGGTCTTGCCGCCGTCGCCGCTACACCGCAGGTGGTCCCGCCAACGCGGTGGCCGAAGCAGAGGGCCGTCGGACCGAGTGGGGTGACCGCTGGCGTGGCGCCCTGCGGGCCTCGATCGAGCGTGCCACCGGAAACCAGGGGAGGGCGAACGGGGCACGGGTGGATGAATTCTCTCCGCAGTGCGGAGAGAATTCGGGGCCTCGGCAGGGTTCCGCCGTTGCCGAGATTCCGGTAACGTGGCCCCATTGGCGGGGCCAGCCCGCCGACTCCTCCGTCCCCGACCCGATGACCGAACTCGTCCCCGCACCTTTATTGACCGACATTCGCCGCATGATCGACACGGCGCGCGCCCGGGCGGCTGCGGCCGTCAACGCGGAACTGACCTTACTTTATTGGCAGGTCGGGCGTCGGATTCGAGATGATGTGCTGCGCGGCGAGCGCGCGGGCTACGGACAACAGATTCTTGACCCTGCCTCGATTCCACGTACAGCAAGAAGTTTGATAACTTTTTGCCTGTATGGAGAAGAACATGGCAGAGAACGTGGTACCGAGACGGCAGTACACGAAGGAATTCAAGGTTGAGGCGGTG
>NZ_CADFEF010000050.1:0-23773 GCF_902833125.1 Burkholderia sp. BCC1640 | reverse complement strand
ATCACCAGCCACCCACCAGGCCCGGTGACAACACCCCCCGGATCATGACTGCGACTGGGGGCGAGAATCATGCCGGGCCTGGCTGGCCAAAGCCCCGATTATCGGGGCACGAAGATAGTAACGGGTGTGGTCGGTGCGGCACGACCTATCACGATTGAGCGTCGCCACATCCTGCTTCTGGTTCGCCTTGTCCGTGATCGTGATGTTACCGGCACTGATTGCGCTCTTCGTGGTTGCGTTACTGCTGTCGCTCTCGCTCACGTAGAGCGGCAATGCACCGCCTGTATTCTTACCGCTCGCCTGGCCGTGCGTGGCGTAGTTATTCCCACCGTCGCCAACGCCGCCACCGGCACTGATCCCAAAGCTGCTCGCGTTGTAGCTCGAGCGGTTCTGAATATCCGAGAAGGACAGCGTCCCGGTCGTCAGCTGATTCTTGTCCGGCGTCGCCGTGCTCGCGATATACGCTCCCTTCAGATCCGTATTGCCCTTGACTGTTACGTCAAAGCCACCGTCCCCAGCCTGGATACCGGCTTGCTCGTTCACGCCGGCGTAATTGCCGCTCGCATGGCCGCTCTGCGCGCTGAAACTCGCGCTGCCGCCGCCCTGGCTAACGCTGAACCCGCCACCCGAGCTGCTCTGGTGGGCTTCGCTACGGCTCGTATCCTGCACCGACGCGAGATTCAGGTTGCCGCCAACATCCGCGATCACCTTGTTCGCGTTGACGTTCGCGCCGACGATATTGGTGTCGCCTCCGCTGATGATCGTTGCCGTGTTACTCGCGTTGATGTGCGTATTGTTCTGCGTCGCTGCATCCGAGTTCGCGTCGCCGTGCGCGCGCGACATCGACGCCGACACGCCAAGCCCACCCGTGCCATACGAAACGCCCACACTCGCACTCTTCGACTCGTTCGTGCTGCGCGTGCTGTCCGTGTCCGTGCTATTGACCAGGTTGACCGTGTTCGTCGCCTGCAACAACACATCCTTCGCGGTCACGTCCGATCCCTGGATCGTCACGTTGCCCTGTCCGGCGTTCTTGTCACCCGTTGCGACGAACGCAGCCGTGCCGCCAGCCTTCACGCTGCTGCCGTTGTTCTGCGTACTGTTCTCGGTGAACGTCGGCTGCCCCCGCTACAAACAACGAACCCGGCAAACGCCTGATTCGTCGTCTCAGGCTTTATCGCCCTGATCTCCTCTTCTCGCAAAACCACATTATCAATGTGCATGGCGGAACCACTAGACCCATCAGCGTCATCCATTTAAAAAGTCGATCCCACGACGGCAGATGGTAGCCTCCCGCCCCCGCTAACCACGCTAACCCTGGCCACACCAGAAACTCAAAAAAAACTCCAATCACGACAAATATCAGCGAAAAGAATATAAAAAAATAGACAATGGTCGCCAGTTCGCGTTTAAATTTCATCATTGTTTGGAAGGTCGAGGAACATCACGATTAATTATTGCATTCACACTGCTATCGGCGCTTTCTGATCCAACTGCACCCGCAACCGCTCCACCTACCGACAGCAATGCACTTGGCGGCACATATTTCGATACTCCAAGCCCCAAATCAATCCAATCTGGCCGATACCACGGGTTGAATTTTTGATTCAAAATTCCCTCAACTTTTCCGCCTGCACCATAACCAATCAGAGATCCAGCGGCTGCGCCGGCCATACCCATGTTCGGATTGCCTCCCTGGGGAGCCGAACCGGTCAGAGCAGCACCTGTATTCATCAGCAGGCCCGGTGATAAACCCGTACCGAACGTCAACGCTCCTGCGACGCCGGTCATCGCAGTATCAATAAAGTTAATCTTCCCGTCATTGAAGACATACTGAGCACCGGCGTTCACTGCAGCGCCAATGCTACCGCCCGTCGCCATGCCAGCAGGAGTCAGAATGCCACCAGCCGTCACCATCCCGAGTCCGATCATCCCCACTCCAGCCAACGTCATTCCCACCGGGTCCTGCTTCGTATTCGACGTCACCAGATCGTTATACGTCTGCCCGTGGCCCAACTGCTGCTGTCCTCGGTCATACGCATCCTGATTCGGCTTGATGTACTCGCTGTTGTAAGCGTGATCGCATACTGCGGGTCGTTCTTGTAACCGGCGCAATTCAGATTTCGGCAGCCCACGATGCTCCGAACTTCGTAATCGTGCTTTCCCCCCGATGCCTCAGCCATCAACGCCGCCGCTCATCGAAATGACGGGCACATGAGTATGCCAACCCATAAATGCCGGGCCACAGTGAGGAAATAATAGTCAAAAGCCGCACTTTTGACGCGCCGAAGCATGCGCAACAAGACTGACCCAATGCCCAGTCTGACAATCGCACGCAGCAACCAGCACTGATCCCAAAGCTGCTCGCGCTGTTCTGGACGTCTGAAAAGGAAAGCGTTCGAATCCTAGCGGCCTGATCTCTTTTTTTCGTAGAACCATATTAGCGTACCAGACGCGAGACTGAACAGAACTACAAACACCGCCATCCTACCAACCCGGTTCCACGTCGGCAGCTGATACGGAGCGTCGCATAGCAACCATTGCAATGCAGGACTAGCCGCCAGCTCAACAATAACCACACCAATCCCCATACCTATAAACCAAAATAAAAAATAATATGCCCAACGAAGTAATTCAAAATTTTTATTAAGCCTCATTTATTCACAGATCCATTCAATCCATTTTGAACCAATCCACCGGCTTTTTCTTGTGTCACGCCCCCAACTGCCCCACCCAGCCATGATGGCAATACACTCGGGGGAACATATTTCGAAATACCCATACCGATACTCTGCCACTCCTGCCGGTACCAAGGATTCAGCGCGTCATTGAGTCTACCTTCGATTTTAGAGCCGATCGTGTACCCAATCGCCGTTCCCGCCGCCGCCCCCACCATTGCTCCATTCGGATTCTGTCCTTGTAGTGCCGAACCGGTCAACGCACCGCCGACCCCTGTCAGGAACACGGGAACAAACTTCATCCCCGTGGATGCAGCCCCCGTCGCGCCCGCCAGCGCAAAACCCGTCCAGTCAAACGGCTGATTACCCGTGAGTTGCACACCGCCATTCGCCATCAGTCCAACTGCCGCCCCGATACCCATCATGCCGACCGGGGCCAACGAACCTCCCGTCGCCAACCCGAGCCCGATCATCCCCCCGCCTGCCAACGTCGTTCCCACTGGGTCCTTCTTCATATTCGACGTCACTAGGTCGTTATACGTCTGCCCTCGAGCCAACTGCTGCTGTCCAAGGTCGTACGCGCCCTGATTTGGCTTGATGTACTGACTGTTGTAAGTGTGATTTGCATATTCCGGATCGTTGGTGTCGCCGCCGCTCACCGCGTCCTGACTGCTCTGGCGAACCGCATTCAGATTGACTTCATTGTTCGCTGCCAGCACCGCGTCGCCGGTCGTCGCGATAACAGCCGCATTGGCGTTCAAATCCCGACCGGCGACAGCCTGAAGCGTGCCAGGCGAGATTGCTGCTGGTGGTGCGATGCCTGCCGGTACAGGTGCGGCAGTAGCTTGCAGTGCGATGAGATTAACACCAACCTCGAACGTATTAATGCGATGCCGCTTGGAGGTGGGTGTATTTCCACTCGGCCATTACACCGTTATCTCTTGCAAATAACTAGCCGGAACAGCGACTGTACTGCCGATCCTGAGCACCGCTCAACGTCGCTAGTCTGCGCTTCCGGCGAGCCATTCTGTACCAGGCGCTCCGCTCGTGCAGTCAAGCCGTCAATGGCTGACCAACGAAAATATCGCCCTGTTTAGCATACGTCGCAGCATTGTCTTTAATCCATTGCAACATCCGTAGGATGCAACCGCCGACCGAATCAATCTAAATCGCACTGTTAATCACGTAACAAGCGACCGCACGATGAGCATTTTTTTGCAACAAGATCAACATATGGAATCGGATCTCCACGAGGAATAGCATTACAGTAGGGGCATCGATACCAAATACCAATCATTATAATCAGCATCACAATAATCACCAATACGAATACCGCAGACAACCATTGATAATTAACCGAAACAAACCCAAAAAAAGGAAACGCGACAAATCCAAGAACCAATAATACAATTATCGCCACCCTAATTCGATTAAATCCCAATAGCGCACCATTTTTACTTTTCATAAAATCATTTCCGCTTGCAACTAAAATCAAGAATATTGAGCTTAGCCTCTACCCCAACCCCGAAAATTGGCGACACACCAATCCCACCCTTAGATTGCCAATAGAATCCCGTTTCCGGACTACCAACAATATTAGAATACATCCCGGCACTCGCACCAAACTGCCCCGCGACTGAGCCGAGGACAAGGCCGGCACTCGCTGAAGAACCCACTCGATAGTCACCAGGATTTTGATTTCGACCGTAGCTGAACAGGTCGACGGAGCCTCCCTGACTTATCCCCTGAATCCAGCCATGCGCGCCTATCCCGACCCCGAGCCCCAAGCGTGCGTCCGTAGGAACTAGACCGTTAAACCCAATCTCTGTCTCCCTCCCTACACCATAGTAAACACCAAGACCGACGGTATAACTCGGTGCTCCAATAAAACATTCCACAAAAAGCCAATACTTAATCGATGAGTTATTGGATCCGCCAATAACTCTTCAGCTGAGTTCTGGTCGACAACTACATTACCGACCCTCTCCATTGCCGTCGCACTCTGATCAGGCACTTCGTAGCCTGCGGCCACAAACTCGTCCCGTCACTTTTCCCAATCGAGTACCAAATTATCGTGGTCGGACAATAGCCAATGGACAACCCCCTTGTGGCGCCCCACAGCGACGACATATTGTCGGTCAAGCAAGTCAAGGGACGCTGGCCCTAGAATTTTTTCGAGATCTGTCTTTGATGAAATTTGCGCCTAAGAGATCTTGCTATTCATCTTTCTTCACTGACAATCGAAACCGTTGGCCTCCTCGAATTGCCTGACAGAATCTTGCAGAGACGAAGCCGACCCCAATTGATGCAGCCGCCCGTTCTCCCGCTCCACAATAATTGGCCCATTTCCCCCTAGAGAAAATATAATGTTTCCGGTCTCCAAATACTTTTTCGAATTGAATACGAACACCCACCCATACTGCTTTTCGATCGTCTTTCCCTCAACCACCGCATAGCCACCGGTGGACTCGGTTGAATCCATTTGATCAAGATACTCTCGAACAAGTTGCAGCGCCTGGTCCTTGGTTATAGCCATACTTCCTCCTATTTGTCTGTCCTGAGAATAAACCATTGCGTGTACCCATCGCTCAGGTTTGTAGGCTTGCCAGTTTGGCCATCTAGGAAACGAATCGTTCCGCCTTGATTTACTACGTTACTAAAGTGTCCTACCTCATCTCCACGAGCACCGAACACAACTGCTCTGGAGCCATCCCCCCAATTCGACATAGTCTGAGCGATCGCATCAGGACCTCTACGACCGATCCAATTGAAGGGCGTTTTTCCGAAAGCCGTCGCAACATCCGCAGGGCTTGTCACCTGTCCTGGCAAGGCGCTCGCCGGATTTCCGGCCAATGTCGCGTCTGTGGCAACGGCGCAGTTCGCACAATTCATCGTTCGGCCATCGGAAGGATAGATCGAATTTACATCTCGGACACTGTGCCCACCGACCGCCTCGCCAATATCGACGCTAATACCCGGCTTGCTGCTTGCCAGAACCCTGTCAGTAAGCACCGCCAACGCAGCACTACCAGTCAACGCCCCAACAGCAGTCGGATCACCCTGGCCGACGGCCTTCATCGTATCCGAGAACCCGGCCACCGAATTCACGGCGGTTTGCTTCACACCGTTCCGCTGAATCGATTGGCCAACCTCGCTTGCAGGATCGCCGACACCGCCACCAATAGCGGACAATCCATCAAGCGTTTGCAGCCCCCCCTGCACAACACCGTTGGCCACCGTTTTGGCAGCCGACGACGCAGCAGTTCCGACCCAAGACGCAACTTGCGTAGCCTTGCTATTCGCGCGCTTTGCAGCATCCCACGCCTGCTGCGTCCAAGGGTATTGGAGGAACGTCGGATCGCTCGCTTGCGCATCGCGCAAGATCTTCTGTGCTTGAGCGTCTTGCGCACCAAGCTTCTGCATGTCGTCGTAATGCCGGAAGTCTGCCGTACCCTTCACGAATTCCGCAGAACAATCGACTTGCGAGCAAGCAGCTGCAATCAAGCGGTTGTAGAGATCGACATTATTGCCAGCCAGCGCCTTAATCTTGTCGATTTCCATGGGGCTCAATTGACGATTAAAGCGATCTGCACTCGCCCCAGTCAACGCCCCCGTTCCACCACCGACCAACGCCCCCGCCCCACCTGCCAGCACGTTCGACGCAAGATTCCCCAGCAGTTCGTCCACGTTCGCGTTACCAGTCGGCCCCGCGTCCTTGATTGATTTGGCAATCTCATTCAACTGTGGAGCGAGCTTCGCCGACACACCAGCACAGCACCTGCAACAGCATCGCCCGCATCAGTTTCTCAGGCGCGATGCTCGGTCGGCCTCCCTTCACGTCGACTTCGTACATCGCCGAGAACTTCGCATCCATCTTCGACAGTGCTTCGTTCAGCCACGTCCGGATCTGGCGCAGCGGATGCGCCTGCGGAACAAATTCCTCTAGCCTCACCGTGCTGAACAACGATTCGTTGTAACCGTCCGCGCCTCGCCTCTGCCTGCTCTTCCTTGATCTCGGGAGCCTACATCGTGCAGGACGGACCGACGTATTTCAACGGTCTGCTAATGTGCGACAAGAAAAGTGCAGCAAGGTATCGGATTTTCATCATGGCTTTTATTTTCTAAGCGAAAATATATTTAAATTATTACTTCGCCCAAAGCAACTTAATTAATTATCATCTTGACTTATCCGACTCGTCGGCCTTCACTTCGTAGCTCTTGCGCGCCTTTTTGTAACTGTTATCGAACGGCTTGATCTTCAGCATATGTGCTCGACTGGAAATTCCGCCAAGGGCCATCACCGCAAAACCAAAGAGGAACGCCCCAGCTCTGATCCATCGGGGCATTTGATCAAGTCCAAGCCCGCCCACAACCAGGCCCAAGCCAACTAAAAAAAGGACAACTCTAAGCCACCCTGAGAAATTACCGTCTTCGATGAGTCTCATTTCTTTCCCTTGTCAGCACTCGGACCGAAAATCGAATTCAACTGTTGGCCTACCCAGTTGCCGATCGTTGTTGAGAATGGCTGCTTTTTTATGAATTCGGATGCGCCATTGATTACCAGCGACGCGATAGGAACCTTATCTCCAACCACTTGACCACCCAGTGCCAAAGCACCTTCGTAAGTGTATTGACCTGCATTGGGACTTACCAGTTGAGACACGGCGTCAGCTCCGATACCTACGACCGTCGCTCCGTAGGCAATTGTTCCAAACGCTGGAGCAAAGGGTGATGGCACGGCGGCCCCAGTTGCCGCAGTCGACGAAATCCACCCTGCAGTATTCGACACCATCGAGGCCGTATCCGCAGTCGCGCCCTTCACATAGTTTGTATCCGACTGGTCGAACTTCGTAAACGGTCCCGTCAGATTGAATCCCGGCCCGCCGCCTGTAGAACGATCATAGTTAAATTGGCTCGGCACCTGACCAGGCGCAGCCGAGTTCGCGTTTGCCACGATGTATGCCTGCAGATCCGAATTCACCTGTGCCGTTGCCTGGGTCAGAATTGGTTTCCCGTCGGCCTTCGAACCCGCATAAATCCATTTAGCCTCAGAGTCCGTCGGCGCTTGCCCCACCAGCGTCTCCGGCGCACCTGATTGATGCTGGCCATCAACCGACACACCCATGATTCGCATTTGATCCTCGATCTGCGCTTGGGTATATTTACCTTTGCTCTTCTCTGCCAGCTGCTTCGCGAGCGTCTTTTCTTCCGGATGCAGTTGCCGATTGAATCGATCGACCGCCGCGCCCGTCAACGCACCGGTCCCTCCGCCGACGAGCGCGCCGGCACCACCGGCCAGCAGGGTCGAAGTCACGTTACCCAGCAGTTCGTCGACGTTCTTGTTGCCGGTCGGACCCGCATCCTTGATCGATTGCGCGATTTCCGTCAGTTCCGGAGCGAGCTTCGCCGACAGCCCGGCACCAGCTGCACCGCCTGCCGCACCCAGCCCGCCCGCCGTCAATCCACCGGTGAGCGCACCGCCTGCGATGTGCAGAGCAACACGATTATCACCGCCTTCAGCCCAGTTCTTCGCGTCCTGCAAATATTGCGCCTTGAGCGCAGGATCGTCGGTCGCGGCAGCGGCATCGCGTGCGGCTTTCTCCTTCCTGTCCGCGTAGCTGCCAATCTGCTTTGCGATCGCCTCCGACGCCGCTTGTGCCGCATTGATCAGATCCGACTGGTTGCTCAACACCTGTTGCAGATCCGGCGTCTTGCTCACCGTGCCATTCAGGCCCGACGTGCCGCGATTCAGCGTCGCCACATCCTGCTTCTGGTTCGCCTTGTCCGTGATCGTGATGTTGCCGGCACTGATTGCGCTTTTCGTGGTTGCGTTACTGCTGTCGCTCTCGCTCACGTAGAGCGGCAATGCACCGCCCGTATTCTTGCCGCTCGCCTGGCCGTGCGTGGCGTAGTTATTCCCACCGTCGCCAACGCCGCCACCGGCACTAATTCCGAAGCTGCTCGCGTTGTAGCTCGAGCGGTTCTGAATATCCGAGAAGGACAGCGTCCCGGTCGTCAGCTGGTTCTTGTCCGGCGTCGTCGTGCTCGCGATATACGCTCCCTTCAGGTCCGTATTGCCCTTGACTGTTACGTCAAAGCCACCGTCCCCGGCCTGGATACCGGCTTGCTCGTTCACGCCCGCGTAATTGCCGCTCGCATGACCACTCTGCGCGCTGAAGCTCGCGCTGCCGCCGCCCTGGCTGACGCTGAACCCGCCGCCCGAACTGCTCTGGTGGGCCTCGCTATGGCTCGTATCCTGCACCGACGCGAGATTCAGGTTGCCGCCAACATCCGCAATCACCTTGTTTGCGTCGACGTTCGCGCCGACGATATTGGTGTCGCCTCCGCTGATGATCGTTGCCGTGTTACTCGCGTTGATGTGCGTATTGTTCTGCGTCACCGCATCCGAGTTCGCATCGCCGTGCGCACGCGACATTGACGCCGACACGCCGAACCCGCCCGTGCCGTACGAAACGCCCACGCTCGCACTCTTCGACTCGTTCGTGCTGCGCGTGCTGTCGGTATCCGTGCTGTTGACCAGATTGACCTTGTTCGTTGCCTGCAACAGCACATCCTTCGCGGTCACGTCCGATCCCTGGATCGTCACGTTACCCTGCCCGGCGTTCTTGTCACCCGTTGCCACGAACGCCGCCGTGCCGCCGGCCTTCACGCTGCTGCCGTTGTTCTGCGTACTGTTCTCGGTGAACGTCGACTTGCTGTGAGACGAGCCAAAGCTCAGTTCAACCTTCGCCTCGACCTTGCCCTTCGGATCGTTCAGTGCATTCGTCATGTTGCCGGTCGCACCGACCAGATCGGCCATGCCGCCCGCTGCCGCAATTGCGTGCAGCGCGGCCGCGCGACCGTCCTGGCTGCCGCCCGCCCCCTGCGCCTGTTGATTCACGTTCTGGATCGCATCGATCACCGGCGACTTCACGGCCAGCGTGAAACCCGAACTTTTCATCTCGTGAGTTTCTTCGTGATGACGATCCGTTTGCGACGCATCGATCGTCACTTCCTTCGCGACGCCGGTCACGTCCTTGCCTGCAACGATGTCGGAACCTGTCACATGGAGCTTGTTGCCCGCCACCATCGACACGCTACCGTCCGTGCTGCCGATCAAGCTGCCCTGCGAACCCTTCACCGTATCGCGGCTGGTGTCGATCGTCTGGTTCGTGCCATACGAGATCCCGGCGCCCGCGCTGCCGAGGCCGGACTTCTTCACGTCCTTGTAGTGATACTCGCTCGAAGCCGTATCCGCTGTCGTGACCGTCACGTCGTGGCCGGCAGAAAGGCTCACGTCGTTGGTCGCCGCGATCGTTGCGGCCTTCGCCGTCAGGTCGTTGCCGGCCTGCACCGCAACCGTGCTGCCCGACAACGTCGTACCGACCGCATTCGTGTAGCTGCTCGAATCGATCGTGTGTGTCGACTTCGACGACAGGAAGCCGTTCTCCTTGCGATAGTGCTCGTCGTTCGCGCTCGCGCTCTGCTCGCCGGCGTTCAGGTTGACATCGTGCCCGGCGCTCACGCCAATTGCACCCTGCGCGTTGGCGTACGCAGCCGTCGCATTCACGTCGTGGCCGGCGACTATCGCCAGGTTGCCGCCCGTCGCGATCTGCGTGCCCGTATCGCTCGACGCCGAGTGTTCGGCGTGATTGCGGGCATCCCACTTCACCGCGTCCTGACTGCTCTGGCGAACCGCATTCAGATTGACGTCGTTGTTCGCTGCCAGCACCGCGTCGCCGGTCGTCGCGATAACAGCTGCATTGGCGTTCAAGTCCCGACCGGCAACAGCCTGAAGCGTGCCGGCATTGACCGTCGATACGCGATCGATACCGGTCGCGCTGCCATTCGCCGCTTTCGCCGAACTGGTCGTGCTCGTCAGGTTGAGGTCACGGCCGGCCGACAGCGCTACGGTATCGCCTTGAATCAACCCGCCAAGATTATTGAGATCCTGGTTCGCGCTCGCGAGCACGGTTCCGCCCGACACCGTACCGCTGTTGTCGATCGAATCCGCATGGATAATCGTGACGTTGCGGCTCGCGATCGTGCCCGAGTTCTTGTACGCGCCGTTGGCGTCGACCGTGACGTTCTTGCCGGAGATGATCGTGCCTTCTCCCGTCACGTCCGCCGCGTTCGCGTGCAGATAGACCTGCGGCACAAGCACGGTTTGCCGGCTACCGTCCGGCAACGTCACCGTCTGATTCACGAGCCAGACGATGTCGCTCGTCAGCGCGGCCATTTGCGCGTCGGTCAGTGCCGTACCGACGTTCAGCCCGAACTGCTGCGACGCCTTCACGCCACTCGCCATCAGCGCTTCGTATTCGCTCTGGTTGTCCGTGTAGTCGCCAATGAAACGCTGGCCGGTCGTCTGGATGATCTGTTGCTGAATCAGTTGCTGCTCGTAGAAACCGTCGCCGATACGCTTGAGGACAGTATTCGGGTCGACCTTGAGCGCATCCAGCATCGTGTCGCTCGACAGCCACTTCCGGTAATCGGTAAAGCGCGGGTCCGTCTCGATCAGGAAGTGGCTACCTGGATCGTTCGTGATCTGATACAGCGCGTTGTTGGGCAAATGCGTGTTCGGCGTCACCGTGCGCACGACGACATCGCCCACGTTCGCCTTCACGGCCGCTACCTCCCCCACACCGACACCCGACACACCCGAGCCGATCAACACTTGGCCGCCGACATCCTTGCCCGCCACCGGCGTCACGCCCGTACCGCTTGCGCCCTGCGCAACGGATGTCGACGCGGCCACACTCTTGATTGGATTGGACGGTTTGCTCGGATCGGTCAGCACCACCGGCAGATCGATCGTTTGTGACGGAATGGCCGGCGAGTAGTTGGTCGTGGAGGTTGCACGCTCGTCACCACTGAAGGCACCGCCCGACTGGACCCAGGTATAGATTGCCTTGCCCGAGCCCGTGAAGGTCTCGGTGCCTGTCGCACCGATGTTCTGCACGTTCGCCGGATTGTTGCCGTCGCCGGCCACGATCTGGCTCTTGTCGTTGACGCCGGAGGGCGTGTTGATCGTGATATGTCGGCCAGACGTAATCGTGCCGGGTTGCGAAGCCGTTACCACGTCCTTGGTCGATTTCACGTCGACCGCGTATACGGTATAGGTCTGCACGAGCCGGCTCGCAACGTCCCCGTTATACGCAACGAGCGCCTGGTTCAGGTTCTGGTAGGCGGTAACGGTCGCCTTGTACCACTGCTGGAAAGGCGCGCAAGCCGCATTGGTCGAAGTCAGGCACGACGGGCTCTGTGGATCGAAGGGATTCGGTTTTGCACCCGTTACGTCCGCTTCAGTGGGGGCCTTGATGGAAAACCAGTTGCTACCGACGTTGCTTCTACCTGCGAGCAAACCTGCCATCGCCGACATCCAAAACGGTCCAGACTTGGTCCATGCCGGATTTGCATCGGGCGGCGGCGTCACACCGAACGTCGTCCAGATGTCGGCCGGCACCGTTCGATACGCGCCGGTCTGAGACGCCACATCTCCTGTACCGAAATTGCTTGCGGGATACGCGGTATTGTCGATCTTGCCAGCCACACCGTTCATCGTGTACTTCGCATAGTCGGCAAACGGATATTTGGTCGACGGCAACAGAATGAATTTCTGGTCGTCGTCCAGCGCCCATTGGTATTCCGTGCCCTGATGAATTTCCTGGCTGTTCTTCTGGTATAGATAAACGGTTGAAGGATCGATCTTCTCGGTCGAGCCGGGAACCTGATACCACAACTGGTTGCCACTGGCAGTCGTGACGGTCGACGTCTGGAAATTCGAGTTCAGGTTTTCGAATCGATTCGCGGAGATCGTGATGTCACGACCCGCGTCGATCTGCGCGCCGTTGTTCGTCACGAGTTGGGCGCTGCCGGTTGCCCGATGGTTCGCATCCAGCGCGCCGCCGACGCGAATGTCATTGCTCGCGTAGATCAGTGCATTGTTCTGGTTTTTGAATGTCTGCGCGCCAATGTCGAGGTCGCCGCGCGACGCAATCACACCGCCCACGCCCTGGGCGTTCTGGTCGTTCACGACTGTGTTCGCGCCAACCGCGACCGTATCGCCATAGATCCGGCCACCCGCATTCGTGATGGTGTCCCCCGCCGTCACCGTCGTGATACCGCCGTCGATCAGACCTTCGTTCGTAATCGACTGATTCGCGTGGACGTTCGTAGCGTTCCCACCGAAAATCTCGCCTGTCGCGCGGTTCTGAATGGAATTGGCGTTCACATTGGCAACATTGCCTGCAGACAGTGTGCCGCTGTTGTCGAGCGTACCGCCAGCCGTGGCCGTCAGATCATGGCCCGCCAGAATCTGGCCGGTGTTGGTCAGATCGCCTTGCGTCGTCACATTGACGTCGCCGGCCGATTGGAGCTTGCCGCCGTTGTTGAGCGTCCCGGTCGAGACCGTCAGTTGCTGGCCGCCGTTGATGTCGCCCTGGCTGTTGATCAGCGTATTCGACGCTGCCAATGTTGCGGTGCCTTTCGACTGAATGCTGCCCGACGTGTTGTCGATAGTCGGTGCAGTGAGCTTCGCATCCTTGTCCGCGCGAATCGAGCCGGACGTATTGTCGATCGCCTGGTTGGCGTTCAGCATAACGCTTGCGCCCTCCATCCCGGCCGTCAGCCCCGGCACGCCCGCCGTCGTCGGCAGCGTCGAATTGGCGGTCTGTGCATTGCGAATCGTATCGCCCGTCACCGACAGCACACCGCTCGCGTGCATGGCCCCGCGCGTGTTGTCGACCGTCGTACCGGAGACCGTTACGTCCCGGTTGCCGCCGATCTGGCCGACCACGTTCGACACCGTTCCGGTGCTTCGCACTGTCAATGCACCGTCCGCCACGAGCGACCCCGTATCGTTCGTCACGGATGAGGCGTTGACGGTCGCGGCACCGCTCGACGAGATGGCGCCACCTGCGTTGTTCAGCGCTCCGGTTGCCAACGTGACGCCATTGCCGAGCACCTGACCACCCGCGGACTGCCCTGTCATCACGCTGTTGTCGAAGGTCTGGCCGTGCGCATCGATGTCGGCGGCGCCCGTTGCCTGCACCAAACCCGACCGGTTATCGAACGCCCCCGACCGGCTCGTCAGTGATTGGCTTGCCGCCACTTTACCGAGCATGTTGTCGATCGTCCCCTGTCCGGACGCGAGCGTGACGTTCGCCCCCGTGACCGTGCCGCCCGAGTTCAGCAATCCCGCATTGGTCAGGGTCGTGTCGCCCGATGCCAGCAGCTTGCCACCAGCGTTGTCCGTCGTGCCAGAGGTCGCCACCGCCAGCGCGCCGGAAACCGAACCGATGGTGCCGCCGTGGTTCGACACGGTCTGCGCCGCCACGGTGGTGTCGCGTGTCGCCGCGATCGTACCGCCCGCATTCGTCAGTGCGCCTGCTACAGCGAGCTTCGTCGCATTCGCCGATACTGTGCCTTGCGAATTGTCGAACGTACCGGCCTGCGTGTTCAGCGCGCCAGCTGCGGTAATCTTGCCCTGCGTATTGTCGAGTGCCTGAGAGACGGTCAGCGCCATATCGCCAGTGGACGTGCCGATCTGGCCTGCACGGTTGCTCAGTGTGCCGGCGGTTGCCGTCAACCCGGTCGCCCCCACCAGCTTGCCGCTATCGTTCGACAGCGTGCGCGTGGCCGTCAGCGACAATGCATCCGATGTTGATCCGATCTGGCCGCCCGCGTTGACGAGATTCCCCGTCTGGATTTGCGCACCGTGCACGGCCGTCATACTGCCGTCCGTATTGTCGATCGTGTCGCTTGCGACGGTGAGTGCATTGGCCGAGCTCACCGTGCCGCCAGTATTCGTCAGCGACTGCGTCGCATGCAGCGTCGTGTCGCCAGCGGCCGATCCGATCGTGCCCGCCGCATTGTCAATGCTGTTTGCCGTCACCGACAAACCGTTGCCGCCGACCATGGAGCCCGACTGATTCGAGACGTCGCCCGTCACCGCCACGGCCAGTGCGTCAGTGGTGCCGATCTTGCCGCCCGTATTCACGACATCGGCCGCTGTGATCTGTGCGGCATGTGCGCTGATCGATCCGGCCGAGTTGTCGAGATGGGCCGTGTGAATCGACAGGTCGTTACCGGACGCAACTTTGCCGTTTGCGTTGTTCAGCGATTGCGTGACATCGAGCGAGGTATTGCCCGCCACGGAGCCGATCTGGCCCTGTGCGTTGGAAACCGTATTCGCGGTCAGCGTGAGACCATTGCCGCCTGCAATCTTCCCGTTATCGTTCGCTACGTTCCCGGTCGCCGTCAGTGCCAACGCACCCGTCGACGTGCTGATCTCACCGGCCACGTTCGTCAGGTCGGTTGCAGCGATCTGCGCCGTGCGCGCCGTGATGTGCCCTTGGGTATTGTCGAGCGGACCGGACGAGTTCAGCGACAGCGCATCGGCCGCCAACGTGCCGGACCGGTTCGATACCGATTGCGCGGTCACGTTCGCCAGGTTCTGCGAACTGATGACGCCCAAGTCGTTGACCAGTTGCCCCGCATTCAGCGTCACGTTCTGACCGCTCATCGTGCCGGCGACGTTCGACAGCGTGCCATTCGTCGTGACATTGACTGCGCTGGCCGCATTCACGGTCCCGTGGTCGAGCGTGACGTCGTTTGCGAACAGATTGACGTTGTCACCCGCCGCCAGCGTGCCGCTGCTCGTCACGTTCGCAGCGCGTGCCGTGACGGAGCCACCGCCGACGAGATTACCTGCGGAATCTGCCCCCGCGTATGCCTGCCCGCTGTTGTTGAGCGAGGCTGCCGCAGTGAGGTTCGTGTTGCCGCCCGACGAAATCGTTCCGGCGTTCGACAATGCCTGCGACGCGTTCAGATCGGTGGTCTGCGTACTGACAATCGTGCCTTGCTGGGCGACGTTGGCGCCATCGATCCGGGTGTTCGCGGCCGATTGCAGGCGCGCGGTCGGCGCAATCGTCACATCGCCGTTGTTCGAGACTTGAATATCGCCGGTCAGTGACGTTACAGCACCCGCGTCTCGCACGCCCACGCCGGCCTCGGTCCCGATCATCCGGACGCTATTGGCGAACATGCTACCCAGTGCCTGCACGTCGATCGCGACACCTGGCGCCGCGTCGGTGCCGGCCTGGGCCTGCGCGGCGTTGCTCGCATAGTCGACCCGGTTCGCGCCCGCGACCGCATTGATCGAATCCGCCCACACCTGACCGTTGATCGTCATCGCACGCGAAATCAGGTCGATCGCACTGCCATGGGCATCGAGCCCCGCACCGGCAATGCCGATCTGCCCTTGCGTCACATTGAAACCCGCCAACGTGCCGTCCGGATTGAACGTCGGCACGCCGGTCGTCAGCGTGACACGCGGCACATTCAGAAAACCGCAACCCGAACAGGTGATGCCTGCCGGGTTCGCGATCACGAGGTTCGCACGATTGCCCGCGATCTCGGTCGGTCCGAGCAGCTGACTGGGATTACCCGACGTGACCTGGTTGACGATCACGCGGGCCGAGCTGTTGCCGAGAAATGGATTGCCTTGGATCCAGCCGGCGAGCTGCGTTTGCGAGTTCTGGCCGCTGTTGACCAGCACCGCGCCCTTCGTACCCACGTTGTACTGCGTGAAGTTGTTCAGCGAGACGCCGTTTTTCGGTGCGGTGATGTTGACGAGCGGCACGCCTGATGCTGACACGCCGACGACCGGATGGGTCGGACCGCTACGATCAGGCGTGATCGGCAACGTAGCCTGCGCTTCGGCGATGAGGGGCTGCATGCCGAACGTACAGAGTGCGGCAAACGCAGTTGCCCGGGCTGCAAACCAGAGCGAGATTCCGGAATCCTCGGCCGCAGGACGAACCGCGCGCTGTACACGGGAGCGCTCGCCGCCCCCATGCGCCGACGCGTTCTCGTCAACTGCCACCAGCATGCCGCGCACGGCACTGAACACCAAGCGAAAGATTCCGGAATTCATGATCGTTTTATTCTTGAATGCATGTCAGGCCGGCATCGCGCACATCGCGCAAACGACCGGCCCCACTCACGTTACTTGCAGCTCAGTGCCACCAAGCCGTTGATGTTGCCCGTCGTCGTTGCCGGGATACCGTACGACACGATCAGGTACGGTTGCTTCGCATCCGAACCCATGACCGTGCTCATCAGAGTCGACTTCGTTTTGGCGCTGAGCTCGGTGAGGCCGACCGAGGACGTTCCTACGAACGACTGGTTCTGGTCATTGCCGATCGAGTACTGCAGATTCAACGTGTAGTTGATGGCCGTATTGCCGAACGTGTTTGTCCCGCTCGTCAGCGTCGCCGTGGCGCCAGTCAGCGAACCTGGCGCCGTATTGCCATCCGCCGACGTGGGACGTGTAGCAAAGGCGAGCGAACATTGCATCTGCACAGGCGAGGTCGCATCAATTGCAACCGGTACGCCGACTGCCCAGACCTGGCCTTGATTCGCGTTATACGTAGCGCCCGACGAATCGGTGCCGTCCGCCCAGCGGCCGATCGCAATGTCGCCATTTCCAGCGAGGTCCGTCACGACGCCCTTCGTCAGCGTCTTGATCGTGCCCGACGAACCATACGGAATCGCGATATACGCACCCGGCGCCTGCTCCTTGAGCGTCGATACAGGCTGAGAAAGGGCCGCCAGCGTGTAATTCCCGTTCGGCATCTGCCCGCCGTTCCACGACGCGGGCGGTATCAGGACACGAACCGTCGAAACCTGGCTCGAGATCGATTGCGATTGCCCTTCCACACGAATCCCCGACGAAGTCGACGCGCTGCCCGACGGCGCTGCGTTCGACGACGCGCCACTCGATGCGGCACTGCTACCGCTGCCGCCATCGTCACCACCGCCACATGCGCTCAGGCCAAGTGCGGCCACCACCGCAAACGTTGTCGTTACGGCTTGAAAAACACGACGCTTCTCGTACACGTTCTGCATAGTCTTTCCTTCTGCTCTTACTACTCGATCGACAAAATCACCGAGTCGCAACATGTCGTTGCGCTCGGTTCACCCCTACTGCTTAGAACAACGTGCTGACCTGGAACAGCAGCGTCGGCGAACTCGTCTTGAAGCCCTGCGGCTTCGACAACGGGAAGCCAAGCGACACGTCGTAGTTCAGTGCGGCACCGAGCACGTTCTTCGGTGCGAGATTGCCGCGCACACCAACTACGGCGCCGACCAATGTTTCGCCAAGCAGGTACTCCGCGGCCGGCCCGCGCACGCGCCCGGCATCGACGCCGGCATAAAGCGCCTGCGTGCCAAGCGGCGTCGGCACGTACCAATCAAGTTCGTTGGAAACGACCCAGCCGCTCTCCGCTGCCAGCGTCAATTGCTGATCGAAGCCGCGAACGGCGTAACGCGTGCCGATCGTGAAATAGTCGGAAGGGGTCAGTGGCGTACGCGCGTTCTGCATGTTCCAGCCGAACTGGTACGAGAACGTCTGACTGCCGATCTTGAAAGGGACTTGGGCGCTGAGGCTCGCCAACTCCACCTGTGTTTTACCGTCGAAATCGGGTGTGCCAACCACCGTGCCTGAATTGCTGGACAGGCCCGGAAGCGATGCGCGCCAGGCGAACGAGCCGTCGAGGACAACGTTACCGATGTATTGGCGATGCGCGATGCCGAGTTCGTAGCCGATGATGTCGCGATGCTGCACGGGAAGATCGACACCATCCAGCGAGTTGCGACTGATTTTGTGGAACAGGTTGCCGTGAAGCTCCGTACGCGCGTGCGCGTTCCGATAGATCACGCCCGACAGGCCGGCCTGAAGCTGCGACTGCACGCCGCTGTATTCGATCGGCGCATCGAAGCCGGCCACCGTCTGCTTATAGCGGGAGCGGCTCGCGTTCAACGTCAGCATCGCATAGCCAACCGGCACGCTGTAGTTGGCAGACACCGACTGATTGCCCTTGTCGGATGCGCCAAAGTTGGCATTCGTCGTGCCGGCAATTTGCAGTTGGTCGTAGAGGTGAAACGGCGAGTCGAACGTGAACGAGCCGGACAGTTCGTACTTGCCCGTGGAATCGAGGCCCGCGTTGTCCGTGCCGATAACGGCATGCCAGCGCTTGCCGGTTCCAGGGTGAAAAACGAGTTCTGAGTCCCCAGGATTCAGACCCGGCACGATGTCGAACGTGGCATCGGACTGGGATTGAAGACGACGCAGGTTCTCGAGCCCTTGATCGATGTCGCGCTGGTTCAGCAGCGCCCCGGCCGAAACGGGTAGCGCCGCGCGCAACCAGCCAATCGTGGGCTTATCGGCTCGGACCTCGCTGATGCGCCCCGGCACAACGCGCAGCGTCAGCGTGCCCGATTGCAACGATTGCGTCGGCACGAGAACACGAGACGTCACGTAACCGCGCTCGATCAGCGCATTGTTGGCTGCATCCTGGATCTGCTTGAGTGCGGTCTTGCCGACGCACTGGCCCACGACCGGTTGAAGGAAACGCGCGAGCCAGCCGAACGCATTGTCTTCCAGCGCGATTTCCTTGATCGGAAAGCACGGGTTATCGAGGGGCAGGCTCGTGACGCTGGGCGCCGAAGTTTTTTCTCCGGTGGGTGTCAGCACCTTGGGACGCGGATTCAGCTCCTTGGTGGCCTCGAGTTGCTGCTGCTGCAAACGCTGAATTTGTGGGCCGGACGTAGTTTCGGATGGCGGAACGCCCTGGGCTAGCGCAGAAACGCTCGCCAACGCCGAAATCAACGCTGCCGAAGTTTCTCGTTTCTTCACTTGTTAGCGGCGTAATGATTGGTCTCTCACGCCGAAATTTATCGAAATAATCGCCCGCGCATTGTCAGGGATTGCAAAGGCGTCTGATCGCTTGACCGCTTAACTCCGATGATGTATCAGCCTCCTCTCTTGGGCCGAGATCGTTCATTTCAGCACCAGGAATCAACCAATCAAACTTGACAATTAGAAACACTTATATAGGTTAATCACCCGAACACTCAAAGGCACTGAAAATTCGATTCCCCCCGCTGATTTCGGTGACCACGAGCACCGAAACATGCGGCCCTTCTCTTCATTTTTCTGCAAAATCAAGACTCGTCGTTATCGAGTGCCAATTCCCCGAATAAATTTCCGGATAGTCACCAACTGCTCCTTCCTAGCAACTTCGATCGCTTAGACGATCTCGCCTAAAAAAATAACCTTGACTAAATTAAAATTTTCAACCGTTTTGTTATGCATTGAAATGCAGTCTCATTCACGATAAACGCACACGTCAGCGTGTCGCGTATCTACAACGGACTCTGCAAGGGCAACTTCGCCGAGGACTGGTTCCAAGAAGCGCTCATCGAAGAGCCGTGGATGGATCCGCCTGCGCTGGTGCCTCAAAATTGGCCAAGCTGGGGTTCGTAGAGTCTTGCTAACGCAGCGCCGCCCGATTCCGCCTCGCCCCCAACGTCGACACGACGGCAAGGTGGCAGTCGAGCGCAGCAATCAGCGATGGTGCTCGGACGGCTTCGAGTTCCGCTGCGACAATGGCGAGCCGCTACGCGTAAGCCGATTTCATCAAAGCCGAAATGGCTTACCGCGATGCCGAACGCGCGATGGTGGACGCGCGTACCCGACACGTTGTTATGTCGCAGATGCACGAGGGGAAGCGGCAGCGCATCTTGACCGAACTCGAACGCACCGCGCCGCCGGAAGTCGGCGAGGCGCTCGACGCATTGTCGAGCGCCGATGATTTGTTGCGCGCCGCAGTTCGGACGGACGTATTCACGGAGAAAAACTGGCTCGGCGTTCCCGTCGGCAACGTTACGACGAACGTGCCCCAAATCAAGGCGGCTCGCGCGAAAATCGCCGAGGCACAACGCGACATTCGCGCGCTTGTCCACGACGGCTCGATTTCGAGCGGCGAACTGGTATCGCGGGCGCGGATGCTCGTAGATGCGGCGCTCGAACCGCTGTTCGAATTCGTGCCGCGCCAGAAGTGGGAAACTCGCCGTTCGCGACCGCATAGCGACCTGTTGGCAGAAATCGCAGGCTACGGGGACTAGCGACAGACAGGCGGCGTGCATCGGCGGCTTGTACCGTTGCTGCATGCCGCCCGTCTTTCCGACCAAGGCGTAATTCTCTTGATGGATGTTCCTCGCAACGCTTCGGATAACTGAAGCTCGCGCATCGTGCTCTAGAAAGTTCTTGCTCGTAAAAGGCTACCATCAGGATTGATTGCCTCATCGTCTTTCCTTGAAGGGTAGTATTTCTTCTTCTGCTCCAGTTCATAGAAGAGCATGCCGTGAATGCCGTTCGCATCCTTCTTCTTCACCGGACGAGTCCATATCTCCATGAAGGCAGCATCCAACAACACCTCATCGGATCGGCCATAAACCTCGTCGATGAATGCAATGTCGGTCCCCTCCGGAAAAATCAGCTCAAACTGCTCATCTGTCGCTGCGAAAATGTCATAAACACAGTTTTCTGCGCCGTCGATGATCTGAATATTTTTCATTTTTCAATCTGGCCTCCAAGCAGCATCTAACGTCAGATGCCACGCCACTATGTGCGACTACCGCGCACGCCGCGATACAACTCGATGATAGGGATTGTAGGTGCTCTAAGCGGTCGGCGCGTGCGCCGATGCTTGGTTCCTTGGTCGATGCGCGCGGGCCGCGCTGACGGCCATGGCGGGGCATCCGCGCACCCACATGAGGATGGGTAGGGGGTAGGCAATCTCTAGCGGGACCGCGCCGATGATCGTGGTGCAACGCGAATTTTTATGAAGTCAGCCGGGAACCAAATTTTCGGCCATTTGGAGTTGCGTCGTAGATGGGGATTGCGTGCTGCCGCCATCGATTATTCGATACCGGCACACGCAACCGGCAGAGTTTGAATCAGCCGACCGCGCGGCTATCCGTCGAGCACCAAACTTCAACTCCCTTTACCAACGAAGCCGACGATAACGTCGGTCAAGAAGGAAAAGCCTTGCCCCAGGACATACAGGGTAATCGCGAATGCGGCTGAACCCACAATGGATT
Organism: Burkholderia sp. BCC1640; assembly: GCF_902833125.1. Taxonomy (NCBI): domain Bacteria; kingdom Pseudomonadati; phylum Pseudomonadota; class Betaproteobacteria; order Burkholderiales; family Burkholderiaceae; genus Burkholderia; species Burkholderia sp. BCC1640. The sequence goes on along the minus strand of NZ_CADFEF010000050.1, from coordinate 2,144 downwards.
GCACAATCCAGTGAAGCCGGGCTTTTGCTGGCCGTATAAACTCAACATTCGGAAATGCCCTTGAAATAAAAAATAGGAGCGCCCCGTTTAAAAAAGACCACACATTCGATAACATCAAAAGAATAAAAAGAAAGCTTATGACAAAAGCATTATCCACCTTCAGCTTTGGCGCGATCCTAGAGGCAAGCCACAGGCTTACAACAAAAATAATGGCCACCCCAAAAATCTGTATTGCCAGCCTCACCCACTGCGCTCTAGGGAATCGCTGATCAATAGGCTATGCCGCGAGGTTGTCGGCGGCGCTGGCGATGAAATTTCGGACAATGAAGCAAAGCGCCGCCAATTCGGGGGAATTTGACGCGAGGATGCGCCTCATTTTCCGCATTTTTCACACACATGACGGTCTGCTCCCATGAACCGACCGCAGCCGGTTTCGCGCGATCACGAGGTTCGCCAGAGCGAACAGACTGAACAGCTGCGCCGTGTTCTTGGACAGTCCCTTGTAGCGCACCTTGCGATAACGGAACAGGTTCTTGACGATATGAAACGGATGCTCGACCCGCGCGCGGATTTGCGCCTTGGTTCGCTCGACCGCGGTCACGAGATCCTTCAGCGGACCGTCCTGCATCGCCTTGATCTTTCCGCGCTTGGCCGCCACACGCCATTTCACCGGCTTGCCCTTCATTTCGTCGCGTTTGTCCACACCGATGTAGCCCGCATCGCCGAACGCTTCATCTTCATGCCCGTGCAGCAGGGCGTGAGCCTGCGAAACGTCGGACACGTTGGCCGCCGTGCCCACCACGCTGTGAACCAGTCCCGAATCGGCGTCGACCCCGAGATGGGCCTTCATCCCAAAGTGCCAGGCGTTTCCTTTCTTCGTCTGATGCATCTCCGGGTCGCGGCTCTTCTCGGCGTTCTTGGTCGACGACGGCGCTTCGATGATCGTCGCGTCGACCAAGGTACCTTCCTTCATCATCAGCCCGCGTTCGCACAGCGAGATACCGATCTCATCGAACAGCTTGCGCGTCAGGTCATGCTCGAGCAGCAGGCGCCGGAACTTCAGCAGCGTGGTCGCATCCGGCACATTCTCGACAGCCAGATCGATTCCCGCGAAGGCACGCATCGCGATGCTGTCGTACAGCGCGTCTTCCAGACCTTCGTCCGACAGGCCGTACCACTGCTGCAGGAAATAGATTCGAAGCATCCGCTCCAGACCTATCGGCGGACGGCCGCGCTCACCCTTCGGGTAGTACGGCTCGATCGCCGTCAGCAACCGCGACCACGGCACGAGCTTCTCCATCTCGTCCAGGAAACGCTGACGCCGGGTCACGCGCTTCTTGCCCGCGCTTTCCGCTTCCGCAAAGCTCATCTGCCGCTTCATCATCGAGGGTCCGTTCCGTGAACTGCCTTCTACAACGTTCTCGGCTACGTCAGCGATGACCGCCGAGCTGGTTAAATCAGTGTTTCCCTAGGCAAACTTCCATATAAGCCCCGGTCCGCCTGCCACTTGCGAGCGCCTCGTCGGATTCAATCGTGAAGAGAACTCGCTCGACGTCACTAGCCATATTAAAATACGCAATTAACTCATCGAACGAAAAACCCTATATCCCTTATTATCGAATCGAATGATATACGTGAAGAACGCCTTTTTATTTGATTTCTCTAGCTCTCGATTTAATTCTTGAAATCGCTCAAAAAACACATAATTAATTTGAGCGAGCGACTCGGCATCAATAGAAACATTCCGAACGTTCTGATCCCTTAAATAGGCCGCCATTTTATTTCCTATCGTATAAGATGCGCCGGTTTGTCACTTGGACCTAAAACCCCACTTCGCCATCGTCACATCTTGTAACATAGAACGGCACGTTTCAATGTGTTGCGAACAAGGGAATCCCGCGTGTATCGGCAGGTCATTATCGCGCCCCCGATATACCGCTACGAAGAAAATTTAGGGAGGTATCATGCCGCGCAAGCAAAATGTAGCCAAGGCCCTCGCCGGAACCTTGCGCGCTGACCTGTCCGCGCCGACGGAATTTTGAGCCACCGGGCCGATTGGATTTTGAGCCGGGGTGGAGACCGGTCTATAGCAGGACCGGTTGTGGATAAGTGTATGGGTTTCCGGGGTCGTTGTCCTCCTGCGT
>NZ_CADFEF010000049.1:0-24527 GCF_902833125.1 Burkholderia sp. BCC1640 | reverse complement strand
GTGACGGCATCGGCGTCGTCCGAATAGCGTTTGAAGCGCAGCAGCCGGCAGAACGGCTTCTCGACGATCGTCTGCTCGACGATCGGGATGTTGTGGCCGTCCTTGACGATCTGATGAATGTTGAAATCGGGTTTCTCATAGTCTTTACCGATCCGGTAAAGGAGTTCACACGCAGCGGCCATCCGTGTCGCGCCGGGTGTCAGGGAGAACGGGCTGGACGGATTGGCGAACGATTTGGAGGCGGCCTGGGCCCAGGCCGTGAGCGGGTTCAGTATCGCCCGGTGAGACTCATACAGTTGATAAAGCATTGGTCCTCCTGATTTCTATGCGTTGCTGGCACACCAATAAACGAATTTCGCAGTGCCGATTGAAATATCCAGATTTATCCAGAGCGTGATGATTCGCATATGGCGTATGTGAAAAATCGCGCACGGCGATTATTCATCGAGTGCGGCTCGCGACTCAAATCGCTCACGCGTGGCTGCTTCATCAAGTTCGCCGAACGCGTAAGAAGACTCAAGCCACAAGGCGTTAACGACGCCAAACGCGAGAGCCAGTCCCAATCCGAGCATCCAGGTGAAATACCACATGAGTAGCCCCTACAGTACTGTCAATACAGTTTCGTTGATTTATCTCGAATCATTTCTACGGTGATCTTTCCGCGAAGCGTGCGATAGACATAGTTCGTATAAAGCACGATCAGTGGCACGAATATCACCGCTACGAACAGCATGACCTGCAGCGTTCTCGGGCTCGACGTAGCGTTCCATACGGTAAGGCTTGCCGCTGGATTCACCGACGATGCGACCAACACGGGAAATAACGCGACAGCCACGCTGCCGACGACCGAGAGCACTGCTATAGAACTCGCACAAAAGGCGGCAGTCCAATGTTGTGACCGGCTAAGAATCGCAGTCGCGACGGAACCCGACCAAGCCGATACCGGCAAGGCCGCTAACCACGGGTAACGCACGAAGTTCCGTGCCCAACCGCCTGCGACGAACTGCGATGACAAGTAGTTCTCGTCTTGCGTCGCTGCGGGCATCAACAATGACGAGACGTGTAGGCCAGGCAAGGTTGTGGCAACCCATAGCGCGCAGCAGGCGAAGAGCACCGCGAATGCGAGCGCCGCGCCTGTTGTCCATCGGCCTATCTCGATAGAGAATGTTGAATCGACACGCCTTTGCACGTACGCACCACCATGCATCATGCACATCGCAACGGTTGCTAAGGCAACGGTAAGCGGAAATGCGTGGAGTAAGTCGAATAGCGTCACATGGCAGTCGAGTCGGTAGTCTTGATCAAGCGTGAAAGGTAGTCCAACAAAAAGGTTGCCGACTACCAGGCCGAACAAGGAAGCCGAAGTGAATCCGCCACCACACAACACGCTATCCCAGGTAACTCGCCACCATCGACTTTTCAGCTTACTCCGATAGTCGAATCCGACAGGTCTCGCAAAGAGCGAAAAAAGCGCGAGCATCATTGGCACGTAGAGACCCGAGAAAATCACGGCGTATACCAGCGGCCATGCAGCAAACGTCGCACCGATCGCGCAGATGAACCAGGTCTGGTTTCCCTCCCATGTCGGTCCGATCGCATTAAGTACAACACGGCGCCGTTCGTCGGACTTCGCGACCCATGGGAGCAGTATCAACGCGCCAAAATCGAATCCGTCCGTTACTACGAAACCGCAGAATAGGGCCAAGATCAGAATCCACCAAGTCAGCTGCAATATATCAGGCGCCAACATGAGCCCTCCCTTTCTCGATCGTGGCCGTTTGAATCTCAAAGTGATAGCGCCCCGATCCGAGACTGCTTGGTCCCCTGCGGGCATACTTGAACATCAAAAAGAGCTCAATACCGAGCAGCAACGTATAGATGCAGGCGAGTCCGCCGAGGCTGAAATACAGATCGCCACGTGAGGCGCTCGATGCACTCAGAAACGTCGGCAACACACCGCTGATGGTCCACGGCTGCCGCCCATATTCTGCAACGAACCAACCGAACTCAGCCGCAATCCACGGTATCGGAATCGACCAGAGCGCGAGCCTCATCAGCCATCGCTGCGGCGCGACGTTGCGGCGTGCAAGAAAATAGAAGGCGCATCCGAACAGAATTAGCAGCCAGAGTCCTAGCCCAGCCATGCAGCGGAATGCCCAGAACATCGGCGCGACGCGCGGAATCGTATCCCGCGCCGCAGAGTCGATCTGAGCATCCGTCGCATCGACAACGCTTGACGTGTATTTTTTCAGCAAGAGTCCAAAACCGAGATCGTTCTCATATCGACGCCAAACCTCCAGCGCGGCTGCATCGCTACTTCCGTTCCGGATTTCTTGCAACGCAGCGTACGCCTGCTGCCCGCGGCGAATTCGCTTCACTGCGTCGGCGCGAAGTTCACGGATACCGATCACCGGCGTATCGACGGAGCGCGTGGCTATCAACCCCAACAGCCAAGGGACGTAGATCGCATAATCGGAAGTTTCACGGGTTTCATTCGGAATGCCAAACAACATGAATGGAGCCGGCGTCGGCTGAGTTTCCCATTCCGCCTCGATCGCCGCGAGCTTGACCTTCTGCACCTCGCCCGTCGTGTACCCTGACTCGTCGCCCAGCACGATCACCGACAACACCGACGCCAATCCGAACGCAGCGGCGATCGCAAACGACCGTATAGCGAATGCCACGTCGCGCCCTTTTAGCAGATACCAGGCACTAATACCGAGCACAAACGTTGCTGCTGTGACGTAGCCGGCAGCCACCGTATGGACGAACTTGACCTGCGCGACAGGATTGAAGATCACCTCGGTGAGACTCGTCATCTCCATGCGAAACGTTTCAGGATTGAACGCAGCGCCGACCGGATTCTGCATCCAACCGTTTGCGACAAGAATCCACAGCGCAGAAAGATTCGACCCGACTGCAACAAGAAATGTCACCGCTAGATGTTGTACGCGCCCGAGCCGATCCCAGCCGAAGAAGAACAAACCGACGAACGTAGATTCGAGAAAAAAAGCCATCAACCCTTCGACAGCAAGCGATACGCCGAATACGTCACCTACATAGTGCGAGTAGTACGCCCAGTTGGTGCCGAACTGAAATTCAAGCGTAACGCCCGTCGCGATGCCCATCGCGAAATTGATGGCGAAAAGCTTCCCCCAGAATTGCGTCATATCCCTATAGATGATCTTGCCCGTCATGACATGCAGCGCTTCCATGATGAACAGCAACCATGAAAGCCCGAGCGTCAACGGTACAAATAGGAAGTGATACAACGCGGTGATACCGAACTGCACCCGCGAGAGGCTGACGACTTCGGGATCGATGCTCAAAAAGTGTTCTCCCAGGGGTGCAACTCGGGGAATGCGGGCAAGCATGTTCCAAATATGCCCGCGGGCACGTGGAAGCTAGTCAGTCAAGCTCCCGTGTCACTTTCCGTCGGGGGACGGAGCAAGGTACGCAGCGCTCGACATCGCTTCGCACATACCCATCAAGACACCGCTCGCAAGCGTCGCATAGTGATCCAGAATCGCCTGCGTCGCATGCTGACCAAGCGCGCGGCCGTCAGCCACTGCTTGTTTCGTCTGCGACATTAACTGCTCGACCGCGGTCTTCGCGCTCGGTCCCGACGACGTTCCGGTCTGCCTGAACGCGCGAATCGCGTCGACCCACGGTCCACGCATCGGCGGCGCCGACGCTTCGGCCGCGCGATCCATAGCCGCAAAGAATGCGGACTCGAGACCCTCGACCTGTTCGACAGCATCGCGGATCTGCGGCGTGCGCAGATCCGCCCCCTGTTCAAATAGATGCTGCAGCGTACGGCGGTGCACATCGATGATCCGAACCATTGCCGCGTCCATCCCCTCTACGGCCTCGGCCAGAAGCTGCACCCGGCCAATGGCACCGCTCGGGTTCTGCGCAACACCTGCTGACGCCGCCGCAACGACCGCCTGCAGCGTATCGATCGTGCTTTTGAGCGTCAGCTCCCGCCCCTGCAATGCCCTCAACATCGCATCGCGCACCGCCTCTTGTAATGCTTCCCCTTGGGCAGCGCTGGCTTCCGCGAACTGCCGGATGAGGGCGTCATGATCCGTCTTCAAGATATCCATTTCCTCTCCGTACGCATGTCCACTTACTGCATGTGCTGGCCGCCGTTAATCGCAATGTTGGCGCCGGTTACGAATGCCGCCTCCTCAGATGCGAGATAGATAATCAGACCTGCGACTTCCTCCGGCTTGCCGAGGCGACCAACGGGAATTTGCGGCAGAATCTTCGAGCTCAACACCTCCTCGGGGATCGCCGTCACCATCTTCGTTCCGATGTATCCCGGCGAGATCGTGTTCACCGTCACGCCTTTCTTCGCCACCTCCTGTGCAAGTGCTTTCGTGAATCCGTGGACACCGGCCTTGGCCGCCGAATAGTTGGTCTGGCCGAATGCCCCTTTTGAGCCATTCACCGACGACACGTTGATGACGCGGCCCCAGCCACGCTCGACCATCCCGTCGACTACCTGCTTGGTCATGTTGAACAGGCTGTCGAGATTGGTTCGCATCACGGCGTCCCAATTGACCTTGTCCATCTTCTTAAAGGTCATGTCGCGCGTGATACCCGCGTTGTTCACAAGCACGTCAACCGCACCGACCTGCGCCTGCACCTCTGCCACCGCACCGCTGCACGAATCGAGATCTGCAACATCGCATGCGACGGCGACGATGTCGTAACCGCGCTCCTTCATGCGTGCGACCCATTCCTCATGCGACTTGTTGCCAGGCGAATACGTTACGACCACCCGATAGCCGGCGTCCGCCATCTTTGTCGAGATGGTTTCACCGAGTCCACCCATGCCACCCGTAACCAGTACCACGCGTTGCTCACTCATTTGTATCTCCAGTAATTATTGAAAGTGCGCTCAACGCTCGATTGCGAGCGCCACACCCATACCGCCGCCGATGCACAGCGACGCCAGCCCGCAGCGAACGTCCCGCCGAATCATTTCGTGAAGTAACGTGACCAAAATGCGCGCACCGGAAGCACCAATCGGGTGACCAATGGCGATCGCACCACCGTTCACATTGATCCTGCTGGTGTCCCAGCCCATCTCTTTGTTTACAGCACATGCTTGTGCTGCGAAGGCCTCATTGATCTCCAGAAGATCCACGTCCTGTGCGTTCCAGCCGGCTTTTTCGAGGCAACGCTTCGACGCGGGAACAGGCCCCATGCCCATCATGCTCGGGTCAAGACCCGCAGACGCATAGGCCGCGATCCGCGCCATCGGCTTGAGACCGAGCTCGCGCGCCTTCGTTGCGGACATCATCAGCACTGCGGCCGCGCCGTCGTTCAAACCGGAAGCGTTACCGGCGGTTACGCTTCCGGTTTTCGAGAACGCGGGCTTTAGACTGCCCAGGGCTTCTGCTGTCGTACCAGGTTTGATGAACTCGTCGCGGTCGAACACCACGACGCCCTTTTTCGATGCAACCTCAACCGGCACGATCTCGGCGACGAACTTGCCGGCGAGTTGAGCAGCCTCAGCTTTCTGCTGTGACGCAGCGGCGAACTCATCCTGCGCTTCGCGCGAAATGCTGTACTCCTGCGCGACGTTCTCTGCCGTGATACCCATATGGTATTGGTTGTAGACATCCCACAGACCGTCATGAACCATCGTATCGGTCAACTTCCAATCGCCCATGCGGCACCCTTCGCGTGAACGCAGGAGCACGTGAGGCGATGCACTCATGTTCTCCTGGCCGCCTGCGACGATGATCCCGGAATCGCCGCAACGGATCGCCTGTGCTGCCAGATGGGTGGCTTTCAATCCCGAGCCGCAGACCTTTCCCACGACGAATGCGGGGACCCCATGTGGCATACCCGCCTTGATAACCGCCTGCCGCGCAGGATTCTGCCCACCGCCTGCCGTCAGTACCTGCCCCAGAATCACCTCGTCGACCTGGTCTGCCGTGACACCCGATCGCTCGAGCAACGCTTTGATCACGACTGCACCGAGGTCCGGCGCCGCCACCGATGCGAGAGAGCCACCGAACTTCCCAACCGCCGTGCGGGCAGCACCAACAATGACTACGTCTTCCATCTCTACCTCCACTAGAAATTGATCTACTTGTTCTAGATAGCCTTCGCCACCGCGAATCGCCCCGGTGCGGGTTCTATCACCGGAAAGCATTCGTTGCCGGCGAGTGGTGGCGGCTCGACACACGCGCCCCCGTGCGTGTGCAGCCACTCCATCCACTCCGGCCACCAACTTCCCTCTTGGCGCACCGCACCTGTAAGCCACACATCCGGGTCCGCGCAGATCTCGCCGGTCCAATGATGACGCTTACGCTTTGCGGGGGGATTCACGACACCGGCAATATGCCCGCTCGCGCCAAGGACGAATCTCGTTGATCCGCCAAGCAGCCGCGTACTGGCGTACGCGCCTTTCCACGGCACGATGTGATCATCTCGAGACGCGAACACGAATGCTGGGACGTCTATGCTGGCGAAATCGACGGGTTGCCCGCATTGAACCGTTCCGCCCGGTACACGCAAGCGGTTCTCGAGGTAAGCATTGCGCAGGTACCAGCAATACATCGGTCCCGGAAGATTGGTGTGATCCGAATTCCAGAATAGGAGATCGAATGCGGCCGGGCGTCTCCCGTTTAGATAGCCGCTCACGACATAAGGCCAGATCAGATCGTTCGCACGCAGCGATGCAAATACGTTCGCAAGCTCAACGCCTCGCAACACGCCGCCCCGACCGATCGTCATCTCGCGTGCCGTAACCATTGACTCAGTTACGAGCAAGCCGATCTCCCCTGCATCGAAGAAGTCGAGCAACGTCGTCAGCAGCGTCACGCTCGCCGCGCGGGACTCACCACGCGCCGCAGACACCGCGAGCGCACACGCGAGCAGCGTCCCGCCGATACAGAAGCCCAACGTGTTGACCTTGTCGGCTCCACTGATATCGCGTGCAACATCGAGCGCTCGCAATACGCCTCTTTCGATGTAATCGTCCCATTGCAGTTGTCCGCATGTGGCGTCGATGTTGCGCCACGACACCAGGAACACGGTGTGGCCCTCACTCACCGCATAGGCGACCAGCGAATTCTCAGGCTGAAGATCGAGGATGTAATACTTGTTGATGCAGGGCGGCACGATCAGCAACGGACGCTCGCGAACCGACGCTGACGTCGGCGCATACTGAATCAGTTGCATCACCTCGTTCTCGAATATCACGCTTCCCGGCGTGACAGCGAGATCGACACCGACCGAAAACGCGCTGTCGTCCGACATCGATACCGCACCTTTGGCGAGATCTTCGAGGAATAGACGCAACCCTTCGATCAGACTCGATCCTCTCGTATCCAGCGCAGTCTGAAGTGCCTCCGGGTTCGTTGCAAGGTAGTTTGCCGGACTAACGGCATCGAGTATCTGATGCAACAAGTACCGCCACCGGCCCTTGGTACGATCGTCCACGGGCATTGCGGATAGGGCTTTGTCGAACGCCTCGCATTGCGCCAAATAGTGCTGCGCCAGCGCGATATAACGCGGGTCCTTCTTCCACGCGTCATCGCTGAAGCGTCGATCCTCGGTTGCACGGACGGCCGTCTCATTCAACACGTTCGGCGCTGCCCAAAGCGCTTCCAACTCAGGAAGACCGTTGATATGCCACGGAACAAACGCCTCGCACGCATTTCGCCAGGCTCGCGCTGCCTCGTCCGCAGGTGTGTCGAGAGTCCACAAGCGCATCAAATCGCGCCACCAAGCGCTTGGGTCAGGATGATTGGTTTTCATATTTTTTCTCTTGCAATCAGATATCACGCCGGCTCAATGCAATTTCACGTGCTGACCGCCGCGGCGCGTGAGCAATCTCGCCAGTGTGTCAACGATCACCTTGGGCCACCCATGCAGCGCCAACTCATGCATCTTGTAGAGTGATTCGTACATGATTCGCGCTAGCATGCCCTCGATCATGAGACTGCCTCCCATTGGGCCACCCATCATATTGCCAACGGTGCTGAACTTGCCTAGCGACACGAGCGAACCAAAGTCGCGGTACCGATAGTCGCGCAGCGGTTTGCCTGCCAACTTCAGCTTCATCTGCGTCACCAAATGCGCTGCCTGCTGGTGAGCCGCCTGAGCGCGCGGCGGCACATTACCGTCAGTGCCACCGCATGGGCATGCGGCACAGTCACCGAACGCAAAGATATCCGGATCCCGAGTTGTCTGCAGCGTGGCGCCAACGACCAATTGGTTGATGCGGTTCGTTTCGAGACCGGCGAGGTTACTCAGGAAGTCTGGCGCCTTGACACCGGCAGCCCAGACGACGAGCTCCGCCGCCAACATTCGTCCGTCCGCGAGGGACACACAGTCACCGCTGACTTCCGCCACGCGCGCATTTGTGTGTACCTCCACGCCCAGTTTGTCGAGCAACCGCTCGGTTGCCTGCGAAAGCCGCGGTGGTAGGGCAGGCAGCACACGATCAGCAGCTTCGATGAGGCTGACTTTGATGTCCTTGTCGGGATCGATTCGATCCAGTCCATATGCGACCACCTCACGCGTCGTGCGATGAAGCTCCGCCGCCAGTTCAACGCCAGTGGCGCCCGCGCCGATGATCGCGACGTGAAGTTGCTCTGGCCTGAGTGGTGCAGCTTGGGTGTGAGCGCGAATGCAGGCATTGACCATCCGAGCATGAAACCTTTTCGCATCGCTTTGGGATTCGAGCCTCACCGTATGCGCCTGTACACCCGGGGTCCCGAAGTCATTCGTACGGCTCCCGATCGCAATGATTAGCGTGTCGTACCCGAAGACCCGAGCCTGCGTAACGTTCCTTCCCTCGTCGTCGATGAACGGTGCCACCTGAATCTCGCGCCGTTCTCGGTCGAGTCCCACCATTTCGCCGATGCGATACCGAAAACTGTGTCGATGCGAATGCGCCAAGTAGTCGACTTCGTGCGCGCTTGTGTCCATGCTTCCGGACGCGATCTCGTGCAGTTTTGGTTTCCAGACGTGTGTGCGATGACGATCTACGAGCGTGATCTCTGCAGCGCCCCCCCTGCCATACTTCCTGCCAAGGCGCGTGGCCAGTTCGAGACCGCCAGCACCACCGCCGACGATGACAATACGATGCGGTTTCTGGTGTGCACTGTTCATGATCGTCAAAGTCCTGCCGCCTGGGCTTGATTTTCAGCGTGGTAACTCGAACGCACCAGCGGCCCGCACGCAGCGTGGGTGAACCCGAGGTGCTGCGCGTGCAACCGAAACGCATCGAACTGCGCTGGCTCGACGTAACGAAGCACCGGTAGGTTACCTGCGCGCGGCTGAAGGTATTGCCCGATCGTCAGCATGTCCACGTTATGTGCACGCAGGTCGCGCATGACCTCCTGCACCTCCGCATCCGTCTCGCCTAGCCCAAGCATCAACCCGGACTTCGTCATCACGTCGCTGCGCCCTCGCTTGAATTCGGCAAGAAGCCTCAGCGAATGTGCATAGTCTGAGCCTGGTCGTACCGCCCGGTACAGGCGAGGCACCGTTTCGAGGTTGTGGTTCAGAACATCAGGCGGATCAGCCACCAACCGCTCGATCGCCAGCTCAAGACGCCCGCGGAAATCCGGCACCAGCACTTCGATTTGCGTCTCGGGCGACTGGTTGCGGATCGCGCGGATACATGCCGCAAAGTGCGCTGCTCCCCCGTCGCGCAGATCATCGCGATCGACGCTCGTCACAACGACGTACGACAGCCTAAGTCGCGCCACGGCCTCGGCAAGCCGGTCCGGCTCTTCCGGATCCGGCGGACGCGGCCGACCATGCGCAACGTCGCAGAATGGGCAGCGGCGCGTACAAAGGTCACCTAGCACCATAAACGTGGCCGTGCCGCGACTGAAGCATTCACCGATGTTCGGGCAAGCCGCCTCCTCGCAAACAGTGTGCAGGTCACCTTCACGCAGCAAGCGCTTGACCTCACGAAACGCAGGACCGACTGGCAAAGGCACACGCAGCCATGAAGGCTTGATCTGTGCCTCCGACGGAACAGGCTGGATCGGAATCCGCCGTGTTTTGGCATCGCCACGCTGCCCTTCGGCGGCGGGCGCCGCTGGATTGCGGATGTCCATTGCATGCCCTCCGTTCAGACGCCCACGCGCTCTGACGCAGCGTCGACCACGGCCAGCGCCGTCATGTTAACGATGCGACGCACAGTCGACGCCGGTGTGAGAATATGCGCGGGACAAGCTGCCCCAAGAAGGATCCCCCCCACGGTGATACCGTGGCCAGCCGCGACGCGGAGCAGGTTGTATGAGATATTCGCGGCGTCCACATTAGGCATCACGAGTACGTTGGCCGTGCCGTCGAGATGCGATTCGGGAAACTCACCGTCCAGGACGGCGCGCGACAGTGCCGCGTCACCCTGCATTTCCCCTTCGATCGCGAGTCTGTGGTCTCGCGCTCGAACCATCCTCAGCGCATCGCGCATCTTCCGTGCAGATGGCGCGTCCGATGAACCGAAATTGGAGTGGGACAACAATGCCACGGACGGGATGACACCAAAGCGGCGCACCTCTTCCGCGGCCAGCAACGCGATCTCCGCGATTTGCTCAGAATTCGGATCGCGATTGACGTGCGTGTCGCAGATGAACAGTTGGCGCTCCGGCAGCATCAGCATCTGCATCGCGGCGAGAGTACTCACACCTTCTCGTGTCCCGATTACTTCTTGTACCGCGGACAGGTGCTCGGTATAACGGCCAACCGTTCCACACAACATGGCATCCGCGTGCCCCATGCGCAGCAACATCGCAGCCAGCAGCGTGCTCTGGCTGCGCATCCGCGCGAGCGCGAGCGAACGCGACACACCGTCACGGCGCCGCATCTCGTAGTACGCTTCCGCGGAGTCTACATAGACGCCAGGATCGAGCGGATTCACGAGATCGCAGTTCTCACCCGGTGACAACCTAAGATCGAATCTGACGATTTCTTCCATGATTACATCGGGCCGTCCGACGAGTAGCGGACGCGCGAGGCCCTCGTCGATCACAACTTGCGCGGCACGCAGCACGCGTTCGTCTTCCCCTTCCGCGTAAATTACTTTCTTCGGCGAACGCTTGGCGGCCGCAAACACCGGCTGCATTGCGCTGCTCGATCGATAGACGAACTGACTCAGTTGCTGCCGATACGCGCTGAGATCAGCAATCGGCTCCTGGGCAACGCCGCTGTCTGCCGCAGCCTTGGCGACCGCCGGCGCGACCACTTCGATCAGGCGCGGATCGAACGGTTTCGGGATCAGGTATTGCGGTCCGAAGCGCAATCCATGTGCACCGTACGCTTGTGCAACGCTCTCGGGAATCTCGGCATGCGCCAGCTCTGCAATTGCGTGCACCGCCGCCAGCTTCATTTCCTCGTTGATCGTCGTGGCGCCCGAATCGAGTGCACCTCGGAAGATGAACGGGAAGCACAGAACGTTGTTGACCTGGTTCGGATAATCGGATCGCCCCGTCCCGATGATCGCGTCAGGGCGGACTGCTAGCGCCACTTCGGGCATGATCTCCGGCGTCGGGTTCGCCATTGCGAGAATGATCGGATTCGGCGCCATCGTCGCAACCATGTCTTGCGTGAGCACGCCGCCCGCGGACAGTCCAAGGAAGATATCAGCGCCGGGGATCACCTCCGCCATCTTGCGTGCGTCCGTGCCACGCGCGTAGCGAGCCTTGTTCGGATCCATGCCCTCGGTCCGTCCGATATAGACGACACCAGTCGCATCGCAGACAAACACGTTCTCACGCCGCAGGCCGAGACTGACTGCCAGATCCAGGCACGCAAGCGCAGCAGCCCCTGCTCCGGACGCCACCAACTTGACCTCTTCGATATTCTTGCCGACGCATTTGAGTGCATTGAGCAACGCGGCAGCTGCGACGATCGCGGTACCGTGCTGATCATCGTGGAAGACCGGGATCTTCATTCGTTCCCGCAACTTCGACTCGATATAGAAGCACTCGGGCGCCTTGATGTCCTCGAGGTTGATACCGCCGAAGGTAGGCTCCATGCGCGCGATCGTATCGATCAGCGCGTCCGGGTCGTTTTCCGCGAGTTCAATGTCGAACACGTCGATGCCGGCAAACTTCTTGAACAAACATCCCTTGCCCTCCATCACCGGCTTGCCGGCCAGCGGACCGATATTGCCCAGTCCGAGCACGGCAGTCCCGTTAGTGACAACGGCAACGAGATTCCTGCGCGCGGTCAGATTCCCTGCCTCCTTCGGATCGTTAAAAATCGCCATGCACGCCTCGGCGACGCCCGGTGAGTACGCCAGCGCGAGATCTCGCTGTGTCGCCATTGGCTTAGTCGGGGTGACCGAGATCTTGCCGGGAACCGGATAGCGGTGATAGTCAAGTGCGGCGTCGCGCAGTTCGTCTGCCATGGAAATATCTCCGTTGCAAAGCCAGGCCACCGCATATGCGAGGCGCTAGACATTTAGTTATACGAATAATTTTAAAGCGGTGGTCAATGGACACACACCGTGACAGGCGTCCGTGGCGAACCGGGCCCTGACGGGTTCCGATTCGCCGTGCCAACCCTATTTCTTCTTTACCGGTGGCAGATCTGTGCAGACGCCCTCAAATACCTCCGCTGCTATACCGACAGATTCGCCTAGCGTGGGATGAGGATGGATCGTTTTGCCGATGTCGGCGGGCTCGCATCCCAGCTCGATCGCAAGACAAACTTCGCCGATCAAGTCACCCGCATGCGTGCCAACAATGCCTCCACCAATTAGGCGGTGCGTCGCTTCGTCGAACAGCAGCTTAGTAAAACCCTCGTCGCGGCCGTTGGCGATCGCACGTCCCGACGCAACCCACGGGAACACTGCTTTCCCATACTTGATACCTTCGGCCTTGCATTGCTCTTCCGTTTTTCCTGCCCATGCGACCTCAGGATCGGTATAGGCCACCGATGGAATTTGTCGCGCGTCGAAATGCGTGGTTTCGCCGTGCGCGGCCTCTGCCGCGACATGCCCCTCATGGACCGCCTTGTGCGCGAGCATCGGCTGGCCGACGATGTCACCGATCGCGAAGATGTGCGGAACATTCGTGCGCATCTGGCGATCGACTTCGATAAATCCTCGCTCGGTGACTGCGACCCCCGCATTCTCCGCGCAGATCTTCCGGCCGTTCGGGCTTCGCCCGACGGACACCAGCACCATGTCGTAGCACTGCGGTTCTGGAGGTGCCTTATCGCCTTCGAAGCTCACGTAGATGCCGTCGGGCCGTGCTTCCGCCTTTGTCGTGCGCGTTTTCAGCATCACATGCGCAAAGCTGTCGTTGTTGAATTTTTCCCATACCTTGACGAGGTCGCGGTCGGCGCCAGCCATCAAGCCATCGAGCATCTCAACGATATCGATGCGCGCGCCGAGAGACGAATAAACAGTCGCCATCTCCAGGCCGATGATGCCACCGCCCACCACCAGCATCCGCCGAGGAATCCGATTCAGCTTCAGCGCGCCTGTCGAGTCCACCACACGTTCGTCGTCCGGCATGAACGGCAGCTTCACCGCCTCGCTGCCAGCCGCAATGATCGCCTTAGCGAATCGGATGATCTTCCTGCCACCCTCCGGCAATGCGACCTCAAGGTGATGCGGGTCGCGGAATCCACCTGTACCGTGAATCACCTCGACCTTGCGTACCTTTGCCATTCCGGCCAATCCGCCCGTGAGCTTGTGAATCACGCCGTCTTTGAACGAACGCAGCGCATCGATATCGATCTCGGGTTTGCCGTATCGGATACCGTGATCGGCGAGCCGAGATACCTCAGTCATCACGCCGGCCGTATGCAGCAGTGCTTTGGACGGAATGCAGCCGACGTTCAGGCACACGCCCCCGAGCGTTGGAAAGCGCTCAACGAGGACCGTCTTCATTCCGAGATCAGCCGCGCGAAATGCAGCGGAGTAGCCGCCGGGGCCGGCGCCCAGAACGAGCATGTCGCATTCGATATCGGCATTGCCACTGAAGTGGGCTGCTTTCGGGAACGCTGCCTGTGATTGCACCGACTCCGTCGACGACTGCGCAGGGAAAAACGCCGCGGGCTGCTCCGAGGCCGTTTTGCTTTCGGTCGCCTCAAGCATCAGAATGACGGTTCCTTCGCTGACCTTGTCGCCAATCTTGACCGTCAGTTCCTTCACGACACCCGCTTGACTCGACGGAATCTCCATCGACGCCTTGTCGGATTCGACCATGATCAGCCCGGTATTGACCGCAATGATCTCGCCCGGTTTAACCAATACCTCGATCACGGCGACATCCTTGAAGTCGCCGATGTCAGGAACCTTGACTTCTACACGTTGTGTCATTTCAACCTCGAATCAGAACATGGTTCGCCGCAGGTCGGCGAGCACGCTGGCAAAAAGAACCGTGAAGCGCGCGGCGGCCGCGCCGTCAATCACCCGGTGGTCCCATGACAGCGACAACGGCAAGATCAGCTTGGACTGGTATTGCTTGCCATCCACCGACACCTGCTTCCAGAACGACTTGCAAACGCCCATGATCGCGACTTCAGGCGCGTTGATGATGGGCGTGAAGTACGTTCCTCCAATGCCACCCAGCGACGAAATCGTGAACGTGCCGCCTTGCATCTGGTCTGGCTTCAGTTTTCCGTCCCGTGCCAACTTTGCCAGTTCGCTCATCTCCTTACCGATTTCCGGGATGCTCTTCCTGTCGACGTCCCGAATCACCGGCACCATCAGGCCGTTTGGCGTATCGGCGGCGAATCCGATATGCCAGTAGTCCTTCAGAATTAGCGCATCTCCATCCAGACTTGCATTGAATTCCGGGAATTTCTTCAGCGCTGCGACGGCGGCCTTCATAATGAACGGCAACAGGCTCAGCTTGACGCCAGACTTCTCGAGTTCCCGGTTCATCGACACGCGGAACTGTTCCAGATCCGTGATATCCGCTTCGTCCTGGGTAGTGACATGCGGAATGACCACCCAGTTTCGATGCAGGTTCGCGGCGGAGATCTTCTTGATGCGCGAAAGATCCTTACGGGAAACTGGGCCGAATTTCGCGAAGTCGACGTTCGGCCAAGGCAACAGGTCGAGACCGCCACCTCGACCGCCGGTGGTATCGTCTGAGGACGTAGCCGGCTTCGCTGTGGCCGCCGCTGCTCCGCCCTTCGCGAACGCCTCGATATCCGCGCGGACGATTCGACCGTGATTGCCACTACCGCGGACTTTGCCGAGATCCACGCTGAGCTCTCGCGCAAGCTTGCGCGCGGCTGGCCCGGCATACGCGAGCGCAAACGCCTGCTCGTCAATTGTGCCGCTAGCTGCGGGTTTCGGAGGCGCGGAGGCCGCGACAACTGCCTCCTGGGCCGGCGCTCCGGCAGGCGCAGCGGCGACGCCATTGGCGGTGCTGAGCGTCAGGATTACCGTCCCCTCATTCACCTTGTCACCAAGCTGAACCTTGACCTCGCTGACGACGCCCGAAAGCGGAGCCGGCACGTCCATCGTCGCCTTGTCAGATTCCACCGTAATCAGCGGATCTTCCGCCTTCACCGTATCACCCGGCCGTACATGAATCTCGATCACCGGCACGTCGGTGAAGTCGCCGATATCCGGCACGCGCACGTCGGCCGCGCCAGTCGGCGCCGTCGCCGGCGCCGGTGGCGGCGCTACGCTCGGCTTGGCCGACGCCGGCGCCACACCGTTCGCACCGGCAAGCAGAATGATGCTGCCCTCGCTGACGCGGTCACCGAGCTGCACCTTTAGTGTGTGCACGATTCCTTCGAACGGCGCGGGCACCTCCATCGTCGCTTTATCCGACTCAAGCGTAATCAACGGATCCTCGGCCTTGACCGCGTCGCCCGCCTTGACATGGATATCGATGATCGGTACGTCCTTGAAGTCACCAATATCGGGCACCCTGATTTCAATCGCTTCGCTCATTTTGTTGTCTCCTCATACCGTCCAGGGTGCCGCGGCCTCGGTGTCGATGCCGTACTTCGCAATGGCTTCCGCTACAACCGATGCCTTGATCACACCTTCTTTCGCCAGTGCGTTGAGAGCCGCGATCGCGATGTGCCAGCGATCGACCTCAAAGAATCGACGTAGCTTGCGTCGATAGTCGCTGCGTCCAAAGCCATCGGTGCCGAGTACGGTGTAGCGACGTCCTGCTGCCTGGACCGACGAACGGATCTGGTCCGCATAGTTGCGCATGTAATCTGTCGCGGCGACGACAGGGCCGTCATGCCCGCTCAGGCATTGCTCGACATGGCTCACGCGAGGCTCGGCAGCGGGATGCAGTCTGTTCCAGCGCTCCACATCCATGCCGTCGCGGCGCAGCTCATTGAAGCTCGTCGCACTCCAAACATCCGCGGCAATCTTGAAATCGCTGTGCAGCAAATCCGCAGCGGCAATCACCTCGCGCAGAATTGTGCCGCTTCCCATCAACTGCACCTTGTGACCTTTTCGCTCGGCCTTTCCACCGTCACGCAGCAGATACAGGCCCTTGAGAATCCCCTCTTCGCTGCCTTCCGGCATCGCCGGGTGCGCGTAGTTCTCATTCATCAGCGTCACGTAATAGAAGACGTCTTCCTGCGCCTCGACCATGCGCCGCATCCCTTCGCGAACGATCGTGACGACTTCATACGCGAAAGTCGGGTCGTACGATACGCAATTGGGAATCGTGCCCGCGATCAGGTGGCTGTGTCCGTCCTCGTGCTGTAGACCCTCGCCATTCAGTGTCGTGCGTCCTGCCGTCCCGCCGAGCAGGAAACCGCGAGCACGGATGTCGCCCGCCAGCCATGCGAGATCGCCGACCCGCTGCAAGCCAAACATCGAGTAGTAGATGTAGAACGGGATCATCGGCACATCATTCGTGCTATACGATGTCGCGGCAACGATCCAGCTCGACATCGCACCGCCTTCGTTGATCCCTTCCTGTAGCACCTGGCCGTCGGACGATTCCCGGTAATACATCAGCTGATCAGCGTCCTGCGGCTTGTAAAGCTGCCCCGTCGATGACCAGATTCCGAGCTGCCTGAACATCCCCTCCATGCCGAACGTACGCGATTCGTCCGGGACGATAGGCACGACGTGCTTTCCGATCGTCTTGTCACGCACCAACGTACCGAGCATCTGAACGAAAGCCATCGTCGTCGAGATCTCGCGCTCGCCGGTGTCTTTCAGTAGCCGCTCGAACGCCTCGAGCGGCGGGATTGGGAGTGACGATGATTTGCGACGTCGCTGCGGCAGGTAACCGCCGAGTGCGGAACGGCGCTCTTGAAGGTAACGCATCTCGGGACTGTCGTCCGCCGGACGAATGAACGGAACGTCGGCCAATTGTTCGTCCGTCAACGGGATACGGAAGCGATCCCGAAAGCCGCGCAATGCGTCCTGCGTCATTTTCTTCGCTTGGTGAGCGATCATCTGACCCTCGCCAGACTCGCCCATCCCGTAGCCTTTCACGGTTTTCGCAAGGATCAGGGTCGGCTGGCCGGTGCACTTCACCGCCTCCGCATAGGCCGCATATACCTTCGCCGGATCGTGGCCACCGCGCGAGAGTGCCCAGATCTCATCGTCCGTCATGTCCGCGACCAGCGCACGCGTCTCTTCGTAGCGGCCGAAGAAATGCTCTCGAACATAGGCGCCGCTTTTGCTCTTGAAATCTTGGTACTCGCCGTCGACGCACTCTTCCATCAACTCGAGCAGCTTGCCGCTGCTGTCCTTCGCGAGCAATCGGTCCCACCCGCCGCCCCACAGCACCTTTATCACCTTCCAGCCGGCACCGCGGAAAACGCTCTCGAGTTCCTGAACGATCTTGCCGTTACCGCGCACGGGCCCATCGAGCCGCTGTAGATTGCAGTTGATAACAAACACGAGGTTGTCGAGTTTCTCCCGGCCCGCGAGCGATATCGCGCCCAGCGACTCCGGTTCGTCCATCTCGCCGTCACCCATGAACGCCCAAACCTTTCGCGGCGCGGTGTCGGCAAGACCTCTTCCCTGGAGGTACTTCAGGAAGCGCGCCTGATAGATAGCCATCAGCGGCCCGAGTCCCATCGATACCGTCGGGAATTGCCAGAAATCTGGCATGAGCCACGGGTGCGGATAGGACGGCAGGCCAATACCGCCGGTCTCCTGCCGATAGTTGAGCAGTTGTTCTTCGCTGAGCCGTCCCTCGACGTACGCACGTGCATAGATGCCCGGCGAACTGTGCCCCTGGATGTAGACGAGATCACCGCCATGTCCGTTGCTCGGCGCATGCCAGAAATGTCCGAAGCCAATGTCATAAAGCGTTTCGGCTGACTGGAAGCTAGCAATATGACCGCCGAGCTCGGACGAATCCTTGTTCGCGCGCAAGATGATCGCCAACGCATTCCAGCGGATGATCGAGCGCAGGCGCTCCTCGACGCTGAGGTCACCGGGATTGGGCGTCTCTTGCTGCGGAGCAATCGTATTGCAGTACGGGGTTGTCAGAGACTGCGGTACGTAAATGCCCTCACGTCTCGCCTGCTCCACCAGACTGGTGACGAGATAGTTAGTGCGTTCGCTTCCACGATGCGCACTAACGGCACGTAGCGCATCCAGCCAATCCGAAGTTTCTGCGGGATCGTTATCATCCTTTGTTGTCATTTTGCAGTCCTTTATTTATGAATGGATCACATTCCGTCCAGGAACGCGCACTATCAGGTCGGATGTCCGTCTACTCTTCGCGGCCAACCATCCGATCAGGTCTAACCCAGTCGGAAAACTGTTCGTCGGAAACCAGCCCGAGACTCGACGCAGCCTCACGCAGAGTCACACCTCGCGAATGGGCTGTCTTCGCAACACGAGCCGCATTCTCATAGCCGATGTGCGGATTCAACGCGGTGACGAGCATCAGTGAATTCTCGAGGTTGCGCTGAATCACAGGCAAATTCGGCTCGATACCAACTGCGCAATGACGGTTGAACGAGTCACACGCATCACCAAGCAGTTGCACCGAATTGATCAAGTTGAAGATAATCACCGGCTTGAACACATTGAGCTGAAAGTGGCCGCTCATACCGGAAACGTTGATCGCAACATCGTTTCCAATGACTTGCGCGCAAACCATTGACAACGCTTCCGCCTGAGTCGGATTCACTTTTCCAGGCATGATCGACGAACCAGGCTCGTTCTCGGGGATAAGAATCTCCCCGATGCCGCAGCGCGGGCCGGACGCGAGCAGCCGGACATCGTTGGCGATCTTCATCAGACTCACTGCCAACGTCTTCAACGCGCCGGACGTCTCGACCATCGCATCGTGTGCAGCCAGCGCTTCGAACTTGTTGTCGGCACTGCGGAACGGATGCCCGGTCAGGTTCGCGATGTGCGCCGCAACTCGATCGGCAAAACCCCGCGGCGTATTCAAGCCGGTCCCCACTGCTGTTCCACCCAACGCAAGTTCCGCAAGGTGTACAAGCGTATGCCGAACGGCACGCAGGCCGTGATCTAATTGCGAGCAGAACCCCGAAAGTTCCTGCCCCAATGTGATCGGCGTGGCATCCATCAGATGCGTGCGTCCTATCTTCACAACATGCATCGTCTCTTCGGATTTCCGTGCCAGTGTGTCGCACAATGTTGCGACGCGCGGCAGCAGGTGCTCGACGATAAGCGTATACGCGGCAATATGCATCGCAGTAGGAAACGAATCGTTCGACGACTGGGAACGGTTCACGTCGTCGTTCGGGTGCAGCAGCTTCTTTTCGTCCGTCAGGTTGCCGCCGCGCAGCACATGCGCCCGGTTTGCGATCACCTCATTGACGTTCATGTTCGTCTGCGTGCCCGAACCGGTCTGCCACACCACCAGCGGAAACTGATCATATAGTTGACCGGCAAGGATTTCGTCGCATACGGACGCGATGAGCGAGCATGCGTCGTCAGAAAGAACTCCGGCCTCGCGGTTAGTCAGGGCCGCAGCCTTTTTGACGATAGCGAAGGCGCGAATCAGCTCTCGCGGCATCAACTGACCGCCGATCGTGAAGTTCTGGCGGGAACGCTCAGTCTGAGCACCCCAGTAGACTTCGGCCGGAACCGCGATCTTCCCCATCGTGTCATGCTCGATACGGTACGGCATACCCATCTCCTTCGCGTAACGCGTTGTCGGTTAATGCCTGCTTCGTGCGCCGTCTATCAATACGTCTGGAACATTTTCTGAATCTCTCGAGTATCGCTGGTGCGCGTCAGCGCAAGCATCAACAGAATCCGGGCCTTCTGCGGATTCAACGTATCGCTGACGACGAAGTCCAACTGATCGTCGTTCGCCTCGCCATTGCGCGCGACGATGCCGTTTCCGACACGGGAGCCGCGAACGATCACGACGTTCTGCTTGCGTGCATCGACGAGCGCCGGCTTCACGTCCTGATGCAGACTTCCGTCACCGACGCCAGCGTAGACAATGCCCTTGTCACCCGACGCAACGAATGCATCGACAGCCGTCCGACCGACGTTTTCGTAGCCGTACGCAATGTCGACCTTCGGCAGCGCGTCGAGCTTGGACACGTCAAATGGGGTATCGACCGTGTGCAACCGGATCGGAACCCGATAGAAATGCGGTCGACTGTCCTGCATATAACCGAGTGCACCGAGGTCAGACGAGCGGAAAGTATCGACTGTTGACGTATTTGCTTTCGTGACTTCGCGAGCGGCATAAAACTGGTCGTTCATTGCGACAAGCACGCCCTTGCCAGCCGCCGCCTTGCTGCCGGCGAGGATCACTGCGTTGTACAGGTTGATCGGGCCATCCGCCGAAATCGCGGTCGACGGTCTCATGGCCCCCACCAATACGACCGGCTTGTTGCTCTTGACCACGAGGTCGAGGAAGTAGGCGGTCTCCTCGAGAGTGTCGGTGCCGTGGGTAATCACGATGCCATCGACATCACGACGAGCCAGCAGTTCGTTCACCCGCTTTGCGAGTTTCAGCCAGAGCGTATTCGTCATGTTTTCGCTGGCCACCTGGAACACCTGCTCGCCGGTCACGTCGGCGACAGTCTTGAGTGCCGGGACAGCATCAATGAGTTGCTCGACACCGACTTTCGCGGCCGTGTAGCCAACGGTCGTTGTGCTCGTCGCCCCGGTCCCCGCGATGGTTCCACCAGTCGCAAGTATCAAAACGTGCGGCAAGTCCGCTCCGGAACGCGCCGCGCCCGCGCCTTCACTTTGCGCCTGTGCGCCAGTCGCCATCACCGCGCTGCCGGTCAGCAGCAGAATCGCGGCCAAACGGCGTTGAATACTATTCAAACGATATGCAAGTTGCATAGTTATCCTCTATATATTGCAAAGGTTAGTTCCCGAGACAACGACAGCATCTCGCCGTCTGGGGAAGGCCGTCCGTCACCATTGACGGACGGCTTCGATCCCATCTTGCATGAGGGTCGCTTAAGGAGAACGCGGCGGTGCGTTTCTGCCCGGATGCATCAATCGGCAACAGGGGTTCGCTCCGCGCCTCAAAATGCGGTCGCTACAATCGCCTTCGCTTCCGCCGAACCTGCCACCGCAGCATCGCGAGCATAGCCAGTCAAGAATCGGACAATAGGGCGATCGAGGTCTCACAGTGACTCTGTTGTTACGTGCGGTAGGTTCTCGGCGTGACTACGGCTTTGGCCCCGTCGACTTCACCGTTACGACCGTTATGCTCGCGCATCGGGAAGCGGCGCGGGCCGCGTCAGGACCTCCGGCCTCAGAATTTCATCCAGCTGAGCCTGACTCAGCAGTCCTCGCTGCAGCACGATCGCCGCGACACTGCCCCCGGTTGCGTGCGCCTCCTGCGCGACCGAAGTTGCATTGGAATAGCCGATATACGGGTTCAGCGCAGTCACGATACCGATTGAGTTCTCGACCGTCTCGCGCAGCCGCTCTTTGTTTGCGGTAATTCCCTTTACACAACGATCTGCAAGCGTATAGCACGCGCGTCGGAGATGCGTGACGCTCTTGAACAGGCTGTGCGCGATGATCGGTTCGAACGCATTGAGCTGGAGTTGCCCCGCCTCGGCCGCAAAGGTGACCGTGAGATCGTTTCCAATAATCTCAAACGCAACCTGATTGACGACCTCTGGAATCACGGGGTTGACTTTGCCCGGCATGATGCTCGACCCTGCTTGCATCGGCGGCAGGTTAATCTCGCCCAGGCCCGCGCGTGGCCCGCTCGACAGCAGCCGCAGATCATTGCAGATCTTCGAGAGCTTCACCGCGACACGCTTGAGCACTCCAGACAACTGGACGAACGATCCGCAGTCCTGCGTGGCCTCGATGAGGTTCGGCGCCGCGACAAGATCAATGCCAGTGAGACGCCCGAGATGGTGCACAACGAGGGGGGCATAGTCCGGGTGGGCGGTAATGCCCGTTCCGATCGCGGTCGCGCCCATGTTGATCTCGCGAATCAGCGACGCCGCTTCGCGCAGACGCTCCTGATCCTCTGCCAACATCACCGCATAGGTGCTAAATTCCTGACCGAGCGTCATGGGCACGGCATCCTGAAGCTGAGTGCGCCCCATTTTGAGCACGTCAACGAACTCATCCGCTTTTGCAGCGAATGCCTCGCGCAACACTTCCATCGCCTCGATTAGACCGTAAATGCCAAAATAGGTCGCAATCCGCAATGCCGACGGATACACGTCGTTCGTACTCTGCCCGATGTTGACGTGATCGTTCGGATGCAGGTGCTGGTATTCGCCTTTCTTATGTCCGAGTAGCTCGAGTGCGCGGTTTGCGATCACCTCGTTGGCATTCATGTTTGTCGACGTGCCTGCACCACCTTGGATCACGTCGACCACGAACTGATCGTGCAACGCACCAGTACGCAACTCTTCACACACGTCAACAATCACGCCGCAGCGCTGGTGATCAAGGAGCCCGAGTTCGTGGTTCGAAATCGCTGCCGCCTGCTTGATGAAGGCGAGCGCGTTTATGAGATCTGGATAGATCGAGATCGGCGTGCCAGTGATCGGAAAGTTCTCAACGGCGCGCAGTGTGTGCACCCCGTAATACGCGTCCGCCGGGACATGGTAGTCGCCCAGCAAATCGTGCTCGATTCGCATTGATTGGTCCGCCATCTTCGTTCTCCTCCGTGTCGTGGTCAACCGATTAAACGAAGGGTAGGCAGCCATTTTTCGGATGCGTGAGTCTCATGCGCAATCGGAATAAGGCGCGTCGAAAATAGCAACGGTTACGGCCGAACTCTTCGGGTATTTCCGATTGTGAACCAATGGTACGTGGGATAATTTTGTGTATCCCACAACGAGGCCATCATCATGGAAGCAAAATGGCTGGAAGATTTCTTGAGCCTCGCGGATACGCGCAGTTTCTCTCTCGCCGCGCGCACTCGACATCTCACGCAGTCGGCGTTCAGCCGACGAATCAGCGCTCTGGAAAGCTGGCTGGGCGCGAAGCTCATCGACCGAAGCGTCAGCCCTGTCCGACTGACATCGACCGGATGGATGTTCCGCAGCTTGGCCGCGGATATTCTTCGCAGCATTTATGCGGCAAGAACGCTCGCAAATGGACACGAACCGCTAGCCAACGATGACGCGGTCGTTCGGTTCGCGGTTGCCCACACGCTCGTGTTCACATTCATTCCAAACTGTCTTAAGCAACTGAGCCTCGAATTGGGGCAACTCAAGGCGAAGGTGCTCGCCGTCAATGTGCCGGAAGGGATCCAAGAACTGGTGGACGGCGGCTGCGACCTGTTGATCGCCTACCATCATCCGCAGTTGCCGATCCTGCTCGACCCGAACCATTTCCCATTCCTTACGCTGAGCGTCGAACGAATCCTGCCGGTCTCGGCACCGGACGAACACGGGAAGCCGATTTACATGCTCCCCGGTCGCACGAACGAGCCGCTCCCATTCATGGCCTATTCGTCAGGAGCGTTCCTGGGCAATGTCGTCGAGATGCTGCTTATGGATGCGACTGAACCTTACTCGCTTCGCCGAACGTTTGAGACCCACATGTCGGAGGCACTGAAGGGGATGGTCGCAGCTGGGAATGGAGTCGGATGGCTTCCCGAAAGCTGCATTTCCCGCGAGCTTGCCGACGGTTCGATCGTCCAAGCTGGATCTGGCACCTGGATCACCGAACTTGAGGTTCGCTTGTACCGATGTTTAGATAAAAGCAGCGCTGCTACAGATAAATTGTGGAACCACATCAGCCTGCAGCGTCACCGTAACTTGGGGCAAGCAGCATAGTCGTTAGTCCCTTAGAAATTGGATGACATCCCAGCCGATAGGTCTCGACTCAAGCCAAGACGTAGTCCGGTCTGGAAGGGAGACTGCGGTGGCCTTCCACCGCTTTCCCTGAAGGATTCACTTGCGTTGGTAACGATGACAATAGAGTGTTCTCGTTGCAAACCGCAAAGAGACAGCAGTCAAGCATGTATTTACCTTCATAAGATAATTGCAATTGAATTCTTGCCAGTAGTACTAGGGAAACACTGATTAATAGGCGATCGCGCGAGGTGGTCGGCGATGTGGGCGGGGAATGGCCGGATACCGAAGCGAAGCGCCGCCCATTCGGAGAAGTTTGCCCCGAGGATGCACCTTATTTC
>NZ_CADFEF010000048.1:0-24566 GCF_902833125.1 Burkholderia sp. BCC1640 | reverse complement strand
TTTCCGCTTCCGCAAAGCTCATTTGCCGTTTCATCGTCGTGGACCCGTTCCGTGAACTATCTTCTACAACGTCCTCGGCTGCGTCAGCGATGACCACAGAGCCGGATAAATCAGTGTTTCCCTAGTCATGTACGAGGTGCCCTATCTCAACGCCAGGGGCGAGATCAAGACGGGCAAGATCACCTCGACATTGCTGTTGTCGGGGGATATGACTCAGAAGCCAGAACCACATACGGTGCACTTCGAAGGGGAGTTTCCTTGCGATACAAATGGCAAGCCCTTGAGTAACATTGCAGCCGGAAACCAAGTTCCCGCGGATCGGCATGCAGTAATGGCACACTATCTCTCAACCAAGCCTGACGAGAGAGGATATACGGACTACTACCAAAAGATGACGACGTACGCGAACATCATTTCGAGTCATGCCTCGGCAGTAGACAATACAGTGAGTGCCCGAAAAGTCTGGCATGCGTTGCCGGACGAAGAGAGTATCTTCAACTATCTCGAAAACGCCTCAGGACGCGCCGGTATCGAGAAACTTACCGAACGCCTGTCGAAGGAGAAGATCGCGATTGTTGGCGTCGGTGGAACAGGGTCATACATCCTCGATCAGATTGCGAAGACGCCGGTCCGGGAAATTCGACTGATCGATGGCGACGAATTTTTGCAACACAACGCCTTCCGGGCACCCGGGGCGCCGACCATCGACCAGTTGCGCGAAGTACCGAAGAAGGTTGATTATTTTCGGAACATCTATAGCAACATGCATCGCGGCATAACCGCGCATGCGGTTGCCATCGACGAAACGTCGGCCCAGCTGCTCGACGGGATCACGTTCGCATTTCTTTGCATGGATGCAGGTCAGTCCAAACGGATCATCGTTGAGCGACTGGAGCTCATGGGGGTGCCGTTCATCGACGTTGGCATGGGCTTGGACCTCACCGACGGCACCTTGGGGGGAATCTTGCGCGTGACACTAAGTACGCCCCAAGAGCGGCAATATGCGCAGTCGAAAATTTCCTTCGAAGAGCGGAGCGGCGAGAATCTCTACGGGTCCAACATCCAAGTTGCCGATCTCAACGCTTTAAACGCCGCGCTGGCAGTAATTCGCTGGAAGCGGTATCTGGCGTTCTACCGCGATCTCGAGGGTGAGTTCAACAGTCTATATACCGTCGACGGGAACTGTCTTGCGAACGGAGAGGCCGATGCTGCGCCATAAGCGACTCGAACCCAAGTTTGTGACCGAGGTCCCGTCGGAGCTCGATGAGGGTGTCCTATACGTCTCAATGGAGTACGGAACTGTACTGCACCGGTGCTGCTGTGGTTGCGGCGAAGAGGTCGTTACTCCGTTGACGCCGACCGATTGGAAACTCACTTTCGACGGCGTAGGCATTTCACTTTCACCGTCCGTCGGCAACTGGAACCTGCCATGCCAATCACATTACGTGATTAGTCGAAATGTCGTCCGAGAGGCAGGCCCGTGGACACGTCAGATGGTCGACGCTGAGGTGCGACGAGACAAAGCAGCAAAAGCTTTGCATTATGGCCACGATGCTGGCTCGTCCAGGGATGCCGCGCGTGCCCCCATGGATGCAGCACCTGCAATTCAAGCGGTACCGGCAAGTCCGGCAGAGCGATCAGGCATCCGGCGCGTTATCGCCAATATCACTCGCTGGCTGTTGGGCTAAGAGCGCGCCTTAGCGGCGCTCCCTGACGAAGACGCTGCATCGGTCGTTCATGCGCCATGGAAGTTGATGGCGAACCATGAGCGATCGATGCAACACAAGGCGCCGCATTAGTACCCGCTATCTCGTGTCGAGAAAGATCGAACTCCCAAGATCGTGTGCCGTCTCTCGCCACAAAATTTCACCCCACTGCACCGGCAACCTGAAGTGAAGGCAGCCCCGCGACCTTGCACACACGTCGGGGGGCGAAACTGCTGCGCTCACTGTCAAATGAGGCGTCAATGATACGATGCTATCGATCGAAAATTGTGCAAAAGTCCTTTGATTGCAAAGATTGACCTCGCATCCGCTCGGGCTGACATAAATTGGTCTGACATCCGCCGATTTGTCGTCTTTTATTCAAAGACAACTTATTGAGACTGCGGACATCTTTTTTGAGAGACAACAGCGATTTCGTTCTGATCTGCAACTTCTCTATTCCCGTACCGGCATCCATCCATCAAACTGTACCGGTACTGTACAGAAAACCGTCGCTACACTGGCTCCATCCCAGTCCCGAACCCGAATGGAGAATCCGCGATGGACTTCCTCACCGTCAGCGCATTGCCCGCCGGCATGCTGTTCGCGCTCGTCACGTCGATCACACCCGGCCCGAACAACACGATGCTGCTCGCCTCCGGCGTCAATTTCGGTTTCCGTCGCACGATGCCGCACCTGTTCGGCATCAGCATCGGCGTCGCGATCCTGATGCTGTGCGTCGGCTTCGGTCTCGGCGAGGCGTTCCGGCGCGTGCCGGTCCTGTATACCGTCCTAGAGATCGCGAGCGTCGCGTACCTGCTGTACCTCGCATGGCGCATCGGCACATCGGGCGAAGTGAAGGCGCAGGGCGCCAAGCCGCGGCCGATGACGTTCCTCGAAGCCGCCGCGTTCCAGTGGGTCAATCCGAAGGCATGGATGATGGTGTTGACCGCCGCGACGACGATCCGCCTGTCCGCCGACTACGGGATGAACGCCGCGTGGATGGCCGTCGTGTTCATCCTGATCGGCTTTCCGTGCATCAGCCTGTGGGCCGCGTTCGGCCAGGGCCTGCGCCGCTTCCTGTCGAACCGCCGCGCGCTGCGCATCTTCAACGTGACGATGGCCGTGCTGCTGATCCTGTCGCTGTATCCGCTCGTCGCGCATCTGCTCCCGCAGTAAGCGCTCACAAGCGCCCCCGTTGAGCTTCACGCCATGCAGGCGTACCCTTTTGGTAAGGGCGCGTGCAGCCGCTTCGCCGGCTGCACCGCTGCTCTGCATGGAGATTGCCGATGAAGCCAATGCTGAAAGCCGGCGAGCACATCGAGGGCATGCACTGGATCGCCGAGTACCACCCGCTCACGCACGAGATCCGGGTGCTGCGCGAAAACATCGAAGTGGGCACGTACTGCGCGCCGCCCACGCTGTTCGGCGACGAGGAAGAGATGGGCGCCGCGAACCATGCCGATCATCGCAGCCAGGAGGCCGCGCTGCGTGCGTATCTGCGCAACTTCGTCAAGGAACACGACGCGGAAGAGTAGCGGCGCGACGGCCGTAAAGTCGACGGGCCGCCAAAGCGGCCCGGTCCATCGTTGCGTGTCGGCCGGCTCACGACCTATCGCAACAAGCGAAAGGCCGGCGCATCGCCCCGGCCCCGATCCCGCTCAATGCCCGAGCGACTCGATCTTGCCGCCCGGCTGCGCGACGCCGTGCGGCCGCGCCCTCTGCTTGATCAGCAACGCAAGGCACGCAAGCAGGCCCGCGACCGCGATCGTCGCGAACACGCCCGCGAACGAGAAGTGCCGGCGCGTCAGTTCGGCGACGAGGAACGACCCGGCGATCCCGCCGAAGCGGCCGACACCGAGCATCCACGCCACGCCCGTGCCGCGCCCTTCGGTCGGATAGAACGCGGCGGCAAGCGCCGGCATCGACGATTGCGCGGTGTTCATCAGCACGCCGGCGATGAACACGACCAGCACGAGCAGCCCGACGTTCCCGGCCGCCTGCCCGATCGCATACACGCTGATCGCGGTCAGCGCGTAGCACACGGCGATCACGCGATTCGCGTTGAAACGGTCCATCAACACGCCGCACAGCACAGCGCCGACGCCGCCGAGCGGGAACAGCGCGGAAATCAGCGTCGCGCTCTTCGGCGTGAGGCCGGCATCCTTCAGCAGAATCGGCATCCAGTTGATCGACGCGTAGAAGATCACGAGGCCCATGAAGTACGCGAGCCACAGCATCACCGAACCGACGACGTACGAGCGCGACAGCACGACGCCGATCCCCTTGCTGCCCGTCTGCGGCGCGGATTCGGTCATCGCGAACGAGCCAGCGTTCAGCGCATCGCGCGAGATCCGCGAAAGCGTCGCGCGGATCCGGTCGATGCTCTGGCCTTGCGCAACCATGAAACGCACCGATTCGGGCATCTTCAGCAGCAACAGCACGCCGAGCAGCAGCGGCGTCACGCCGCCGAGCATCAGCACGCTGCGCCAACCGAAATGCGGGATCATCCACGCGGCGAGAAAGCCGCCAAACGCGGCGCCCAGCGGGAAGCCGCAGAACATCAGGTTGATCACGGTCGCGCGGCGTTTGTCCGGGCAGAACTCGCCCATCATCGTGACCGCGTTCGGCATCGCCGCACCGAGGCCGACGCCGGTGACGAAGCGCAGCACCGTCAGGTGCCCGATGGTCGTCGAGAATGCGGACGCGAAACACGCGGCGCCGAACAGGAACACCGAGCCGAGCAGCAACGAACGGCGCCCGAGGCGATCGGACAGCGGGCCCGACACGAGCGCGCCGCATGCAAGGCCGAACAGCGCGGCGCTCAGCACGGGTGCGAGATCGGGTTTGGTGAGGTTCCATTCGCCGAGCAGCGACGGCGCGATGAAGCCGATCGCGGCCGTATCGAAGCCGTCGAGCAGCACGATCACGAAACACATCAGGAATACGAGCCATTGAAAGCCGCCGAACGGCTGCTCGTTGATGAAGGTCTGGACATCGACCACGGGTGCGCGATTCATCGCGAGTCTCCTATGTAAACAACGCGGCCTGATGGCCGCGTCTTTCCTTGTTTGCGCGCCGATTCGCCGCCGGCGCGTCATGCGTCGTCGACACCTGCCGGCAGCGGCAGGCGTCGCGATCGGGTCACGTCCGGCGCGAGCCGGCCGTGTTATTCAGCCGCATCCTGTTCCTTGAAGATCTTGTCCGCGAGATGGAACGCGGAATTCGCGGCCGGCACGCCGCAGTAGATCGCGGTCTGCAGCAGCACTTCCTTGATCTCGTCGCGCGTCACGCCGTTGTTGCGCGCGGCGCGCAGATGCAGCGCGAGTTCCTCGCCGCGGTTCAGCGCGACCATCATCGCGATGGTCAGCAGGCTGCGCGTATGGCGCGGCAGCCCGTCGCGCGTCCAGATCTCGCCCCACGCATAGCGCGTGATCAGGTTCTGGAATTCGTCGGTCACTTCGGTGCGGTTCTGGATCGAGCGGTCGACGTGCGCGTCGCCGAGCACCGCGCGCCGCACCTTCATCCCCGCTTCGTAACGTTGCTGGTCGTCCATCGTCGGTGCCTCACGCGGTCAGGAAGTCGAGCAGCGCGCGGTTGAAGCCGTCGGTGCACTCGATGTTCGAAATATGCGCGGCGTCGAATTCGACGTGACGCGCTCCGGGAATCGCGGCGGCCAGCGCACGACCCTGGTCGGGCGGCGTCGACATGTCCTTCGCGCCGGTCACGACGAGCACCGGCAGCGCGATGCCCTTCACTTCCTCGCGCAGGTCGGCCGCGTTCAGCGCGTCGCAGTTCGCCGCGTAACCGTCCTTGTCGGTATGCACGAACGTGTCGCGGATCGCGTCGAACAGGCGCGGCTCGCGATCGACGAACGCGTCGGTGAACCAGCGCGGCAGCACGGCGTCGGCCAGTGCGGCCATCCCTTCCGCACGTGCCTTTTGCGCGCGCGGCGCCCACACTTCGGGCGAGCCGATCTTCGCGGCGGTGTTCGACAGCACGGCGCGCACGATGCGCGACGGGAAGCGCGCGGCGAGCGCCGCGCCGGTCAGGCCACCCATCGAAATCCCGCAGAAGCACGCGCGATCGATGCCGACGTGGTCGAGCAGGCCGATCACGTCGCCTGCGAGCTGGTCGATCGTGTACGAGCCGGCCGGTGCTTCGGAATGGCCATGGCCGCGCGTGTCGTAGCGCAGGATGTTGAAGTGCTGCGTGAGCGGGCGAATCTGCGGTGCCCACATCTGCAGGTCGGCGCCGAGCGAGTTCGAGAAGACGAGCCACGGCGCGTCGTCGCGCGCGGCACGGTCGATCCGATAATGCAGTTTCACGCCGTTGACAGTGGCGAAAGGCATCAGTGTTCTCCTGGTTGTGTCGTGCCCGCGTGCAGCGCGAGCACGGCGTCGACGTAGGCCTGCGCCTCGCCGACATAATGTGCGGGATCGAGCAGCCGCGCGAGCGCGTCGCGCGACAAATGGGCAGATACGGTCGGAACGGCGGCGAGCACGTCGAACAGCGTCGCGCCGGTGCGCACGGCTTCCTTCGACGCATGCTCGACGACATGATGCGCATCGAGGCGGCCGATCCGGTCGCCGAGCGCGAGCATCACGGCTTCGCCGAGGATCAGCCCGTGCGTCAGGTCGAGGTTCGCGGCGAGGCGTTCGGTGTTCACGTCGAGGCCCGCGACGATCTGCGCGATCTGCGCGAGCGCGCCGCCGGTCAGGCGCGCGAGGTCGGGCAGCGCATCCCATTCGGCCTGCCAGCCGCCGAGCGCGCGCTCGTGCTCCTGGACCATCCCTGCAAACACGGTCGCGACGAGGTTCGGCGCGCGCACCGCGGCGGTCAGCACGGCCGCGCAGCCGACGGGGTTGCGCTTGTGCGGCATCGTCGACGAGCCGCCCTTGCCGGCAGCCGCCGGTTCGCCAAGCTCGCCCACTTCGGTCTGCATCTGCAGCGACACGTCGCGCGCGATCTTGCCGAGGGTACCGGTCAGCATCCCGAAGCACGACGCGGCTTCCGCGATGCGGTCGCGCTGCGTATGCCACGGCACGGCCGGCAGCGCGAGCTTCAGGTCGGCCGCGAGCGCGGCGCTCACGCCGGCCGCCTGCTCGCGCAGGCTCGCCAGCGTGCCGGCGGCGCCGCCGAACTGCAGCACCAGCGCGCGCTCGCGCAATTCGGCGAAGCGCGCGCGATGGCGCAGCAGCGCGTCGAGCCATTGCGCGAATTTCAGGCCGAGCGTGATCGGCAGCGCCTGCTGCAGCCACGTGCGGCCGATCATCGGTGTCGCGCGATGCGTGCGCGCGAGCGTCGCGAGCGACGCGCACGCTTCGTCGAGCAGCGGCTCGAGCACGTCGAGCGTGTCGCGCAGTTGCAGCACGGTCGCGGTATCGATGATGTCCTGGCTCGTCGCGCCCCAGTGCACGAACTTCGCGGCCTCGGGGTCGTCGGCCTTGACTTGGGCGGTGAGCTGCTTGACGAGCGGAATCGCGAGATTGCCGCCGAGCGCCGCGCCGTGCGCGAGCGCGTCGGCGTCGAGCCGGCCGGCGTCGCACGCGCGTTCGATCGGCGCGACCGCGGCGGCGGGAATCACCTGCCGCGCGGCGAGCGCACGCGCGAGCGCGGCCTCGACGTCGAGCAT
Organism: Burkholderia sp. BCC1640; assembly: GCF_902833125.1. Taxonomy (NCBI): domain Bacteria; kingdom Pseudomonadati; phylum Pseudomonadota; class Betaproteobacteria; order Burkholderiales; family Burkholderiaceae; genus Burkholderia; species Burkholderia sp. BCC1640. Next base: position 17,228 of record NZ_CADFEF010000048.1, on the reverse strand, counting down.
CCGCTGGATCGTCGCGCGCGGCGACCAGATCCGGTTGAGCGGCTCGGTGCCGCAAATGAGGGAGGTCAGGCGGGCGCTGTCTTCGAGCATGGCATCAGATTGGGGAAACGGCGTGCGCCTATTGTCTACCCAAGCGTGCCGGCGTGCGCGCGATCGCGTGCGCCGACACGCTTGCCGTTCAGGCCGCGGCCTTGCGCGTCGCGTCGATCAGCGGCACGCCGGTCAGCTTCTGCAGTTCGTCGAACGACAGGTCGGTGAAGATCTCGCTCACCGCGAGGCCGTCCGCCGTCACGTCGAGCACGGCGAGATCGGTATAGATGCGGCTCACGCACTGCACGCCGGTGACCGGATACGAGCACTGCGCGACGATCTTGCTTTCGCCCTGCTTCGTCAGGTGTTCCATCATCACGAACACCTGCTTCGCGCCGATCGCGAGGTCCATCGCGCCGCCGACGGCCGGAATCGCGTCGGGCGCGCCCGTATGCCAGTTCGCGAGGTCGCCGTTCGCCGACACCTGGAACGCGCCGAGCACGCAGTAGTCGAGGTGGCCGCCGCGCATCATCGCGAACGAATCCGAGTGGTGGAAATACGCGCCGCCGGTGAGCAGCGTCACGTGCTGCTTGCCGGCGTTGATCAGCTCGTCGTCTTCCTCGCCGGGCGCCGGCGCCGGGCCCATGCCGAGCAGGCCGTTCTCGCTGTGCAGGAAGATTTCCTTGCTCGGGTCGAGGTGGTTCGCCACCAGCGTCGGCACGCCGATGCCGAGGTTCACGTACGCGCCTTCGGGGATGTCCTGGGCGACGCGCTTGGCCATTTCATCGCGGGTCAGTCGTTTCATGTCGGGTCTCCTCTGCTGTCAGGCGGCTTGCGATGCACGTTCGGCGGCCAGCTCGGCCGCATGCGCGGCCTGCGGCACTTCGACGACGCGCTGCACGAAAATGCCCGGCGTCACGATGTGTTCCGGATTCAACCCGCCGAGCGGCACGACTTCCGACACCTGCACGATCGCGACCTTCGCGGCGCTGGCCATGATCGGCCCGAAGTTGCGCGCGGTCTTGCGATACACGAGGTTGCCCCAGCGATCGCCCTTGTATGCCTTCACCAACGCGAAATCGGCGTGGATCGGCGTCTCGAACACATACGACTTGCCGTCGATCACGCGCGTTTCCTTGCCTTCGGCCAGCTTCGTGCCGAAGCCCGTCGGCGTGAAGAAGCCGCCGATGCCGGCGCCTGCCGCGCGGATCCGCTCCGCCAGGTTGCCTTGCGGCACGAGCTCCAGCTCGATCTCGCCCGCGCGGTACAGCGCGTCGAACACCTGCGAGTCGCTCTGGCGCGGGAACGAGCAGATGATCTTGCGCACCCGCTTCGCCTTGAGCAGCGCCGCGAGGCCCGTCTCGCCGTTGCCCGCGTTGTTGTTGACGATCGTCAGGCCGCGCGCGCCCTGCTCGATCAGCGCGTCGATCAGCTCGGACGGCATGCCCGCCGTGCCGAAGCCACCGATCATGATGGTCGCGCCGTCGTGGACGTCCGCGACCGCCGATTGAAGCGATTCGAAAATCTTGTTGACCATGTCTCTTCCTGATACGAACCCGCGGCACGATGCGCGGCCTGTCGAGGGGGCACGCGCGTGTCGCGTGCCGCGTCGAAGGCCGTCGTCGACCTTCGGCATTTGTTCGCTATTCGAACCTAGATTCGATTAGCGAACGATGCGCCGATCATAGAGTCGTGCACAGCGCGTTGTCAAGGCGGGATCCCTCGGGGGGTGTCTGGTCGTCGAACGGCAGGCCGACGTAGTTTTCGGCGAGCGACTGCGCGGCGGCCCGCGAGCGCGTCACGTACTTCAGCTCGGCAAACTTCAGGCGATTGACGAACGGCGAGTCCTCCGGCGACGAGTGCAGCATGTTCGTCATGAAGTACGAGAAATGCTCCGCGCGCCACACGCGTTCGAGACAGGTCGCCGAATAGCGCTCGAGCGGCGTCGCGTCGCCGTTGCGGTAGCGCGCGCCGAGCGCGCGGGACAGCGCGCGGACGTCGGCCACCGCGAGGTTCATCCCCTTCGCGCCGGTCGGCGGCACGATGTGCGCGGCGTCGCCCGCAAGGAACAGGCGGCCGTGCTGCATCGTCTCCGACACGAAGCTGCGCATCGGCGTCACGCTCTTCTGCGTGATCCGGCCCTCGGTCGGCGTCCAGCCGGTGTCGTTCGAGAAGCGCGTGTGCAGTTCGTCCCAGATCCGCGCGTCGGACCATTCGGCGAGGTCTTCGTCGGGCTTGCATTGCAGGTAGAGGCGCGTGACCGTCGGCGAGCGCATCGAGAACAGTGCGAAGCCGTTGTCGTGATGCGCGTAGACGAGCTCGTCGAGCGACGGCGCAGCGTCGGCGAGGATACCGAGCCATGCGAACGGGTAGACGCGCTCGAACGTGTTCAGCCGCTCGGCGGGAATGGTCTGTCGCGCGATGCCGTGGAAGCCGTCGCAGCCGGCGATGTAGTCGCAGTCGATGCGGTCCGCGCGGCCGTCCGCGTGCTTGAACGTGACGAACGGTTGCTCGCTTTCGATATCGTGCAGCGCGACATCACTGACTTCGAAGTGCATCTGGTGCCCATGCGCGTCGCCGGCCGCGATCAGGTCGCGCACGACTTCGTGCTGGCTATAGACGGTGATCGCACGCCCGCCGGTGAGTGCGCTCAGGTCGATGCGATGGCGCTGGCCGGAGAACAGCAGCTCGATGCCGTGATGTTCGAGCCCTTCGCGGCGCATCCGCTCGCCGAGGCCGGCTTCGTTCAGCGTGTCGACGGTGCCCTGCTCCAGCACGCCGGCGCGGATGCGGTTCTCGCAATATTCGCGCGAGCGCGCTTCGACGAGGATGGAATCGACGCCTTGCAGGCGCAGCAGATGAGAAAGCAAAAGGCCGGACGGACCGGCGCCGATGATGGCGACCTGGGTGCGCATTGTTCGTCTCCTGAACATTGGTTCGAATAATGGAACCCATTTGAGCGCTTTCCCGACTATGCGGCAACGCGATTTTGAAGATAAGTTGTATACGTTTCCCGGATACCGGCCTCACGATGGATACGCTCGATCTGAACCTGATTCCCTACCTCGTCGCGCTCGACGACACGCGCAACGTCAGCCGCGCCGGCGACCTGCTCGGCGTCAGCCAGCCGCGCGTGAGCACCGCGCTCGGCCGCCTGCGCGAGTATTTCGGCGACCCGTTGTTCGTGCGCACGTCGCGCGGAATGGAGCCGACGCCGCGCGCGCTCGCGCTGCTGCCGGCCGCACGCGATGCGCTCGCGCAGATCGAGCGCGGCCTCGTCGCACCACACGACTTCGATCCGGCGGCGAGCACGCATACGTTCTCGATCGCGCTGTCGGACGTCGGCGAGATCGTGTTCCTGCCGAAGCTGCTGCAGGCGTTCGCGACGCGCGCGCCGCACGCGAACCTGCGCTCGGTCTCGCTCGGGCACGACGAAGTCAGCCGCGGCCTCGAAGCCGGCTCGATCGATCTCGCGGTCGGCTACTTCCCCGATCTCGACGGCAACAACTTCTTCCAGCAGCGTCTGTTCACGCACCGGTTCGTCTGCCTGATGCGGCGCGGCCATCCGCTCGAACAGGCGCGCCCGTTCACGGCCGAGCAGTTCCTCGCGTGCGGGCATGCGGTGGTGCGCGCCGAGGGGCGCAGCCAGGAGGTGCTCGAGAAATACCTCGCGAAGCAGCGCATGCACCGCCGTGCGGTGCTCGAGACGCCGCACTTCATGAGCCTGCCGTTCATCCTGAGTCGCACCGACCTGATCGCGACGGTGCCGCATGCGATCGGCTATGCATATGCGGCCGAGCATGCGTTCATCGTGCCGGTCGAGCCGCCGTTGCCGCTACCACGCTTCGACCTGAAGCAGCACTGGCATCGCAAGTTCCACAACGATCCGCGCACCGCGTGGCTGCGCGGCGTCGTCGCGTCGCTGTTCAACGACGAGCAGGACGAATGGCCGAAGTGACGCGGGGCGTGCGGCAGGCCGCACGCACGACCCGCGAAAGCATGAAACAATGCCCGGATATCCGCGCCGCCGCAGGCGGCCGCATTCGATGGAGCGACTAGATGGGTAAAAAATCCGCGCGGCCCGAGCCGGCCGCATCCCGGCCGAGCCGGGAAGAAGCCGAGGATGCCGTTCGCGTGCTGCTGCGCTGGGCCGGCGACGATCCCGCCCGCGAAGGCCTGCTCGACACGCCGGCACGCGTCGTGCGCGCCTATGAAGAGTTCTTCGCCGGCTACGCGCTGGAACCGCGCGACATCCTCGCGCGCACGTTCAGCGAAGTCGACGGCTACGACGAAATGATCGTGCTGAAGGACATCCGCTTCGAGAGCTACTGCGAGCACCACATGGTGCCGATCATCGGCCGCGCGCACGTCGCGTATCTGCCGAACCATCGCGTCGTCGGCATCTCGAAGCTCGCGCGCCTCGTTGACGCGTTCGCGAAGCGCCTGCAGATTCAGGAAAAGATGACCGTGCAGATCGCCGACACGCTGTTCGACGTGCTGCAGCCGAAGGGCGTCGGCGTGATCCTCGAAGCCGCGCATCAGTGCATCTCGACGCGCGGCGTGCACAAGCCGGGCGTCGAGATGGTCACGTCGCGCATGCTCGGCACGTTCCGCACCGATCCGTCGACGCGGCGCGAATTCCTGTCGATCGTCGCGAATCCTTCTTCAGTCAACCTGACGAATACGTAATGCAGTCCACGAAGCAAGCGGCAAACGCGCCGGTCGTGCTCGTGACCGGCGCCGCGCGCCGGGCCGGGCGCGCGTTCGCCGAGTATTTCGCCGCGCACGGTTATCGCACCGCGGTCCATTACGACCGCTCCGCCGATGCCGCTCAGGCGGCGGCCCGCGCGATCGCCGAACGCGGGCACGATTCGGTCGCGCTGCAGGCCGACCTGTCGGATGCCGGGCAGATCACCACGCTGATCGACCAGGTATATGCGCGCTTCGGACGCCTCGACGTGCTGGTCAACAACGCGTCGGTGTTCTGGCAGGACCATTTCCCGAGCTTCGACCTCGCGGCGTTCGACCAGGCATGGGCCGTCAACTGCCGTGCGCCGATCCTGCTCACGCGCGCATTCTACGAACGAGCCCGCGCGGCCGGCACGCAGGGCGTCGTCGTCAACGTGGTCGACCAGAAGATCAAGGAAAACTTCCACCGCGACCATTTCAGCTACACGGTCGCGAAGGCCGCGCTCGGCAACCTCACGCAGATGCTCGCGCTGTCGTCGTCACCGGTGCTGCGCGTGAACGCGGTGTTCCCCGGGCTGATGCTGCCGAGCGACGACCAGACGCAGGCCGACTTCGAACACGCGAGCCGCGCATCGACGCCGCTCGCGCGCATCGCCGGCCCCGACGACGTCGCGGGCGCGATCCTGCTGCTGACGGGCAGTGCGTACAACGGCGTGGATTTCGTCGTCGATGCGGGGCAGAACCTGATCCGCGTCGACCAGGACGTGCTGTACAAGCATCGCTCGCCGGCCGGCAAGCACTGACGAACGGCATGGTCAGCGGCAGCCGCGCCCTTCGCACACCGGCGCGCGGGTATCGGCACACGCCTTCACCTGCGCTGCGCGAACGACCGTTACGCCGTTCGCGCGCCGCGTTACGGCTTCTCGGCGCTGCCGCCTTCGCGGACCTTGCCCTGCGCGACGCTCGTGCCGGGCGGCACGCTGTGCGTGAGCCACACGTTCCCGCCGATCACCGAACCGCGCCCGATCGTCACGCGGCCGAGGATCGTCGCGCCCGCGTAGATCACCACGTCGTCCTCGACGATCGGATGTCGCGCATTGCCCTTCACCAGCGCGCCGTCGCCATCGGCCGGGAAGCTCTTCGCGCCGAGCGTGACGGCCTGGTACACGCGCACGCGCTCGCCGATGATCGCGGTTTCGCCGATCACGACGCCGGTGCCGTGGTCGATGAAGAAGCTCGGGCCGATCTGCGCGCCCGGGTGAATGTCGATGCCGGTGGCCGAGTGCGCGATTTCATTGATGAAACGCGCGAGCAGCGGCACACCGAGTTGGTGCAGCGCATGCGCGAGCCGGTGGTGCATCATCGCGAGCACGCCGGGGTAGCACAGCAGGATCTCGGTGATGTGCTGCGCGGCCGGATCGCCCGCGTAGGCAGCCTGGATGTCGCTGACCAGCAGCGCGCGTACCGCCGGCAACTGCCGGCCGAACTCGCGCGCGATCTCGAACGCGCGTTCGTCGAGTTCGGCGAACGGCGTGTCCGCATGCTCGGGCAGGAACGGCAGCGCGCGGCGGATCTGTTCGGACAGGATCCGCAGCGTGCTTTCGAGCGTGTGGCCGACGTAGTAGTCGACGCTTTCGTCGGTCAGATCCGGCGCGCCATAGTGCGTCGGAAACATCGACGCGCGCAGGCCGGTGACGATCTTGCAGATCGCGTCGCGCGACGGCAGCTCGCGGATGCCGCGCGGATGTCGCGTGCGATGAAGTTCCTCGCGCGATTCGCGCAAGCCGGCAACGATTTCTTCGAGGCCCCACTGACGGGCGGGTGATGTCGACATATGCCAATGCAGGCGGCCGCGCTCGATCGCACGGCCGCTAATAAAGTGACGGGTTCCAGAAGATTACCGCGTTTTCGTCCGGCAGCGGCACGCCGGGGGATCGGCCGGACGGCCGATGCCGCCGTCGCGCGACGGCGTCAGATCGTAATACTGCTCGCGTCGATCCAGCGCACGGCCCAGTCGCGCGCGTGCGCGATCGCGTCGCCTTCGTCGTTGAACTGGAGCTCGGTCGGAAAAAAACGGTTCGCGACGAGTTCCCCGTCGCTCGATCGGGAGATCACGACGTAGGGTTTGAACGAGCCGTCGCTGGCGCGCGCGGGCGCGCAATTCAACAGATAACCGCGGTGCGTGAAGGCAGTAGTCGCTTGCATGAATCCGCCACCTCTAGTCCCTTGATTTGTTGTTCACTACCCGTCTTAAGGGTGCTGCGGCGCCCCGGTGCGGGCAGAGGCGGCGAGACCGCATCCCCTGTCGCCGCTTCGCAGGAAATGAATCATACTCTGTAGAAAACGGGTCTTCTAGCTGAAATAAATCATGACAAATCAGCGCGCGCGGCACGACCGCGGCGATCGTCCGCGCGCCGTTTTCCCGTCTTGCCCGGAACGGGATTTGCTTCGATCCGGAGCGCTTCGCCGCCAGGAGAGCCGTGATGGAAACGACAGCTCCAGCCCGCGCCGCGCGTCCGCGCAGCATCGAACTCGACAACGACGACACGCACGACAGCACCGTCGACACCGACGGCAAGAATCGCGAGGCCGCGCGTCTTGCGAGCGGCCGCGCCTTCTCGCCCGACCAGATCACGCACAGCAACGCGTCGCTCGTCAACGCGATGCCCGAGGCCGGCGACGGCTTCGCCGGCTTCGACAGCCGGCCGGGCGGCAATCATCCGGCGTTCGCGCTGCGTGCCGGCTACATGGTGATCGAGAAGGGGTTCGACGCGCCGTCGCACGCGGACGACGCGCTGTACGGCCCGGTTCACCGGATGTACGGCAGCGCTTACTGGCCCGGCCATGGACGCCGACCGGAACGGGTGATCGAAATCACACCGGTGCCGCGGTGACGCGCGCGGCGTTTGAATCGATCGTTCGATTGGCGGATCGATGCGCGGCCGATGACCGATGGCGGCGGAGCGACGTGCGCGTTCGCGCGCCGTCCTCCGAATCGGCGCTGGAATCGATATCGGCGCCGGCTTCGCGTTCGACACGCGGGTTTCGCGACGTCGATGCATCGGCGTTGATCGAAGTCACGTCGTCGCGATATGGATGATATTCAATGCACACTCGCGGCGACCGGCACGTCGCTGCAAAGTCCCTGCCGTTGGTTTACGCTGCCTCGCAGCGACGCACGGCCTGCTCGGCCGTTCGGCCGACTTTCGTTCAACCCGCCACCTGGAGACACCATGTACAAGCGCATTCTGGTTGCCATCGACGGCAGCGACACGGCCCGCCACGCGTTCGATGCCGCCCTCGCGCTCGCGAAGGAGCACGGCGCCGAACTGCAACCGTTCTACGTCGTCGAAAACGCCGCGATCTACTACAACGTGCCGGGCTACGATCCGTCCGTGCTGCGCGACCAGCTCATCGCGCAAGGCAATGCGCTCGCGGCGGAGTTCAAGAAGCTGATGCAGGCAGCCGGCGTGAAGGGCGAGACGGTGACGAGCGAGGCGTCGTCGCTCAACGACGTGTCGACGCTGATCCTCGACGGTGCGAAAGCGTTCGGCGCCGACCTCCTCGTGCTCGGCACGCACGGCCGCCGCGGGTTCCGTCGCCTCGTGCTCGGCAGCATCGCCGAACAGTGCGTGCGGCATGCGACGCTGCCCGTGCTGCTGATCCCGGCCGCCGCGCATACGGACGATCAGGAAGGCTGAGCGGCGTCGGCATCGGCATGCGTGCATGCCGATGCCGACGCCCGCGACATGTGCGCGCGGTCGCGACGTTTTGTCACCCGACAGCGGCAACTTGCGGTGGGACAATGATTCGGTCGATTCAATGCCGGAGTAAACGATCATGTTGACGCCCGTCGCCACACGTCCCGCCGCCTCGTCCCATGCAGGCAACTGGGCTCCCCGCCAGGCACCGCACTGCTCGTCGTGCGCAATGCGGCACCTGTGCATGCCGCAGGGCCTCGCACCCGAAGCGCTCAGCCGCCTCGAATCAGTCATCTGCGCGGCGCGCCCGGTCAAGCGCGGCGAAGCGCTGTTCCGCGAAGGCGACACCTTCGACAACCTGTACGCCGTGCGCTCGGGTTCGCTGAAAACCGTCGCCACGCGCCACGACGGACGTGAGCAGGTCACCGGCCTGCACCTCGCGGGCGAAGCGCTCGGCCTCGACGGCATCTGCGACGACACGCACCCGCGCACCGCGGTTGCGCTGGAAGACAGCTCGGTCTGCGTGATTCCGTACAGCGCGCTCAAGTCGCTGTGCTCGGAAGCCGGCACGATGCAGCTGCGCATGCACAAGCTGATGAGCGAGCAGATCGTGCGCGAAACGTCGCAAACCATGCTGCTCGGCTCGTTGAACGCCGAAGAGCGCGTCGCCGCGTTCCTGCTCGACGTGTCGTCGCGTTACCTGAAGCGCGGCTACTCGCCGTCGGAATTCAACCTGCGGATGACACGCGAAGACATCGGCAGCTACCTCGGCATGACGCTCGAAACGGTCAGCCGCACGCTGTCGAAGTTCCAGAAGCGCGGCCTGATCGAAATGCACGGCCGCCTCGTACAGATCGTCGACTTCGACGGCCTGCACCACGTCTGACCCCGCGCGGCGCGTATCCTGCGCGCCGCCGCCGTCCATCCCTCCGGCCCCAATCAGTCGAGAAACAGCGCGGCGCGCGCTTTCAGCGCCGCGCTGAAATCGTCGAGCCAGCCGATCGACAAACGCCAGCTCTGCCAGTACAGGTCGATATCAACCGTCCGCCCGGGCGACATGTCGACCAGTTCGCCCGCCGCCAGCTGGCGATCGACCATCCGGTCCGGGCACATCCCCCATCCCAGCCCCGTTTCGCATGCACGCAGGTAGCCCGCGACGTGCGGGATCCAGTGTTGCGGCGGATCGAGATCCGCGCGCGTCACGCGCCGGATGAAGCGCGCCTGCAAACCGTCCTTCGGATTGAACATCACGCACGGCGCACGACGTAGCGCATCGCGCGTGATGCCCGCGCCGAAATAGCGGTCGTAAAACGCCGGCGAACACACCGCGCGATAGCGGATGCGCCCCAGCCGCGTCGAACGGCATCCCTGGATCGGCTCGGCCTGCGCGGTCACCGCGCCCTGCACGCTGCCATCGCGAATGCGCGCGGCCGTGTAGTCCTGGTCGTCGATCACGAGGTCGAGCAAGGTCTCGCGCTCGGTGCAGAACGGCCCGACCGCATCGATGAACCAGGTCGCGACGCTGTCGTCGTTGACGGCCACGCGCAACATCGGCCATGCGCTTGCGATCTGGCCGGGCAATGCCGGCATCCGGCCACCCAGTTCGGCCTCGAGCAACTGCACGCGCTCCGTATGCCGGCACAGCAACGCGCCGGACGTCGTCGCGACGCACGGCTGCCCGCGCTTGACGAGCACGCTGCCGACGCGCTCCTCCAACAGTTTCACGCGCTGCGATACCGCCGATGGCGTGACGTTCAGCTCCCTGGCCGCCCGTTCGAACGAGCCGTGCCGGATCACCGCCGCGAGAGCGTCGAGCAATGCGTAGTCGAGCATTAGATTTCCTTAATCGGCATTAGGTGAATTAGCTTCTCTTATGTTCCGGCTGACCGCAGACTAGCGCCAACCGATTCACCCGTCTACTGCTCCACCTCTTTCCCATCATGAACTGGATCGCTTTTTCCCACGGCGCCGCCCTGTGCGGGTCGCTCATCGTCACCATCGGTGCGCAGAACGCGTTCGTGCTCCGGCAAGGCATCATGCGCTCGCATGTCGGCAAGATCGTGCTGCTGTGCGCGCTGTCCGACATGATCCTGATCGGCGCGGGCGTCGGCGGCGCATCGGTTCTCGTCGAACGCTATCCGACCTTCGTCCACGTCGTGCTGTACGTCGGCCTCGCATATCTCGCGTGGTTCGGTATCAATGCGCTGCGTCGCGCGCTCAAGCCCGGACACGAAACGCTCGACGTTCGCGGCGATGCCGTCGCGCCGCCGCCGCAGAGCGCGGTCGCGATCGTGCTGATGACGCTCGCATTCACGTGGCTCAACCCCCACGTGTATCTCGATACGTTCCTGCTGATCGGCACGGCCGGCGCGCGCGAGCCGGACGGCTCGCGGCTTGCGTTCGCGATCGGCGCGATGGCGGTCAGCGTCGTGTGGTTCCTCGGGCTCGGATACGGCGCGCGGCTGCTTGCACCGTGGTTCCGCAAGGCCGTCGCGTGGCGCGTGCTGGATGGCGCGATCGGCAGCATGGTGCTGTTTCTGGCGGCCGTGCAGTTGCGGTAACGGATTGGGGCGCCGATCGATCGCGGGCGGCAACTTTGCCGCCCGTTTTTCGTTCCGCTCCGTCGGAGTGGTGCGATACGCCTGTCTCCCTCCGGACGCCTCAAGATTCAGTTCCGGATCGAACGCCGCCGCGCGGATCATCCATCTGCCGGACGGACCATCCGCCGTCCGCTGCACGATTCCGCTCGATCGACGAGAATGTTCCGGTGTCCGCGACAACGGCTAAAGCGCTTCGCCCGTTCGCCTTCCCGTCGCATTCATCCCGGCCAATCCCGTCGTCTCATCCCGTCACCCCTCAGATTCCGGAGACCAACATGGCACTACGCACCCTCGGCACGTCGGACATCCAGGTTTCCCCGCTCGCCTTCGGCGGCAACGTCTTCGGCTGGACCGTCGACGAGAACGCATCGTTCGAGTTGCTCGACGCGCTCGCCGACACCGGCATCAACTTCATCGACACGGCCGACGTCTATTCGGCCTGGGCGCCCGGCAACAGCGGCGGCGAATCGGAAACGATCATCGGCAAGTGGCTCAAGCGTTCCGGCAAGCGCGAGCAGGTCGTGATCGCGACCAAGGTCGGCCTGCTCGCGGCGCGCGCCGGCCTGACGAAGGACAACATCCTGAAGGCTGCCGAGGATTCGCTGCGCCGCCTGCAGACCGACTACATCGACCTGTATTTCTCGCACCGCGATCTCGCCGACACGGCACCGCTCGAAGAAACGCTCTCCGCTTACCAGACGCTGATCGACGCGGGCAAGGTGCGCATCATCGGCGCGTCGAACTACAGCGGCGCACGCCTGCGCGAAGCCGCCGACGTCAGCAAGCGCAACGGCCTGCCCGCGTACCAGGTGATCCAGCCGGAATACAACCTGATCGACCGCGCCGAGTACGAGCGCGATCTCGAGCCGGTCGTGCGCGACCTGAAACTGGGCGTCGTCAACTACTACGCGCTCGCGAGCGGCTTCCTGTCGGGCAAGTACCGCAGCGAAGCCGACCTGAAGAAAAGCGTGCGCGGCGATAGCGTCGCCCGTTATCTCGATGCGCGCGGCCTGCGCATTCTCGCGGCGCTCGACGACGTGTCGGCGAAGCACGGCACGCAACCGGCCGCGATCGCGCTCGCATGGCAGATCGCGCGGCCGACGATCACCGCACCGATCGCGAGTGCGACGTCGCTCGGGCAGCTCGCATTGCTCGGAGAAGCGATCCGAGTGCGGCTCGACGAGGAAGACATTCGCAAGATCGACGCAGCGAGCGCGGTCTGAAGACCACTTGATGCGCCGGGCGATGTGCGGGCAGCTTATCTATCACGCGTGCTCGACGCAAATTGGAGCGTAGCGCTCTGTACTGCCAACTGTTTTGTCGAAATCGCAGATCCGGCACAATTTCGCGAGCGCGTGCCGGCGGCCCTCTACGCCGACATGTCCCCATGGATCGATCGTGCACTCCAGGATTTCGGTCCGGTCCTGACCGCGCAAGCGCCGCGTTTCTTCGAGTGCACGAGTGGCAGCAGCGAGCAGCAGTAGCTCATTCCCTACGCGCGGGCCTTTCTCGAAGAATTGCAGTTCGCACTGATCGTCTGGCTCTCCGATCTGCATCGCGCCGTGCCCGGCGTCGCGGCCGGGCGTGCGCCATGACGTGTTGATCCGGTTCGTCAAAAATCCCAGTTGAACCTCTGCGGATGCGCCTGCCGCGACGCGGCGTCCGGCGGTGTCAGCATGACGATCGTGGCATGCAGCGGATCCCGTATGTCGATCAGTGCGCTCGTCTTCCCATCGCCATAACCCATCATCAGCGCCAGCGCGTTCTGGACCCGGATCGAGCTTTGAGGCTGGCCCGTGACGGCGTCCACGGTCACCGCAAAGTCACGATGGAGTCGCGATATCGCGATGGTCCGCTCGGCGTGGTCGGCAACGTATTGAAGTGCCCTCGCTGCGAAAGGGCAGATTGCCGTGTATCCGGTCGCGGCTGGTGGAAGGACTGAATACCGCAAAAAACCCCACCTTTCCTGCAAACCTACAGATCTGCCCTCACTTCATCCGCCCCCTTATTTGCTGCTTGACGCTATATCTTTCGATATATATCTTTAGATATGTTTTACGACATACAGGACACAATCATGCGACACAACCCCTCCCGCGGCCATGCCCGATGCGACGGTCATGGTGCGCATGCCGGCCCTGGCTGGTACGCCAGCATCTGGCAAGCAATCGGCCGGCATCGGCGCGGCCACGATCCATTCGGCGGCGGCCCGTTCGGTGGCCGTGGCGGACGCGGCGGCTTTGGCGATTTCGGTGACGACGGCATGCCGCGCGGCCGCCAGTTCAGCTCCGACGATCTCCAGTTGCTGCTGCTCGCGCTGGTCGCCGAGCAACCTAGCCACGGTTACGAACTGATCAAGGCACTCGACACGCGCTCGAACGGTTTCTATAGCCCGAGCCCCGGCATGGTGTATCCGGCGCTCACGTATCTCGAGGAAGTCGGCTTCGTCGCCTCGCAGGCGGAAGGCAACCGCAAGCGCTATGCGCTGACCGACGACGGCCGCGCGCATCTCGATGCGCAGCGCGAACGCGTCGACACCTTGTTCGCACGCCTCACGCACCTCGCGCGCAAGATGGAATTCATGCGCCGCGCGTTCGCCGGCGAATCGACAGGCGGCGAAGCGCAGGACGAAGCGCAGCCCGGCTGGCTGCCTGAGTTCGTCGAGGCCCGCCTCGCGTTGAAGCGGGCGCTGCTCCACAAGAGCGCCGCCGACGCCGACGAACAGCGGCGCATCGCCGCGATCATGCGCCGCGCAACGGCCGAAATCGAAGGCGGCACCGGCGCGTGATCCGCGCCGCCCGTCAAAACCCAAGGAGAACGGTTTGATGCAGAACCCATCCGAACGCGCCGTCACCCGCGTGCGCCATATGCTCAAGTTCCGCCTGCTGCAGGTCGTGCGCGTGCACGCAGTGACGCCGCACCTGCTGCGCGTCACCCTAGGCGGCCCCGACCTCGCGGATTTCGAATCGTCGTCGTTCGACGATCACGTGAAAGTGTTTTTCCCGGCGCCCGGCGCCGACCGGCCCACGATGCCGACGCTCGGCGCGAATGGCCCCGAATTTCCCGAAGGCCAACCGAAGCCGGTCGCGCGCGATTTCACGCCGCGCCGCTTCGACCGCGCCGCCTGCGAACTCGATCTGGAATTCGTGCTGAACCATCCGGGCCCCGCATCGCAATGGGCGGCGCAGGCACGCGTCGGCCAGTGGCTCGGCATCGGCGGTCCGCGCGGTTCGTTCGTGGTCCCGATCGATTTCGACTGGCATCTGCTGATCGGCGACGATACGGCGCTGCCCGCGGTCGCGCGGCGTCTCGAGCAATTGCCGGCCGGTGCGCGCGCCGCGGTCGTGCTGGAAGTCGCGGATCGCACAGCGCAGATCGCGTTCGATACGCGCGCCGACGTGCATGAAATCTGGCGCTTTCGCGCCGAAGCCGACGCGGCGGACGGCGACGTACTGCTGAATGCGGTGCGCGAGCTGCCGCTGCCGTCCTCGGGCGACGGTTACGTGTGGGCGGCAGGCGAAGCGCAGTCGATGCGCGCGGTGCGGCAGCACCTGACCGGCGAGCGCGGCGTCGACAAGTCGCGCATCCGCGCGGCGGCATACTGGAAGCGCGGCGCGGCGGCCGTGCACGAAACGCTGGAAGACTGACGCGAACGGGTGCCCGCGCAGCAGCGGGCTTGGCATCGGCGGGGTGGCTGGTATATATCTATGTCTGCGACGCCGCTGTCGGGCGACAGCCGCCGCAGCCCGCCCAGGAGCGCCCGGTCATGACAAAAGAAAGCCACGCTTCGCCTTTCCTTCGCAACCTGAAGATCGCCGGCTATTGCGGCCTCGCGGCCGTCGTGCTCGCGCTGTTCGTTGCGATGTGCGCGATCCTGAAGGAAAGCGCACTCGAACGTGACGCCGCACAGCACCCGGGCGAGACGCCCGAACTGCACGAAGCGGGCGGCGGCCCGTCCGCTTCGGCTGAAGCGGCCAAGACGCCCGGTTGACGGCGTCCGGCCCTTGGTTCTCCCGCTCAGGGCGCGCGCTCGCGCCCCATCATCACCGCGTGCACGACGTCGCCGATCCGTTCGAGCAGCTCGACGATGCGTTGTCCGTACAGATGCGCGGCCAGCGCGCCGGCCGTGCCGACCAGCACGCCACCAGCCATGTCGAACGGCCAGTGCACGCCCGCATACACACGCCCCCATGCAATCACGACGGCCATCGCGGCCATCACGAACCCGGTCAGCCGCGTGCTGCCGGCGAGCATCATGCCGACCGCGAGACTCCACGCGAACGTCATGTGATCGCTCGGAAACGAGCTGTCCGGCGCATGCGGAATCAGTTGCGTGCCGACGCCTGCCATGAACGGCCGCGGCGAAAACCAGAAATGCCCGATCACCTGCGCCAGCACCAGCGCCACGCACGTGCCGACGCCGGCTTCGATCGCCTGGCGGCGCGTCGGGCGCTCGCCGAAGATCCAGGTCAGCAGGAGCATCGCGGGCAGCGCATAGACTAGCCAGTCGGCGGCGAAGATCGCGACGCGAGCAGCACCGGGGTGCGGCACGGCGCCGGCATTGACGGCGGAAAACAGGGTGAGATTGAGGTTCTGCATGAATGCGGTTGCGTGGGGGCGTAACGATTGGACCGGGCGTGCCGGTCGGTTGGAACGATGCTAGTGCTCACTCGCTTAAGCAATGCTTAATGCGTCGGACGGCCCGGGGATAAGAACCGGGCGCGTGCGTCGCGCGCGAACGCACTTAGAGCCTGCACTGCAACACAAGTTCACGCAATTGTCACATTCCTGCGCGACCGTCTCCTGCAAAAGCTCACCAACCATCCCGTAAAGGCTCACCTTTTTCACATCGTGGCGCCATCGACGCCTGAGAATATCGGACCGCCCCCTGCGCTCCATGCCGTTCGCACCGTTCGCCTCAATATTTGCGTTGCAAATAATTCGAAATCGGCAACAATTAATTCCAGATGCGGCATCGCACAACGGCAACGCACAGGCATAGGATTACGGGCTTACGAGCACTCATCCACGAAGCGATCAACAACAAGGAGTCCGCATGAAACCCAGCGATGTCCGATCGAAAGCGTTTGCGATGCCGTTGACCAGCCCCGCCTTTCCGATGGGCCCGTACCGTTTCGTCGATCGTGAGTTTCTGATCATCACGTATCGCACCGATCCGGACCGTCTGCGTGAAATCGTGCCCGAGCCGCTGCAGGTCACCGAGCCGCTCGTCCATTACGAATTCATTCGCATGGCCGATTCGACCGGCTTCGGCGACTACACGGAAAGCGGCCAGGTGATCCCCGTCGAGTACAACGGCCAGGCCGGCGGCTATACGCTCGCGATGTATCTCGACGATCACCCGCCGATCGCCGGCGGCCGCGAACTGTGGGGTTTCCCGAAGAAACTCGCGTCGCCCACGCTGCACGTGAACACCGATCACATCCTTGGCACGCTCGACTACGGCAAGGTGCGCGTCGCGACCGGCACGATGGGCTACAAGCACAAGGAACTCGACATCGACGAGCAGACGAAGCGCCTCGCCGGCCCGAACTTCCTGCTCAAGATCATCCCGCACGTCGACGGCACCGCACGCGTATGCGAACTGGTGCGCTACTACATGCAGGACATCAAGATGAAGGGCGCGTGGACGGGCCCGGCCTCGCTCGAACTGGCACCGCACGCACTTGCGCCGGTGGCCGACCTGCCGGTGCTCGAGATCGTCGAAGCGCGCCACCTCGTTGCGGATTTGACACTCGGCCTCGGCGAAGTCGTCTACGATTACCTGGCTCAGTAACACGTCCGCAGTCCTTTCTCCCTGTCAAACCTTTCACCACGGGAAATTCGAAATGAGCAACCTGAATGGCAAGACCGCAGTCGTCACGGGCGCCGCAAGCGGCATCGGCAAGGAAATCGCACTGGAGCTGGCCAAGGCAGGCGCCGCGGTCGCGATCGCCGACCTGAACCAGGACGGCGCAAACGCGGTTGCCGACGAGATCAACAAGGCAGGCGGCAAGGCGATCGGCGTCGCGATGGACGTGACCAGCGAGGAAGCGGTCAACAGCGGCATCGACAAGGTGGCTGAAACGTTCGGCTCGGTCGACATCCTCGTGTCGAACGCGGGCATCCAGATCGTCAACCCGATCGAGAACTACTCGTTCGCCGACTGGAAGAAGATGCAGGCGATCCACGTCGACGGCGCGTTCCT
>NZ_CADFEF010000047.1:0-26143 GCF_902833125.1 Burkholderia sp. BCC1640 | reverse complement strand
CCGGTCTACAAGCGCCCGTATCGGGTGACGACGGATTCGACGCATCGCCTGCCGGTGGCGCCGAATCTGTTGGATCGGCGTTTCGACGGCTGGCGGCCCAATCAAGCCTGGGTAAGCGACATCACCTTCGTCAGGACCAGCGAGGGCTGGTTGTATCTGGCGGCGATCCTCGATCTGGCGAGCCGGCGCATCGTCGGCTGGTCGATGTCCGAGCGGATCAACGCGGATCTGGTCTGCCAGGCGTTGCGCAGCGCGTGCTGGCAACGCAAACCGCCACCGGGATTGCTGCTGCACTCCGATCGCGGAGCCCAATACGCCAGTCGCGCATACCGGAAATTGACCGCCGCGTTCAAGATAAACGTGTCAATGAGCCGCCGCGCCAACGCCTGGGATAACGCCCCGATGGAGAGCTTCTTCAAGACGCTGAAGGTCGAAAGAATCTACCAGACTCACTACGAAACGCGTGCCCACGCCCGCTTGGATATCGTCGATTGGATCGAGGGCTATTACAATCGGCAACGTCTGCATACCTCGATCGACTTCCTTACCCCCGTCGACTACGAGGCTGGTTTGATCGCTGCATAAGATGCTGTACGTGAAAACGAGGCAGGGTCAGACCGTGCGGGACAGCTGCAACAACGCACAGGTCTGTCGCTGGCTTGCGCCAAAACGCTGCATCAGGTCCGTGACCAGTTCACGGCGCCGAGAAGGCTTCAGAGCTTTTTTGACAGCACGTCCTGCAGCATGGCCTTGTCCAGCGACAGGTCGGCCACGAGTCGCTTGAGCTTCGCGTTCTCTTCCTCAAGCTGCTTCAGCCGGCGCAGCTCTGAGGGCGATAGCCCACCGTACTTCGTCCGCCAGTTGTAAAACGTCGCGTCGCTGATCCCCATCTTGCGGCAGACCTCCGCGACCGGCGTGCCCAGCTCGGCCTGCTTCAACGCATAGGTGATCTGTTCTTCGGTGAACTTGCTCTTCTTCACGGCATGACCTCCTGGTCTCGATGACAACGTCATGCCGGAATTTTCCACTTCCAAATGGGACAGTTTTGTGGGCTAGGGTCATTTGAAGAATGATTGGGTCAGTGGCGGAAAAGCCACGGGTGCGACTTCTCCGCCGACATGGATCAGAACGGGTAGTTGGGGAGCTGCGAGCGCACTGTGATCCATTGCCACTCGCTGAACTGGTCGGCATTGCTGGACGCGCCATGGCCGAAGCCGTTGCCGGAAATGCCGAGGCCGCCAATCGGGCCATAAATCCCATGCACCACGGTCTGATCGTTGATGTGGATTACTCCGGAATGCAGCGCATCGGCGACATGTTGGGCGCGGGCCAGGTCGGGGGAAACCACTGCCGCCGACAGGCCGTATTCGGTCGCATTGGCCAGTGCAATCGCTTCCTCGTCAGTGCGGAAGGTCGTGATCGCTGCCACTGGTCCGAAGATTTCCTCGGTGAAGGCCGTCATGTCAGCGGTGACCCCGGTAATAACGGTCGGCTTGAAGAACAGTCCATTGCGTGAGCCACCCGTCAGAAGCTTCGCTCCCTCGGCCACCGTCTGCGAGACAATCCGCTCGGCATTGGCGGCCTGGCGTTCGTTGATGATCGGCCCGACCTGGACGTTTGCGTCGAGGGGATTGCCGACGACGAGTGCCTTGGCCTTTTTCACGAGGGCTCCAACGTAGGCTTCGGCAATGTCCTCGTGTACCAGATGACGGCCGGTGGTGAGACAGATCTGACCTTGGTGGAAAAAGGAACCCCACGCGCCGGCACTTGCTGCCGCCTCGATATCGGCATCGTCGAGCACGATGAAGGGATTGTTTCCGCCCAGTTCCAGTGAGACGCGCTTAAGCTGTCCGCTGGCGACCGAGCCGACCTCGCGGCCGACGCGGCTGGAACCCGTAAAGCTGACCATGTTGATAAGCGGTTCTTTGACCAGTGCGGCACCGGTCTGCGCAGCGCCCGGCAGAACGTGGAGCAATCCCTGGGGTAAGCCCGCTTCTTCAAATACCCGGGCAAAGGCAACGCCGCCGATAATCGGCGATTGCACGTCGGGCTTCAGCAAGACGGCGTTGCCCATCGCCAGTGCCGGGGCGATCGCCCGCACGCCCAGGATGAAGGGCGAGTTCCACGGCGTAATAATGCCGATCACGCCGAGCGGAATACGCCGGGCGATGCTCTGAAAACCCGCTTCCATCGTTTGGGTCAGGATGCCTTTGGGCTGGCCGCCGAGCGCAGCCGCCTCCAGAAGCTCGCGGGCGGTGACGTGCACCTCCCACTGCGCTTTGGCGCGAATCGAACCGGTTTCGCGGACCAGCTGTTCGGCTAGCTCGTCGGCGTGAGCCAGCACGAGTCTGGCAGCCTCCCTTAGCACGTCGCCACGCTGCGGCCCCGCCAGTTTGGCCCAAGCCTTTTGTGCCTCACGCGCCGATGCGGCGGCGGCCGCGATGTCCTCGGCGGACGCGATGCCGATCGTGCCGAGCTTTGCGCCTGTGGCTTTTTCGGCCACATCCTCGGTGCCGAGGCTCGGATGTTTCCAGCCGTTGCTGTAGATTTTTTCATTCCACACGTGTGCGGGCGTGAGCAATGCTGTGCTGGGCATTCTTGCTTCTCCAATAAATAGTTATCCAGACTGATCTCTGTCTACTGAAAAGTAATATGGAGCCGTCTATAAAATTTGGTTGTTAAGAAGTTCGCCTTTCGGACGGGTCTATGCTGCCGATAAATGCCGCACCATAACTTGTCGCCCGCGGCGCTGATTCAAGCGGAAAGCTTTGCCGCGATGCGTTCGGCCACCATGATGATCGTGACGTTCGTCGGGGCCGACGGGATGTCGGGAATAATCGATGCATCGACGACCCGCAGCGCTTCGACGCCGCGCACCTTGCCCCACGCGTCGACCACGGCGGTCGGATCGGTTTCGGTGCCCATCGGCACGGTCGAGGTAGGGTGCAGATAGGCAGCGACGTTCGAAACGATGTTTGCCCTGAGCGCTTTGCCGTCGATGGCGTTGCCCGGTGCCATTTCATGGTCGATTACGTCCAGGAAGGGTGCGGAACGGCCAATCTGGCGGGACAGTTGCACGGCTTCGACCAATCGGTCGAGGTCATTCTTGTCATCGAAGAAGTTGTAGCGAATGTCCGGCGCGGCGAGTGGGTCGCGGCTCGAGAGCCGCAGCTGTCCAATCGACTTCGGCAAGGTCACTGCACACGCCAGAACGATCGCGCCACCGGTGGGGCTGAGCTTCGGATCGATCAGATGCGTGCCCGAGACCTGCAGGTCGAGATCGCCGGGGCCCGCGCTCTGCGAGCGCGTCCATACCAGCGCGCCGGCAGCGGGCTGCATGGCGTTTGCTTCGCGCTTGAGCGCGTAAACGTTGTAGAAAAACGGATGGTCCTGCAGGCGGGTGCCCACCGGAAGGTCGGCGACGGTTGCAATGCCGAATTCGGAGAGATGCGCAGCAGGCCCAATGCCCGAGCGCATGAGTATCGCCGGGCTGCCGAAAGCTCCCGACGCGAGAATGACTTCACCCGCGGACAGAACGTGGCCGTCGACCAGCCTGACGCCCACGGCACGCTTGCCCTCGAACACCACGCGATCCACTTCGGCGCCGCCCTGGATCGTCAGATTCGGGCGTGCACGCACGGCAGCCGTGAGATAGGCCATGCCCGTATTGATACGCACGCCATCGACGACATTGAGCGTGTAGGGGCCGGCACCGTGCTGGTCCGCACCATTGAAGTCAGATACTTGCTTCAACCCCAGCGTTTGCGCGCCGTCAACGAAGGCTCGCATCGACGGGGTGTTCTCCGCAGCCGTACGTTGCCGGATCGGAAACGGCCCGTTACGTCCGTGCCAGGCGTCGTCGCCGGAGGGCGTGTTTTCCATCGACTTGTAGGCGGCCAGCACGTCCTCCCATGACCATCCTTCGATGCCGCGTTTGGCCCAGCGCGCGAAATCGGCCTGCCGGGCGCGAATTGCGACGGCGGCATTGACTGCCGAACTGCCGCCGACCACGCGGCCTCGGGGCACCGGTATGTTGTGGCCGAGACTGGCGTCGTCGTCGGTGTGGTAGTGCCAGTCATAGGCTGGCGACCCCGCGACGATATTGGCGTCTTTCAGTACCTGAGGGTAGTCGTTCGGCGCGAAGTTCGGTCCCGCTTCCAGCAGCAGAACGCGGCGCCGCGAGTCTGTGCTCAGGCGTGTGGCGAGGACGGCGCCGGCCGACCCTCCGCCAACGATAAGGATATCGAAATACTTCGTCGATTTTGACAGCCGCCCAGATCCGGTGATTCCAGATTGCTTTTCCACCCCCAGGGCCGATGTGGTACCGGTAACCGTACCGACTGCGGCAACTGCCGCTGCAGCGCCTGTAATGATGACTTCACGTCTGGACATCTTCATTGTTGTACTCCTGAACACGTTTGCGGCGCTTCAAGCGCTCCATGAGCCGATCAATCGATATCGAACGGCTGTTTGCTCAGAATGGGCCAGCTTCAGCGAGACAACAAGATGACTTGCCTGGACCTGAGGTCCAATGAGATGGACGATGCGACTTTACGCGATGACCAGTGGGATGCGCTCAGCCAGGAAGTCGAGAAATGCGCGAACGGAGGGCAGCATGCCATGGCGAAACGGGATGACCGCCGTGATACTGGCTTCGCCGGCCAGCCAGTCGGGCAAGACCCGCTGGAGTGCGCCGGATCGTAGGTCTTCGGCGCAGACATAGGCCGGCAACGCAACAATGCCGAGCCCGTCCTGCGCGGCCTGCTTGAGGGTAACGATGTCATTGCCGGCAAGCCGGGGTTTGAGCGGCACAACTATTTCTCCGTGCGCCGGGTGCTTGAGCTTCCAGCTCATGGGACTGTTGTGCCGCAACATGACCAGCGTGTCATGTCCGGCGAGGCTTTCCGGAGTGAGTGGCATGCCGTGGCGCTCGACGTAGCTGAGGGAGGCGAACAGGAACCACGGCGCCGGTGCCAGCGTGCGCTGTACTAGCGTCGAGTCGGACAGCGGACCGGTGTGTGAGCGCAGCGCGAGGTCATAGTTGCCGCCCGCTATGTCGACCTGTTCGTCGCTGATGTGCTGGATCACATTGATCTTCGGATACCGTTGAATGAAATCCGGGACTATCTGCCGCATGGCGAATAGCGAGGTTGCCACCGCGGTGGTGAAGCGGATCGTGCCGCTCGGTTCGGCAAGGCGCTCGCGCACGGCGCTTTCGGCGAAGTCCGCCCTTTCCAGCATGGCGATCGCATGCCGGTAGAACACGTCGCCTGCATCGGTCATGTTGAGTCTGCGTGAGGTCCGGTTGACCAGCCGCACGCCGAGGGCTGCCTCGAGCTGCTGGAGGCGATGGCTTACGGTCGACTTCGGCACGTTCAGATTGCGGCTGGCGGCGGTGAGGCCTCCGCATTCCACGATTCGAACGAAATAGCGGAAGTCGTTGAGATCAAGCATGGGTGCACCTTGCGAGTCCGGTGTGATAGACGGCGTCACTGTATACCGTTTGCCGTTCCGCCGGCTTTTTTATCAAATCAGGAAGTGTGTGTGTTCGAAATGACGATTTTTGCGGGACAGGACGACAGTTAGACTGACCTCAGTCACTCCCGCACATCGCGGACCCCGTAAACGCCAGACTATCCTGGAGATAGCGTTGTGAAAGCGAACGCGAATCGAATTGTTGCCGTAGCCCTTGCCGCTGTCCTGCTCGTTCCGGTTGTAGTCTTCGCCCAGACAACGTCGGCCTTGACCCGCGATCAGGCCCGCGCGGAATTGCGTCAACTCGAACAGGCTGGCTATGACCCTGCTGCCAATCACGACTCCCGTTACCCTGCAGATCTGCAGGTTGCTGAAGCCACGGTTGTCGCGCGTGAAAACGCTGTTAAGGGTTCCACCGCGGGCATGAGCTATGGCACATCGACGAGCGGCTCTTCGGAAACGGGTACCGCGCAAAAACAGTCGTCAGTTTTAAAGTAGGCTTTTGTCGGCCGTTGCGTCGGCTGGTTACGAGACGGTCGTGCCGCTCTCCGCGAGGAAGATCGATCCGGTGGTGACACGCGCCTCGTCCGAGGCCAGAAACAGCGCTGCGTAGGCGATATCGATGGGTTTCGCCGCACCGAGCAGATTCTTCGCGTTAAGCTCGCGCATGCCCTGACTTACCTGCAGGCGTTCGATAACCCGTGGCGAAAGCGTGGTGGAGGGTGCGATTGCATTGACACGAATCCGGTCGGCCGCGTAGGTCACGGCAAGGGAACGGGTCAACGCGGCGACGCCGCCCTTGGCCGACGTGTAGCAGTCCACGCCGGGCACGCCCATCAGCGCGACATTCGATACCATGTTGACGATCGCTCCGCCGCCATTCTTGCGCATATGCGGTATCGCGAAGCGGCAACCAAGGAAGGTGCCCCACAAGTCGACTTTGACGACGCGCCAGAACTCTTCCAGATCGGCGTCAACTACCGTGTTGTCGCGCGGCGTCGAGCCGCCCGCGTTGTTATAGAGGATGTCGAGTTTGCCAAACTCGGCCACGGTTGCCTCGATCGTGGCAGCGACACTATCGCTTTGCGTGACGTCGGTCGTTATCGCGATCGCCGTGCCACCGTCTGCCCGAACACGATTGACGACCGCCGCAGCCGCAGCGGCGTCGATATCGGCCACCACGACACTTGAACCTTCACGGGCAAACAATTGCGCGGCGCTACGGCCGATACCGCTTGCAGCGCCCGTGATGATCGCCACCTTGTTGTTGAGCCGGAGCATGTCAGAACCTCGCTTGTCGCTAACTGTGACGGGTACAAACAAACGTCATTGCGGTACGGGCGGCATCTCAGGAGTGGCGGAAAAATGATGATGCGCGATCATCCATCGCCCGTTGCGCCGCACAAGAAGCCACGTGGTGCGTAAGGTGGTTGCCGACGGTTTGCCACTGGCGAGCGTGAAGCGGAAGTTGCCGTAACCCTGAGCGAGAAACGCGTCGGGACCGAGCTCAGTGATTGCCTGTTCGACGAGCTCAAGCTGCGTCGAACTCAGCATGCCGATGTACGACGCGAAGTATCCATGCACACCTTGCGTGCCCATCGCCATGCCGGGTCGGCCCGCGAACATCGTGGCGTCGTCGCTATACAGTGCGGTCAGGCCGTCGACGTCCCAATGCAGCGCTGCCGCATTCCATGCGCTTTCCA
The DNA here is from genome assembly GCF_902833125.1 of Burkholderia sp. BCC1640. Lineage (NCBI taxonomy): Bacteria > Pseudomonadati > Pseudomonadota > Betaproteobacteria > Burkholderiales > Burkholderiaceae > Burkholderia > Burkholderia sp. BCC1640. The sequence continues at coordinate 18,965 of NZ_CADFEF010000047.1, read as the reverse complement.
TCGAACGCAGCGCTTCGCCTGCGGCGCTGGGCACCTCTTTCACCGTGGTTTCTATAGTGGACATGCTTCCTGTCTTTTTAAAGAAGACGAAAACCGTGTCTGCGTCACGCAGTGTTCAGCCGCGATAGTCTGCGCATATTCATTTAACTTTGGGTTGACTGCAATGTCAAATGTTCGTCTAATGTGTCAAACAACAAGCGGTGCAACGCACTAGTCCACGCGATCATTGAGTCAGGATGATGCTGCGATTCTTTCGCGTGCGCCGACAACGCATTCAGACAAACGGAGGAAGACATGAGCGACAGCGAGGACGTGACATGCGACGTGCTGGTGGTCGGCACCGGTGCGGGTGGTCTGGCGACGGCCATCACGGCAAAGAAGCAGGGGCTGAACGTCATAGTGGTCGAAAAACAGCCTGTATTCGGCGGTAGCACGGCGCTATCGGGTGGCTGGCTATGGGTGCCGAACAATCCGCTGGCGCGCAGAGCCGGCATAGAAGACACGGTGGAGGCGGCCCGCAACTACGTCGAGCGCGAAGCCGGAAGGCACTTCGATGGACCGCGTGTCGATGCTTTCCTCGGGCACGCGCCGGCCATGGTTGAGTTTTTCGAGCGTGAGACAGAGGTCAGGTTCACGCTCGGAGCGGCTTTTCCCGACTATCACGCGGAGACGCCTGGCGCTTCGCACGGCGGCAGACCGATCTGCGCTGAACCTTACGACGCCAATGAACTGGGCCCTCACGCAGCATTGCTGAGCCCGCCGATTCGCGGCATGACCTTTGTCGGCCTCACGTTTGGCTCCGGGCCGGACATGCGGCACTTTCTGAATGCGCTGTATTCGGTGAATTCGGCCTGGTACACGGCCAAACGCCTTGTCAAATATGGCCGGGACCTGCTGCTTCACGGGCGCAGCATGAAGCTCTTCAACGGTGCCGCACTGGCCGCACGCCTGTACAAGTCGGCGCTCCAACTCGACATCCCGATCTGGTTAAGTACGCCCGTGACAGACCTGCTCGACGAGGGTGGCCACGTTTATGGTGCCGTGATCACGCACGAAGGGCAGGTGAAGCGGGTCAAGGCGACTCGCGGCGTCGTTCTCGCGACGGGAGGTTTTCCCGGCGATCTCACACGCCGCGAGGCTGTGTTTCCGCACGCGCCCAGTTCGGCCGACCACATCACGATGGCGCCGGTCACCAATACCGGCGACGGCCTGCGCCTCGCCGAGTCGATTGGCGCCGCCACCAACATGACGTATCCGCACCTCGGTTCGTGGATGCCGGTGTCGCGTGTTCCACTCGGCAATGGCCGGGAAACTGCCATCACGCATATTCTGGATCGCGGCAAACCCGGCATCATCGCAGTGCGCGCTGACGGCCGGCGATTTACCAATGAAGGTGCCAACTATCACGATTTCGGCGCCGCCATGATCGGCGAGGCACCCGGGCAGCGTCAGGCTGCTTTTCTTGTCGCCGATCATCGGGCGGCGCGCAAATACGGCCTTGGGTTCGCCAAACCGTTCCCTGTGCCGCTCAGACCGCCACGTCGATGATGGGCACCGATCCGGTCCGGCACGAGATAGCGATCAACGGCAATCTCGCGCAATGGCGGCTTGGCATTCCATTGGGGCGCATGGCTGAGGCGACTGATCAGGCGGCAGCAATTACGTTTCTTCTTGGCGAAACCGGCCGACACATCACCGGGCAAGTGGTCACGGTTGACGGTGGGCAGTCGTTTCTCTAGCCTGGGCTTGATGCAGTACCAGGTGCGGGCGCCGTTTGGCCCGACAGCGCGGGAGCGGTGTGGTGGATTTCGAAGAATACAGTCAAATTTATCTGTCTAAAATTTGACGTGTGCGTCAAAAAAGCTATACTGACGTCAACGGATACGGAGACATTGATATGAACAACATACCAGCTGGCGTGGTTCTCGAACGTCCTCATACGTTGACGATTGACTGGTTTCCTGACACTTTGCCGCCTGCCACACAGCAGACCAGCGTGACACTGCGCACCGAAGATGGTGCGGCCACGTGCGGCGTGTTATATCGCGGCGTGTCGACGAAAACGGTCGTTTGTCTGATGCATCCGCGCGAGAACTTCACATTCCACTACCTGATTCCCGGACTGCTGCGCTCGGGCGCGTCGGTCTGGGCGCAAGCGGCTCGCTCGGTCGGCAACGACCTTCGACTCGAACACGAGCTTGCCTTGCACGACGTCGCGGCCGGCTTGCGCTACCTGCGCGAAGCGGGTTTCGAGCGCATCGTATTACTCGGCAATTCCGGCGGTTCGGGGCTCTATAGCTTCTACATCCAGCAATCGGCACTGCCCGCGCAAGACCGGATCACAAAGACGCCTGGTGGTCGCGCTACACATCTGGCGAGCGCGACAATGCCGATGGTGGACGGCATGATCTATCTGGCGCCGCATCCGGGGCAGGGTCGTTTGCTGATGGGGTGCATCGATCCGTCGGTTACTGACGAAGGCGACGCGCTATCGATCGACGATGCGTTGAACCCGTTTAACCCCGAGAACGGTTATTCCCGCGAACCAGGGGCAACGCGCTATAGCGCTGAGTTTGTCTCCCGCTACCGCGAAGCACAACGGGACCGCGTGGCGCGCCTCGACCGGATTGCCCAGCAGTTGATCGCCGTGCGCCTGGATGCGCGGCAAGCCGTGAAAGACAAGGCGGCAACCCGTCGGCAGAAGCTCGTCGCCAACCACACGCCGATCATGACCGTGTGGCGGACGGATGCCGACCTACGCTGTCTGGACGCGTCGCTCGATCCGTCCGACCGCAAACCCGGTTCGTTGTGGTCGCCGAATCCGGTGATTTCGAACTATGGTTCGGTTGGCTTTGGACGCTTGTGTTCGCCGGAGTCATGGCTCTCGACATGGTCCGGTCTCGCGTCGAACGCAGCGCTGGAAACTACCGCACCTTCGGTCACCGTACCCTCGTTGCTGGTCGAATACACCGGCGATCAGACAACTTTTCCATTGGCCATTGCCGACATTTTCACCGCCATCGGTTCGACCGACAAGACCCACGTTCGCGTGCGTGGCGATCATCACGGCAGACCGCTGGAGGTGGCGGACGAACCGGGCCGGGCAATCGCCGCGCGTGCGGTCGGTGAATGGCTGCATCAACGGTCTTTCTTATAACTCGGGAGTTGACGAATGAATCAATCAGTACCGCTCAGACTGTCGGGGGTCGATCACACGGCGCGCCCGACGTGGAAGCTGCGCGAAACCATCGAGTTCTATCGTGACACGTTGGGTCTGCCGCTCGTCCACACGATCTCCGCACGAGGCTGGGGTCCGGAGAGCCACCCGGATTTCCTGCATTTTTTCTTCGATAGCGGTAACGGCAGCACGATTGCCTTTTTCTACTATCTGGGCGAACCCCGGCCGCAAGAGCGCCCACTGATGCCGCCCGCACCGGACGACCACGTATTCGATGCAACGCATACCGCATGGCTGACGGACAGCGCTGAACAATTGCTCGCCTGGAAGGAAATGCTGGAGGCGAAGGGCGTTGAAGTCTCATCAGCTACCCAGCACGAAGTGATTGAATCGATTTACTTTCGCGACCCCAACGGATATTTCGTCGAGATCACGGTCAAGCTGCGCGAACTGGAATCGCTGGATGCCCGGGATGCGGCGCTCACCCTTGAGGCGGCGATCATGGCGGAGCAGGCTGCGAGCAGTCACGAGGGGCAGGTCCGACAGATCGACACGGTATGGCAGGAAAAGGGCAGACTGTTGAGTGGGCAATGCGGCATAAAGAGCGAAGGCCCGGGCATTTTCGTACCGGCGTTGGCGGAGTTCGCGAGCGTGGTTGATGTGGCGCGGCGCAATGCGGAGTATCGCGTCTCGCAACCGTCGCCCGGTTACTTTCTGATTGAATCGAACGCGGCACTCGAGTTCAACCGCAAGGAACTGGGTTTGAAACCAGCCGTCTGGTATGGATTGTTCACCGGTGGCTTGTGCGGGCGCATCGATACGTTTGACAAAGACCGCGTTCGTATCGTCGAACAATAAGAGCGGGTCGACTGGAGAAGACAGACATGGCAGGTATCCATTATCCGCTCGAAGGCGTCGCGTATTGCGAGCCGTCGATCGCCCGGCACTATTTTCAGGTCGGGGCATGGAAAGACAGAACGTTCGGCCAGGCGCTCGCCGAGACGGCGCAGCGCCTTTCCGACAAGTTGGCCCTGATCAGCGACGAACGCAGCATCACCTTTCGTGCGCTGGATGAGCAAAGCGACCGTCTTGCCGCCGCTTTGCTCAAACTTGGACTCGAACCCGGCGCACGCGCAGTGTTCCAGATGGGTACGACGATCGACACCGCGCTAGCTTTATGCGCGTGTTACAAGAGCGGTATTGTTCCGGTTTGTGCGTTGCCGCAATATCGCGAGGTCGAGATCGGCAAGCTGGCGAGCCTGTCGTTGCCACAAGCCTATTTCGTGCAGGCCGACGCGGCACAGTTTGATTTGGTGGGCTTTGCACGGAAGATGTGTGCCGAGCATCCGTCGTTCAAGAAGCTGGTCGTTGCGCGCGGTGATGCGCCTGCTGGGACGCACTCAATGTCCGCGTTACTGGAGTCGGTTTCGCTGGATGAGGCGAGGACCATTCTACGCGGTGTACACATCGGCTCGGAAGACGTTCTGAGCTTCCAGCTCTCGGGCGGCACGACCGGGGTGCCCAAGATCATTCCGCGTTTTCACGCGGAATACCTCGCGCATGCCGAGGCGTGGTCGAGGCACGTGGAAGCGGGCGAACATGCCACATTGATCTGGTCACTGCCTTTGCTGCACAACGCAGCGCATCTGTACGCGCTGGTACCCACGATATCCCTTGGGCAAACCACCGTGCTGATGCCGAAGGTCGATATCGTGCGCATGGCGGAACTGATCGAGCAACATCGCGTGACGCATGCGGTCTCGATCGGGCCGGTCGCGCCGCAGATCATGGCGTGTGCGGAGGTCCTTGACTATGACCTGTCGTCGCTCAAGCTGTTCTTTTGTCTGACTCGGGCCGATGCGCTCGAAACGTTTCTCGGTGTGACCAGTTCGAATATGTACGGTACGACTGAAGGATTGCTGATCGGCTCCGGCCCGGCAACTGATGCATTCGTCCGTCACCACACGCACGGGCGCTCGGGCTGTGAGCATGACGAACTCGTTCTGCTCAATGCCGATAACGAATTGCCTGTCGCGCCTGGCGAAATGGGTGAGCTGTGTTTTCGCGGCCCGTCCAGCCTGAGGGGCTACTACAACGCACCGGAGGCCAATGCCACGGCCTTCACGTCGAACGGTTTCTTCCGGACCGGGGACATGATGCGCGCGCATGTCATCGACGGCGTGACCTACTTTTCGTTCGAAGGCCGCCTGCGCGACAACATCAATCGCGGTGGCGAGAAGATCGGTGCGGAAGAGGTCGAGGAGTTTCTGAGCCGTCATCCCGCTGTTCTGGACGCGAAACTGGTGGCCATGCCGGATCCGTTTTACGGAGAAAAAGGCTGTGCGTTTCTGATTCTTCGTGAAGGGCATGCCGCGCCCAATATCCCGCAAATGATCGAGTTTCTCTCATCCCAAGGTCTCGCGAAGTTCAAATGTCCGGAGCGGATCGAAATCGTGGACGCATTTCCGGTGACGCGGGTCGGCAAAGTCGACAAGCCGGCCATGCGCCGGATCATCGCGGAAACTATCGAGGCCGAAACTGCAGCGAACATTTCACCTTCCAGAGAGGATCAATGACATGAGCAAGATCGCTTACCGGATCGGCCAGATCGTGCCGAGTTCCAACACGACAATGGAAACGGAAGTACCCGCGTTGCTGCGGCGCCGCGAGACGCTCGCGCCGGAACGATTCACGTTTCATTCGAGCCGTATGCGTATGCATAAAGTGACGAAGGAAGAACTCGTCGCCATGAATAAGGAGGGCTTGCGATGCGCGGCGGAACTCGCCGACGCCCGCATGGATGTGATGAGTACCGCCTGTCTCGTCGCGATCATGGCGATGGGCCCAGGATATCATCGCACCGTGGAGCGCGAGCTGGCGGAGGTGGCCAAAGCCAACCAGTGCGATGCGGCGGTGATGACTTCGGCCGGTGCGCTTATTGAAGGGCTGAAGATTATGGGCGCGCGCCGCATTTCGTTGATGGCGCCCTACATGAAGCCGCTGACCAGGCTGGTGGTGGAGTACATCCAGAGCGAAGGGATCGAGGTTGTCGATGCGCTGTCATTCGAGATCCCCGATAACCTGGATGTGGGTCGGCGCGACCCCTTGCAGCTTATACAGGACGTGGAAAAGCTTTACGTGGCGAATGTCGACGTCGTTGTGGCGTCAGCGTGTGTGCAGATGCAATCGCTGCCGGCCATCGAGGCAATCCAGACCCGACTCGGGATTCCCGTCACGTCGACGGCGGTATGCACGACGCGGCGGATGCTCGACAGGCTGGGACTCGACGCGCAGATTCCGGGCGGCGGCGCGTTGTTGACGGAAAAATTTGCAGTGCCTGTGGCGCCGGTCGAGGCCTGAGATGACTGCCTTCGAGGGTTTCGACACCGGCCCGTCAGAGTGGTTGATCAGCGCTCAACCCTTTGTGGTGCGTCGGCGCGTGAAATGGGCCGAGTGCGATCCGGCCGGAGTGGTCTACACGGTCAATTTTTGTGAATACGTGATTTCTGCGGCAAACCGGTTCTATGCTTTCCTGCTTGGCGCCCCGGTTGAGGCCGGCAAGGACGCCCAATCGTTCGGGACACCGGTCAAGGCGCTGAGGTTTGTATTCAACAAGAGCCTGAGACCGGATGAATTGTTCGATGTAAGCGTGACCGTCATGGATGTGCGCGAACGGTCTTTCGATCTTGCGATAGCAGGAACCAACGAAACCGGAGAGAACATTTTCTCGGCGACGTTGAGCCCTATCTGCATAGCCCGTCCCGAGCGCCGCTCGATCGCCATACCAGCCGAATTTCGTAGACGTTTGATGGAAGTCGCCGCGCAGCGCACGGCGCTCGAGCAAGGCGCATGAGACTGAAGATGGACATCAATATTGTAGGAGGAGGGCCCGGCGGGCTGTTTCTCTCATATCTGGTCAAACGACGCTTTCCGGAGTGGACAGTCCGGGTCTATGAACAGAATGACGCTAGCGCTACTTACGGTTGGGGTGTGGTGTTTTCGGACGTCGCGCTGTCGTTTCTCGAGAAATCGGACCCCGCGTTCTTCCGTCGATTTACCGCCGGCCACGTACGTTCTGAACACATGGAAATTGTTCACCGCGGCGTGCACGTACCGATCCATGGCAACTGCTTCTCGCGGGTTGCCCGGATTGCCTTGCTGCAGTTTCTGCATACTGAATGCAGGTCGGCGGGCGTCGATCTACAGTTCAACACTCGCATAGACGACCTGGGCGCATTGCGTCAGGCAGATCTCGTTGTGGTGGCGGATGGCGTGAACAGTCGGACTCGCGCGCAATATGCGGATGCCTTCAAACCGTCGTTCGTGCAGCGTCGCAACAAATTTGCCTGGTACGGAACCAGCAAGCCGTTTCATGCTGTCTCGCTGATTTTTCGCGAAACCAGGTTCGGTGTTTTCATCGCCCATAGTTATGCGTATGCCGAAGGGATGAGTACGTTTCTGATCGAAACGGATCCGCAGACGTGGACACGCGCCGGATTGAGCGAAATGGGCGATGCGGACAGCCGCGCCTTCTGTGAGCAGGTTTTCGCCGACGACCTGCACGGACACGGTCTGTTGTCGAACAAGTCCACCTGGTTTGAAGCCATGGCTGTTAAAAACGAGAACTGGCATCACGAGAACATGATTCTGATCGGGGATGCGCTGCGCTCGGTGCATTTCTCGCTCGGCTCCGGGACACGGATGGCGATGGAAGATTCGATCGCGCTATACGAAGGCCTGTGTGCACACAAGTCTGATCTAAAGTCTGTGTTCGACTATTTCGAAGCGTTGCGCCGCTCCGCTTCGGATCGCTTCCAGCTGGCCGCGGCAAAGAGTCTTGATTGGTATGAAAACGTCGGCGACAAGCTGCATCTCGATCCGATCGGTTTCACTTACGACTACATGCGCCGTACCGGACGCGTGACGCATGATGATTTGCGCCAGCGAGATCCGGGATTCGTTCGGCAATATGAACTGCTCCACGGTGAGCCGGTGAACTGACGCGCCGGCCGCGGCAGGTCTTTTTTTATTCGCGATTTGTCGGTGTCGTCAAATAAATGATGTGAAAGTAAATTGAATGGCGACTCCGGCTATCGTGGGGACGACGGATCCGTTCGGGCCGATAACGCGAATTCGCACCGAATATAGAAATCAGGTTAGGAGACAGTTATGGCATCGCCTGGGGAAGAGACCGCTTTTTCGTTATTCGACGGCAGGCCTGTTAGCGCGATGCAGTGGCGCGTACTCGGCATATGCGCATTGTGCATGGTGATCGATGGCTTTGATGTTCAGGCCATGGCCTATGCCGCTCCGGCGCTGGTAAAAACCTGGGGCACTAGCCGCTCCGTATTGGGGCCGGTGTTCGCGGCCGGGTTGCTGGGCATGTTCGCGGGCTCGCTGGTGCTCGCGGGATTTGCTGACAGGATCGGCCGCCGTCCGATGCTGATCGCGGCCACCGCCTGGATCGCGCTTTGCATGGTGCTTACCCCTTTCGCCAACTCGATTAGCGCCCTGATCGGCATTCGTTTTGCTGCGGGGATTGGAATGGGTGCGATCGTTCCAAATGCAATGGCCCTCGCAGGCGAATACAGCCCGGCACGCATCCGCGTGAGCCTGATGATGGCGGTATCGTCAGGCTATATCGTCGGTGGTGTGGTCGGTGGAGGGGTTGCGGCGCTGGTAATTGCACCGTTCGGCTGGGGCGGTGTCTTTTACGCGGGCGCATTGCTCACAGGGTTATTGTCCCTTTCAATGGTCGCGGCGCTTCCCGAATCGCTTCAATTTTTCCTTCTGCGCCACCCGCAAACGCCGCGAACCTTGCACCTGCTTCACCGGGTGGCGCCCGGAGCAGCCATGCCCACGTTGCCGCCCGCGAACGGCATACATAGTGGCAACACGCTCGCCATGCTGCTGGGGGAGGGGCGTCGGATCGTTACGCCTCTGCTCTGGGCTGCGAACTTCGCCAACATGCTTTGCGCGTACTTCCTCGCCGCATGGATCCCCGTGCTGATGAGTGGCGCAGGCTATTCGTCGAGCAAAGCGGTGTTGGCGGGGACGGCACTTTGGCTTGGCGGGCTGGTGGGTAATTTCGCGTTGGGCATGCTGATCGATCGGCGCGGCTTTGCGGCGGTGCTGTTTGCCAATTTCGCCCTCGGTGGCATAGCAATAGTCGGCATCAGCTACTTCCATAACATGCCGCTGGCCGCCGGTCTATGCATCGCATTCGCCGGATTCAGCATTCTCGGTGGTCAATCCGGCCTGAATGCACTGGCGGTCACGATCTATCCGACAAGAGCGCGGGCTACCGGTGCGGGTTGGGCGCTCGGTTTCGGCCGACTCGGCGCGGTGCTTGGGCCACTCGCCGGCGGGCAGTTGATGGCGCTCACATGGAGCGTCGACCAAACGTTGCTTGTGTCGGCCGTGCCGACCGTGCTGGCGGCGGTGGCTGTCGGCAGTCTTGGCCGCCTGCATGAACGGCGCGTGAAAGAGATCCCGGCTTCCGGGGAGACAGTGCCGGTTCGGCACAGCACGTCCGGTCAACTGGACAAAAAGGCATAACCGACGAAGAGCGGTTTGCTGGACATGAGAGGTTCGTTAGCGTTGTTATCCGATGTTTAACCAAAATGTGAGGTACTGTTGAATACAAGCACTTCTTCGGCCGCAACCCTCGGCCGCATTCTCATGAGTTCGCTCTTCCTGATGAGCGGTGTCGGCAAGCTGGCCGACCCCGTTGGCACCCAGGCCTATATTGCCTCGAAGGCGCTGCCATGGCCCGAGGCCGCTTACGTCATCGCGGTTGTGATTGAACTCGGGTTTGGAACGGCGCTCGTTCTCGGCTATCGCACCCGTATCGTCGCTGCCGTCATGGCGATATTTACATTGGCGACGGGGTTGACCTTTCACGACAACTTTGCTGATCCCAGGCAACTGATTAGTTTCATGAAGAACATTGCGATTACGGGTGGATTTATACAGGTGATCGTATGGGGTGCCGGTTCTCTGAGCCTCGATGCATTTATTGCGGCAAACCGGCGGCGTGAGCGGGCATAGCGGTCAGCAGTTCCTGGTAACGTGAGATTTTCTGATTGCCACGACACGAAATGATCCGTTTATAGACGGCTCGATAATAAATAGTATTACTAAATAATATTGGAGACGATTCGTGAAAAAGGCTTATATTGGATGTTTACTCGGTGGATTCGTTTGCGCAGCACATGCGCAGAGCACAATCACCCTCTACGGCATCGTGGATCTTGGCGTCACGTACGTGAACAACGCACAAACCGGCAAAGCAGGCGGTGCGCTGTCAGGTGCGCATCAGTTTGCTCTGACCGATGGAACAGCGACGGGCGTAAGCGGGAGTCGCTGGGGGCTGCGCGGAACGGAGGACCTCGGCGGAGGACTGAAATCACTATTCGTCATCGAAAACGGTTTCAACGCGAATAACGGCGTACTTGCTCAGGGCGGAACGGAGTTCGGCCGCCAGGCCTACGTGGGGATTACCGGCGGACCTGGAACAGTGACACTCGGCAGGCAATATGACACGTTGGTCGACTTCTTGCAGCCGCTGGCTGTCGTGGGGCAGTGGGCGGGATTCATGGGCACGCATCCCGACGACGTCGACAATCTGGCTAATTCGAATCGCATCAACAATGCGGTCAAGTTCACGAGTGCTGCGTACCACGGGTTTAGCGCGGGTGCTGCCTATAGCTTCGGTGGCACGGCGGGGAGCATTACACAAAACCAGATTTGGTCAATCGGCGCGGGCTATACCGGCGGTGCCTTGTCGCTCGGGGCCGGTTATCTGAATGCTCGCGATCCGAACATCTCCTTCTACGGAAATACGCCGAACAAGGGCGGCGTGACAGCGGACAATATCGGGGCGCTGGGATCGGCGACGTCAGCCCAATCGAATCCTGCGTATGCCGGCTATGCGTCGGCTAAAACGACCGAGATTTTTGGTGTGGGCGCGGCGTATACGATCAGTACCACTACGCTCGGATTCGTTGCGACCAATACGCGTTTCGAGTCGCTTGGCTCTGCCTCGGGCCCCAACCCGTTCGGCTATTCTGGAACTGCCCAGTTTACAAACCTTGAATTGAGCGTGAGGTCCCGGCTCACCCCCGCATTATTGATCGGCACCGCATTTGACTATATGCGGCGAAATTCGGTCAAGGGCGATGGTGGCGCCCGGTATCTTCAACTCGACTTCGGCGCCGATTACAACCTCTCCAAGAGAACGGACCTTTACGCGTTGACGGTCCTGCAGCGCGCAAGCGGCCGTGACTCGCTCAATCAGGCGGCGGTCGCCTCCATCAGCGGCTTTAGCCCGTCCACCACCAGCCAGCAGGTCGGTGTTCGCGTTGCATTGCGGCATAAATTCTAGTGATGGGGGAGCAGCCGGGTAGCGCACGATGAACCTATTGCGAAACATGAGAGTCTTCGTGCGCGTGGCTGAGGCAGGCAGCTTCACCGCGGGCGCGGAGCAGTCGGACATGACCACGGGGCAGGCTTCCCGCTTTATCTCGGATCTGGAAGCCCATTTGCGCACTCGGCTGTTCAATCGGACGACCCGGCGTATCGGGTTGACCGATGCGGGAAACCGGTATTTACAGCGCTGCAAGGCGATCCTCGCGCTGATCGATGCATCCGAAGCCGAGGCCGGAGAAGCGCGAACATCACCGGCTGGCGTGCTTCGTATTCATGCTCCGTTGAGCTTCGGGCAGATCTATGTCGTGCCGGCATTGACTCGCTATCTGGAGAGATATCCGTTGGTCCGTGCTGACGTGACGCTGTCGCAGCGATTTCCCGACCTGCTCGACGAGGGGTTCGACGTTGCGTTCCAGGTCGCCACGGTGAATTTGCCAGACTCCGCACTCGTGTCCGCCAGAATCTGCACGATGCCAACTGTGCTGTGCGCGTCCCCGAAATACATTCAACGGCACGGCGCACCACGGTCGGTGTCGGATTTGCATCAGCATACGTGCCTGCAGTTGGTGACCCCGCACTTTCCCGTCGATCGCTGGAGGTTTGAAGGAAGGGACGGCGTGGCCGAAATCGAACTGCGCCCGGGTAAGTTGCGTGTGAACTCGGCCGATGCATTAGCGCTTGCACTGGTCGAGGGATTTGGAATCGGGCCGTTGCCGATGCTTTCTGCGTTATCGGCGCTGCAGAGTGGCGCGCTGGTGCGTGTGCTGCCGGAGTATGAGTTGCAGGGTACAGCCGTGTACGCCACGTATTTGTCGCGAGAGTACCTGGACGCAAAGATCAGGACGTGGATTGCTTTCCTGCGCGAGTTTGTGACAGAGGCGCTTTCTGCTCATCATACTGAATGCTCGAGCAGCGAGGCATGACGACGGCGCGCTAATCAGACCGGGCCGCGACGGGTTGAGCGGGATGGTCTGAGCGTTACAATCACGCAAACACAACACTGCGGTAGGGCGGCAATCTGGCCGTCGACCGTTATCAGGAGTGATTTCGTGGCAAAGGTGAATGCTGAGGGACAAAAGGAACAGATCCTGAACGCCGCGGCCGCGCTCTTCATCGAGAAGGGTTTCGGCGGTGCGTCGATGCAGGAAATCGCGGAGGCGCTCGGCGTGACGCGTACGGCCGTCTATTACTATTTCAAGAACAAGGACGAGATACTCACGGCGCTGGTAGAGGAGGTCACGTTAAGAGCGAGGCGGCTGTCGAGCCAGGCGGTCGCCGAACTGGATGCAGATCCGAAAGAGCGCCTGCGTCTACTGGTTCATCAGCATACGACGCTGATTCTCAGCCACTACAACGAATTTCGCGTGATCCAACGCACCGAGCAGCAGTTGCCGGAACGCGCGTATCGCGCGAACGAAGATGCCAAGCGTGCGGTGCTGAACAACTTTACCGCGGCAATCGAAGCAGGGGTGAGCGCCGGGGTGTTCCGGGTCGTCGACGCCAAAGTCACGGCGTTCACGCTCATCGGCATGTGCAGCTGGCCCGCGTTCTGGTACAAGCCGGACGGCGCGAGCAGCGCAGTCGAGATCGCCGACACGATCGCGGAGCTCGCCGTGCAATCGGTGGTACGGCCGGCCAAACGGCAATTGAAAGGCAGCAGCGCCGTCAGCGAAGCGTTGGCGCTGCTGCGTGAGGATCTGGATCATCTATCGGTGATGATCGACAAAACGCCGAAGGCGGGCTAGTGACCTATTCGCTTACGGTTTGACGCTCTCGCTACCCATGACCGGTGTCCAGTTGGCGAGCGGTGTGAGGAAATGAAGGTCGAAACGGCGGTCGACGAAGGCCCAGCGGCCGTCGCGACGTTCAAAGCGGTCGTGATAGAGGCCGCTGATTTGCACCGGACCCATTTCGACATGGGTGCACAGGCAGTCGACGGCGGCCCGGCCGGTAGCGCTGTCGCCGTCGATATCGATCAACGGGTTGGCCATCCAGTGATGCATGTGGGGCATTTTCTGCCAGTTCTGCCGAGCCGATTCGAGAATCGCTTCGACGCCTTCAAAGTTGCCGAATGCGTCGCCGAGTGACAGCTTGGCGCCTTCATGCCATATGCTGCGCAACAGGGCTTCGTCATGACTATCGAAGGCTTGTGCGTATTCAGCGATCAGCCGTTCAAGTGCGAAGCGGCTTTCCACCGCATCGAGCCGTGAGTCGAGAGTTTGGGCATTCATGAAGTGTTTCCTGTGATGGATGATTTAAAAGTTGGTGGAGTGGGACAATTCGCGCCAGCGTTCCACTTCACGGGCAACGTAGTCCAGCTTGTCGTCCACGACCTTGAGCGCGTCGGCGCCGGCGACGAAGCGCAGCGGCGGCTCCGCTTCGTTAGCGATCTGGACGAGCGCAAGGCCAAGCTTGTCGGGGTCGCCGACCTGGTTGTGATTGCGGGCCTCGAACACTGCATTGGCCTTCGCGCGGAAATCGTCGTAGTCATTCAGCGCGCGCGTGCCGCGCTTTAGGGAACGGTCATCAAGAAAATCGGTGCGGAAGGCACCTGGTTCGACGATGGTGAGCTTGAGGCCGAAGTCCGCGATTTCCTGTGCGAGAGCCTCGGAGAATCCTTCGATGGCGAATTTGGTGGCCGAATACATCGAGGCACCCCGGACGCCTTTGAAGCCGCCATTGGACGACATATTGATGACGTGCCCTGCGCGTTGCCGGCGCATCAGCGGCAATACCGCCCGGGTGACGTTGAAAGTGCCGAACACGTTGGTGGCGAACTGACGTTCGATTGCCTCGGGTTCGATTTCCTCGAATGGTCCGAACTGACCATAGCCCGCGTTGTTGACTAGTACATCGATGCGGCCAAAACGGGTAACGGCGGCTTCCACGGCGGCCTCGGCCTGGGCCGCGTTGCGAATGTCCAGTTGCGCTGCCAGAACGTGTGTAGCGTTCGCCGCGTAGACCTGCTGCAGCCGCTCGAGGTCGAGATCAGTGGCAACCACTACGTCGCCCGCGGTTAGCGCTGCCCAAGCAATGCCGGCGCCGATACCGCCAGCGCTGCCGGTGATGAACCAGACTTTACTCATAGCGGCATGTCCTCTTCAATCCAGGCCAATGCCGACGTATGGCGCGGCGTCCAGCCGAGTTCCTTGCGGGCACGCTTCGCGCGCACACGGCTATTGGAGCCGAAGGTGTAGTGCGCATGGACCTTGCCCCAACGCTCGGTAGCTTGCTCCACCGTCAGGGATTCAACCGGTCCAAGCTTCAGACGCCGCGCGATAGCATTGCCAATTTCACCGAACGACGCTTCGCCGTTCTCGATGAAATAGAACGCGCCAGCCGGTGCTTTCTCGAACGCCAGCAGATAGAGTTCGGCCACATCTTCAATATGGACGTTCGACCAGCGATTGACGCCCCGTCCAACCATGTGCACCACACCGCCCTTGCGAGCGTCGTCGACCAGAAACGGGATCTGCACGCTGCGCGGATTGAGGCCTGTGCCACTGCCGTAGATGTTGCTCGGACAGATCACTACGGCGCGCACGCCCTCAGCGGAGGCGGCGAGTACTTGCAGCTCAATGTCACGACGGGGTTGCTTGACGGGCTCTACGATCATCGGCGTGTCTTCGTCGTAGATCGCTTCCGAAACGCTATTGCCCAGTGCATCATCGCCGATCACACTCGAGCCGCTCGTGTGCAGCAAGGGTTTGCCGGAGCTGCGTAGTCCCTCGATAAGCGCTTCGATCGCCGACTGATGGTCGCTGTCCGCCGCGTGAATTACGCCGTCCGATTGCTGGGCCTCACGCGTCAGCAGACTGCTGTCTTCGAGGCTGCCGATCACGGGCTCAATACCCAGTGCTTTCAATGCTTCGGCTTTGCTTGCGTCGCGGATCAATCCACGAACGCTATGACCTGCGGCGAGCAGGCGGCGGGCGACAGTGCCGCCGACGAAACCACTCGCGCCAGTAACAAAAATGCTCACGATCTGTTCCTTTAGAAAACTTGGTTAGGTAACTTGGTTAGCTGTCGGAGCCGGCAGCAGAGTGGTCTGGTGCGCAACAAGTCGCCATGTTTCCTGCTCGCGGCGCCACACCACCATGAAGAGCGAACGGAGACTCCGTTCGGTTCCCCGCACGGTGGCTTCCATTTTCAGAGCGCCGCTCGCGACAAACGATTCATCGCCAAGCGGCACGACTGTCTCGATGCGGATATTCGCGCTTCTGTAGATCACCGCACCGGCCCTGACGGCGTCGAGATAAGCCGTCTTGTCGTCCTTCAGGCCGCTCGAATGCACGAATTGCAGATCGTCGGATAAAAGGTCGGTTAACGCGTCAACATCGGCATTCAGCAATAGCTGCCAACGTGTGTCTTCGAGCTTGCGCGCGAGATCGAAAAAATCTGATCCGGTTGTCATCATGAGTTCCTGTTTGGGCATTGGTTTTACCAATGCATATTCAGTACAACGGGAAAAGGGGGCGCTGTCTCCTGCGAGGCAAAGAGTCGCGTCATCTCCACGTTGCAAAAGTAACTGCTTCCCACGCCTGAATTAAGTAGGGTAGAGTTCCTGATAGAGCGGACAATGTGTCCGCGCAATGGATGCTGCGAGACTATGGATAGCGTTGCGCTTAATGTTTTTGTTCAGGCTGCCGAGACCCGCAGCTTTGTAGCTGCCGGTCGCAATCTGGGTATTTCCGCTTCAGGCGTGGGTAAAAGCGTGACGCGTCTCGAGGAAAGTCTGGGCGTCAGGTTGTTTCATCGAAGCACACGCAGCGTAACGCTGACGGCCGAGGGCGAGATGTTTGTCGAACGCGCACGCCGCATTCTGGCGGAGTTCGACGCGGCGCAAGCCGAGTTGTCGGAAGCCTCTGCAATCCCCAAAGGGCGATTGCGCGTCGGGTTACCGATGATCGGCGAACCCTTTCTGCCGGTACTTGTCGAGTTTCAGCGGCGTTATCCCGAGATCGAACTGGATCTCGACTTTGACAATCGGAAGGTCGATGTGATCGAGGAGGGATATGATGCTGTTGTTCGTAGCGGCGACGTTGAGGATTCCCGTTTGACCTCACGGCGACTGGGCTCTTTCCGGATGCTGCTCGTTGGCGCGCCGGCCTATTTCGAGCGCTGCGGGAAGCCGGTGCATCCGAGGGAACTCGCCGAGCATGCCTGTATTCAATTCCGGATGCCGAACACGGGCAAACTGCAGGTCTGGCAGCTGCGGCACGATGCCGACGAAGTCGAAGCGCAACTCGCCACAACGGTGACATGCAATACCAACGAGGCGCGCCTGTGCTTCGCGCTGGAAGGTCTCGGCATTGCCTACATGTCGGACTTCACGGTGCGTGACGCCCTCAATGACGGCAGGCTGGTGACAGTTCTGGACGAATACACGACTGACCGCAACACCTTCCAGCTATTGTGGCCGTCCGGCAGACATATCACGCCGAAGCTGCGTGCGTTCATCGATTTCATCAGCGAGCACGTGCCGCTCGAGAGGGGGCGTCAATAGCAGACGAGCAATGCGTGCCGCGGCGATCGCCCGACACGCTTGCTCTCTGGCGCGCGGCATACACGCTCAGCGATTTACCAGACCGAGTCACCGCGGATCACCGCATCAGCGCCACCGTCAATGAAAATTGTCTGGCCAGTCATATGGCCGTTCTTTTCGCTGGCGAGCCAGGCGAGGAACTCGGCGGCGGCCGCCGGTTCGTATGGGCCCCCGAGTGGCATGGGGGTGCCGGCGCTGACGGCGCGCTTTTTGTCGGGGTCCTCGAAAAGTCGCGCCAGCAATTCAGTCTTGACGAGTCCTGGCGCAAGCGCATTCAGTGGGATCCCCGAGACGGCCCAATCCGCACTGATCGCGCTGCGCCGGATCCATCGTGAAAGCGCTCTCTTGGTTGTAGCGTAGACGTAGCTCGCGTCTCGTGCCCGTTCCAATGCCTGTTCCTCTGTGCCGTTCAGCAGCATGTTCAGGAGCTGCTCATCATGAGGGTGGACCGAGGTAATGGAGGAGACGGCCACGGCGCGAGGAGCCGACGACTTCAGCAGCAGCGGCCGGAGCCCCTGCAGCGTCGCCACGGCGCCATAATAGTTGATCGCTACGGTGTCGGGGCCTGCAATATCGACACCTGCCACGGCGAGAACGGCGTCGATCGAACCGCCGCTTTTTCTCTCCACCTGCTCGACCAGATCGGCGCGTCCTTCAGGTGTACCCAGGTCTGCGATGACTTCGGCATTGCGAATATCCGCGCCAATCACATGATGGCCTTGCGTCTCGAGTAACTGCCTGGTTGCAAGGCCAATGCCGGATGCTGAACCTGTAATGACGTATTTTCTGAACCTATTGGACATATTGAGTTTTCCATTTAAGACGGGCTACAAAGGCAAACCGGCGCATACATGAACCCGTGGCCGGGGGCCGTTTGCATAGCGAAAAGGTAGCCGCTCTACTGCGAAAGATGAAGAAGGCTGCGGCTCCCGACAGTGCGGACAAGTTGTCCTGACCTCCACGCTCCGTGGGCACTTGTATGTCATGGATTCGTGGCAACGGGCTTAGCGGACAATCAGTCCGTTCAACGCATTGACTCATCAGAACTGCAACTCGCGCTGACCCGTTGCCTCACGTAGTTTGCTACTCGTCGGATGGTCCGGCGGGAGCGGCACTAGGCGACGAGGCAAATCAGCATGGCGACACGGAAAGGAGTTGGTCGCGGCATTGCCATGGTGCAATGGCAGCGCAACGTTCGGTGCCCCGGGGCGCTTGGTCATTGCTAAGAGACGGTTTCAAAAAGGCCCCGTGGGGCTGTTAACTTTCGCGGTGAGCTGTTAACCTCAGGCATCGGAACAACCGAGACTGAGGAGATGGCCAAGCCGATCATCGACGATGAATTGTGGACACTGATCGAGCCGTTACTGCCGCCACCCAAGCCGCGGCGCGAGAAGAACCCGGGCCGCCTGCCTGTTTCGAATCGCGCCGCGCTGACCGGCATCCTGTTCGTTCTCAAGACCGGACTACGCTGGCGCGACCTGCCGGCCGAGATGGGATGCGGCTCGGGCGTGACATGTTGGCGCCGGCTGCGCGATTGGCAAGCAGCCGGTGTCTGGGATCGCTTGCACGAGCTACTGCTCGCAAAGCTGCGCGCAGCGGACCAGATCGACTTCTCACGAGCCGCCGTCGATTCATCATCGATTCGCGCCGTTGGGGCAGGCCAAAAACTGATATGACTTTCCATGTCATGTCCGCGCCGACGGAATTTTGAGCCACCGGGCCGATTGGATTTTGAGCCGGGGTGGAGACCGGTCTATAGCAGGACCGGTTGTGGATAAGTGTATGGGTTTCCGGGGTCGTTGTCCTCCTGCG
>NZ_CADFEF010000046.1:0-27481 GCF_902833125.1 Burkholderia sp. BCC1640 | reverse complement strand
CGCGCGCAGGCCTGCATCGCGACGATGCCTTCGATCGACATCGGAATGTAGATGACGACGCGATCGCCCTTGCCGATTCCGCGTTTCTTCAGCGCATTCGCGAAGCGCGACACGCGAGCGAGCAGGTCGGCATAGGTGACGCGCGTGACGGTGCCGTCGTCGGCTTCGAAGATCACCGCGACGCGTTCGCCGTTGCCGGCTTCGACGTGACGGTCGAGGCAGTTGTACGACGCGTTGAGTTCGCCGTCGTCGAACCACTTGTAGAACGGCGCATTGCTCTCGTCGAGCACCTTGGTGAACGGCTTGTGCCAGGTCAGGCCCTCGCGCGCGAGACGCGCCCAGAAGCCTTCGTAATCCTGCTCGGCTTCGGCGGCCAGCGCGCGGTAGGCCGGCATGCCGGAAATGGTCGCGCGCTCGCGCGTGTCGGCCGTCGGTTCGAAGATTCGGCGCTCCTGCAGGATCGATACGAGGGCAGTCAAGATGGTCTCCATGGAAAGCGTTGGGTGTCGCATGACCGTTGAAACGCAACTTGCATGCCAATTGCGTGGGTCTTCGGCCGGTAAGGCGTGTGTGTACGGTGGCGCGCGGTTCCCGATAATTGCTCTGCATTGCATAGCAATGAAAGACGGAACGAGCGGCGCTCTTGTCAGCGTGAAAGTTGCGTCGAAATGCAGCAACGGGTGTTGCAGGCGTCAACACGACGCACGACGCGCGGCGTGCGCGCCGTGGGACTGAGGCCGTGCTATGCGATGAACGACCGGAGCACGTCGAGCGCGTCGGACGCACGAAGGCGCGTGAGCGCCGACGCCTCGATCTGCCGCACGCGTTCGGCGGACAGGTTCATCTGCCGGCCGATGTCGCGCAGCGAACAGCCTTCGTCCGCATGCAGCCCGTAGCGCAGCCGGAGCACCATCGCCTCGCGCGGCGGCAGCCGGTCGATCGCGGCGGCGATCGTGTTGCGCAACTGGGTGGCGCCGGCGGCGTCCTCCGGCGACGGCGACGACAGATCCGGCGCGACGTCGGCGAACGTCATGTCGCCTTCCGGCGAAACCGGCAGGTCCGCCGACACCGGTTCCTTCACGATCGCAAGCAGATCGCGCACCTTGTCGACCGGCTCGCCCATGTGGACGGCGAGTTCGGCCGGCGTCGCGGCCGTGCCCGCGCGTTGCCGATGCTCGCGCGCGAGCCGCGTCAGCTTGTTCAGCGCGTCGACCGTATGCGTCGGCACGCGGATCGTGCGGCCGAGGTCGGCGAGCGCATGCGTGATCGCTTGCCGGATCCACCAGGTCGCGTAGGTCGAGAACCGGAAGCCCCGCCGGTAGTCGTAGCGCTCGATGGCCTTCAACAGGCCGATGTTGCCTTCCTGGATCAGGTCCGCGAACGGCAGCCCGCGATTGGGATAGCGCTTCGCGATCGACACGACGAGCCGCAGGTTCGCGTCGAACAAGCCCGCTTTCGCCGGCAGCATCGCGCGTTCGATCGCGCCGAGCCGGGCATCGAGCGACGCGGTCGCATCGGGCGGCAGTTCCGACGCCGGGGCATCGCGCACGATCGCGACGCGTGCGTCGACGAATTCGGCCGCGCGTCGCGTCAGCGTCGGCGCGCAGGCCGGATGCGCGGCAATGCACGACGCGAGCCAGCCGGCGTGATCGTCGTGGTCCGTCTGCGCGAATGAGGGTGGGACGCCCACGTCGGCCAACAATCGCGCCAGCCGGCCGCGCAGCGCGCGGTGCCGGCGCGCGCGGCTGCGTAACGGTTCGCTCATTCGTTCGAGTGCGCGGGCGGACAGACACAGCGTGCCGAGCAGCGCGGCGGCGTCGCGTACGTGCGTGCGATACGCGGCAGACGCGGTGCCGCCCGAGGCCAGCGCGGCACGAATGCCGTCCGCGATTGCGTCGATGCGGGCGAGCCGTGCCAGTACCGCGTCGCGCCAGGCCGAATCCTCCGATGGCGCCTCGTCGTCGCGCCCGGGCTCGGCGGCGGCGGCAGGCGAGGCGCCTGCATCGGCGTCAATGGATCGTCGAGCGTTGCGCGTGGCGTCGGCGAGGAAGATCACATAGGTCGATGCGGCGGCTCGGCATTCGGCGATCTCGGTACGAATCGACACGAGCGCGTCGAGCGCATCGGGATCGCCGCACAGCACCGCGACTGACGCCGCGCGGCCGCGCTCGATGCGCTGCGCGTATGCGAATTCCTCATCGCGGGTGAGGAGCGGCGTCGTGCCCATCTCGCGCAGGTACAGCCGGACCGGATCGGTCGTGCGCGGCGCGAGCAGGTCGGCGGCGGCGAGCGTGCCGGCGCCGTCGACCCAAGCGCGCGCGGGCGGCGCCGGGCGGAAGTAGCGGTCGAGCGTCCAGCCGCTCGCGGCATCGGCGCTGTCTGACACCGCGATGCCGAGTTCGGCGAGCACGGCGGCGGCCGCATCGATGCTGCTCTCGCTCGCATCGTCGTCGGGCAGCGCGTCGATGATGTCGCCGCGCGTGACGAAGCCGCGCGACAGGCCGGTCGCGATCAGCGCGTGCAGATGCGCGACCGCGTGCGGCGGTGCGCCGTCGTCGCTACCGGCCGCGGGCGCCGGTGCGTGTCGCGCCGGCAGCCCGTCGCGCGACGCGTCACGCGCGCTTCGCATACACGTTGCACCAGCCGTCCGCCGCGACCAGCTTGCCGGCGAACATCGGACACGTGCCGGCGGCGTCCGCCGCTTCGCCCTTATAGAAGCGGCAATTTGCACAGCGCTGGCCGGCCTGGTATTTCGGGAACTGCGCGGCGTCGACGCTGGACGCATGCGCGCGATAGCCGAGCGTCTTCGCGGCGGGGTCGTTCTCGTCGACGAGGGGCGGCGCCGCGCATGCGGTGCGTGCGGCGGCGAGCGTCGCGCACAGGCCGATGGCGTTGATGATGAAGGTTCTGCGGGAGGTCGGGTACGTCACGGTCGTTTCCTGTTGAAGATGAAATCGTGGGGAAGGGCGCGGCCCGCATCGCATGGCGAAGCCGCTTGCCCGGTGTTACTGGCTGGCGTCCTTGTGCGCGGCGGGCCCGGCGACGAGCGGCGCGGTCGACGCGTGAGCGGTATCGGCCGTCAGCTTGTTCTTGCTGGCGGCATAGCCGTTCGACGCGAGCAGGAAGGCCATCAGGTCCGCGTATTCGTCGTCCTTCAACTTGCCGGGTTGGTCCGCCGGCATGTTGGTCGCCATGTAGCCGAACACGCCGCCGATCGTCAGGTGCGAATGCGACAGCGGCGCGAACGACGGGCCGCTCAACGCGGGCGCGGTGTTGCCTTCGAGATCGGCGCCGTGGCACTTGGCGCACGCATTACCGTAGATTTCCTTGCCGTGGGCGACCTGGGCCGCGTCGAAGGACGGCGCGGCGTCACCGGTGCTCGCGCCGACGCGGATGAAGCCGCCGCCGGCCGGCACGTTGCGCGCGCGCAGCAGGCTACCGGGCACGCGGCCTGCGCTCGCCGTCGCGCCGTCGAGGAAACGCGACGGCATGCGCGACTCGTGCGCCTCGAGTGCGCTGCCGGGCAGCGTCCACTTGCGGGTCAGCGCGGCGAGCCGGCCGTTGTTCTTCATTTGCGTGAGTGCCGCGTCGATACGTTGCTGCAATTCGGCCGAGCGCGGCGCGAACGCAAACGTGAGCTGCCATTCCGCATACGGCGACGACGTCGCGCCGATGCGGAACGCCTGTTTCGGATGCGCGGCCTGATACGCGACGACTGCCGGATACCAGACGATCGCGCGATGCGCGCGGCCGCGCGCGACCGCGTCGACCGTTTGCTCGGACGTGTTCTCGAGATCGAAGCGTGCGTTCTTCTGCTGAACCGCGATCAATTGCGCGGGGCTCGCGTAGGTCGCCGCGACGATTTCGCGACCGGTGGCCGGCGCGCCGGCATCGCGGCGCGTGACGCTTACGTACCCCGAGCGCAGATAGCCCTGCGAGAACAGCAGTTTCGTATCGGATGCGTCGGCGATGGCCGAGCGCGGAAAACCGGCGAGCACGTCGCAGTCGTGTTCGAGGATGCCGGCGAGCTCATGCGCGGACACGCCGTCGTCGTCATTGCCGCCCGCGTCGTGCCCGGAGAAGTTCGCGGCGATGCCGGCCGTGCGGAACACGTCGTGAGCGACGGCCTTGTCGAGCGCGGCCGTCGGCGTGCCCGGCAGCGAGCAGACGCGCACCGTCGTCGCGGCCGTGGAGAGCGCCGGTGCCAGCGCCGTGCCTGCCGCGAGCGCACAGGCCACGGCGAGGCGGGAAAGTCGGATGTTCATGATCGTACGCTCGGTTGAACAGGAGAAAGGGAGGAGCGCCCACGCCGGCGGCGCGGGCGCAATACGGTTGGCCGGATGCCGATCAGCCGCGGTCGAGGGCGAACACGTACAGCGTGCCGCCGCGCGGCACGTCGTCAGCCGCCTTGGCCATCGGGCCGCCCCAGATCGGATTCGCACCGCCGTAGCCGGCGAGTACGGCTACGTACTCCTTTCCGTCGACTTCAAAGACGGACGGCTGCGCGATGATCCCGCTCGCGAGCTTCGGGCTCTCCCACAGCACCTTGCCGGTGGCGACATCGAACGCGTACAGATGGCCGTCGAGCGAGCCGCTGAACGCGAGGCCGCTCGCGGTCGTCGCGACGCCGCCGTTCCACGGCAGCTTGCTCCAGTGGCTCCAT
Source organism: Burkholderia sp. BCC1640 (assembly GCF_902833125.1). NCBI lineage: Bacteria > Pseudomonadati > Pseudomonadota > Betaproteobacteria > Burkholderiales > Burkholderiaceae > Burkholderia > Burkholderia sp. BCC1640. Next base: position 22,818 of record NZ_CADFEF010000046.1, on the reverse strand, counting down.
ACCTTCTTGCCGGTGTTCACGTCGATCGCCTGAAGTTCGCCGTAGCCTTCGCTGCCCGGCTCGGGCTTGATCTCGAAACCTTCGCCGAGATACGGCAGCCCTTCCATGTAGTTGACCGACTTGCCCGACAAGCTCATGCACGCATGCAGCGCCGGCACGATCGCGAGATGGCGCACGGGGTCGTACGACACCGACCACCAGTTCTTGCCGCCGAGGAAGCTCGGGCACGTGTCGATCGTCGTGCCGACCTTCGGATACTTCGCGGGATCCTGGATCGGCGCGCCGTCTTCCGTGTAACCGGTCACCGACGTCGCCTTCACGAACGGCTCCGCATAGATCAGCTTGCCGGTGTCCCGATCGATCGCATGGAAGTAGCCGTTGCGGTCCGCGTGGATGATCGCATCGTGCTCCTTGCCCTTGTACTTGATCGTCGCGAGCACGGGTGTGTTGACGCCGTCATAGTCCCAGGTGTCGTGCTTCGTGTACTGGTAGTGCCACTTGAGGTCGCCGTTCTTCGGATCCAGCGCGAGCAGCGAATCGGAGTACAGGTTGTCGCCCGGGCGCAGGTCGGCGAGCCACGGTCCCGGGTTGCCGACGCCCCAGTACAGCGTGCGCGTTGCCGCGTCGTAGGTGCCGGTCAGCCACGCCGGTGCGCCGCCGTGCGCCTGCATGCCGTCGGGCCAGGTGTCAGCGTGCTTCTCGCCCTGGCCAGGAATGGTGAAGCGTTTCCACAGCAGCGTGCCGTCGTTCGGGCTGAGCGCCGCGATGAAGCCGCGTGCGCCGTATTCGCCGCCCGAGCTGCCGACGACGATCGCACCGTCGAGCGCGAGCGGCGCGAGCGAGAACGCATAGCCTAGCCCCGGCTCGAACATCTGCTTCTTCCATACGAGCGCGCCCGTCTGTGCATCCAGCGCCGCCACCTCGCCGCTCAGCATCGCGACGTAGACGTTCTTGCCGTACAGCGCGACGCCGCGGTTCACCACGTCGCAGCAGGCCGTCTTGAATGATTCGGCGCCGAGTTTCGGTTCGTATTTCCACAATTGCGCGCCGGTGGCCGCGTCGAACGCGTACACGTTGTCCTTCGGCGTGGTCACGAACAGGTAGCGGCCATTGACGATCGGCGTGGCTTCGAAGCCCTGCTTCAGCTCGGCCGGAAACTTGTAGCTCCATGCTTGCGTGAGCTGCTTCACGTTCGACGCGTCGATCTGCTTGAGCGGCGAATGCGCCTGGCCGTTGTACGTGCGGTAGTAGGTGAGCCAGCCCGGATCGCGTTGCGCATCCGTGAGCCGCTGGTACGTGACGGCCGGATAATCCGCGGCAGCGTCCACCAGGCCGGGATTCAGGGCGATCGCGGCCGCCGCCGCGATTCCGATCGTTGCCAGTCGGCTCGTCGAAGCCGAGAGTTTTTTCATGGTTGTCTCCAGAGTCATTGTGGTCGCACCGCGGCCAACACATGGCCGGGCCGGCAGGGTGGGGATCCGGGTCCAGTGCGCAGCCAATCACGCAAATCGCATGCCATTGAGGCGCGCGCCCTGTCGCGCAAGGCCCGGCGGCCGATCGTGCGCGCCGCGACGACGTGCGCGGCGTGGCGCGGATGATCCGCGTGTGTTGCGTTCGGGGACAACCGCGGGTCGAGTGTTGCGAAACATGACAGTGCGGTGCGCGGCCGAAGGCGTCGGCTCGTTGATCCAAATTGACACAGGCGCAACAGGGGTGGCACGAACTGCAACAGATGCGCGGTTGCGTATTGATGCGTGGCGGCTTCGATCGGCGGCCGGCCGGGTGTTGCGCGGATCGGCATGCTTCTTGCCGTTCGACACGGGAATGATTCCGCGCAACGAGAGACCGCCATGCATGTCCCGATTTCGTCCGATGCTGCTCGCAGGTGCGAGCGCCGCCGCGTGGTCGCGCTCGCCTACGGCATCGCGCCCGCCGGCCCGTACGCGGCGACGATCGAGATGCAGCAGGTCGCGCGCGCACGCGAACCGTTGCCAGCCGTCGCGATAACGGTATTCGCCGTTCATGCGGCCATCGTGGTCGCCCTGTGGCACGCATGGGTATCCGATGGACGCCCGACGCTGCCACACGCACTCGCCGTCGAGGTGGACGCGAGCGAATTCGCGCGGATGGCAGAGCCTGGTGTGCATCGTCGGGTGGATGCCGCGACGCAGGTTCCTCACGAGGCTATGCCGTCGCATTCGAGCCGAGAAACAGCCGTGCATCGAGAGGCTCGGCCGAGTGTGGCCGCAACGCATCAGGCCGATCATGCAGGTCCTTCGCGCAAGCCAGCCGCCGTCACCGCGGCGTCGCAGCCGGACAGTGAACGTGGGCGAACCGTGCCGGGGCAGGAGTCAGCTCAGCCTGCCGCTGAAAATGCAGCGGCGGATACCGCGACGGTTGCCGCGCAGGCAATGCCGGGCGCGCAATCTTCTACCGAACCCAACCCCAAACCCGTTACCGCACCGCGCTTCGCGGCGGCGTATCTGCGCAACCCCGCGCCCGATTACCCGGACGTCGCGCAGCGGCGCGGCTGGGAAGGCACCACGTTCCTGAATGTGCATGTGCTCGCGACCGGCCGGCCCGACCAGGTGCTGTTGTCGGCGAGCAGCGGACACGACGCGCTCGACGACGCGGCCGTCGCGGCGGTCTCGGACTGGCGCTTCGTACCGGCGAAGCGCGGTACGGAATCGATCGACGGCTGGGTCAGGGTGCCGGTCGTGTTCAAACTCGGAAACTAAGGAATCCGTCATGTCAGATTACATCCACTACGCAGTCGTCGGCGCATTTGCACTCCTCGCGGTGCTGTCGGCGCTCACCTGGACGCTGATCGTCGTCAAGACGCTGCTGTATGCGCGCGTCGCGTTCGGCAACCGCCGTTTTGCCGCGCGCCGCGGCGATCGCCCGGCGCTGTCGATGCCGACGGACGACGATGCGGCCACCAGCCTGAACGCGCGTCTGCAAGGTGCCGTGTGCATCGCATTGCGCGATCTCGACGCGCCCGAGCCGCACGCACCTGCCGCGCTGGTCGCGTGGGATCGTCGCGATCTGCTCGAACGCACGCTCGCGCGCGAGATCCGGCGCGCGCAGCGGTCGCTTGAGCGAGGGCATACCGTGCTCGCGTCGATCGCGAACGTCGCGCCGTTCGTCGGGCTGTTCGGCACCGTGTTCGGCATCGTCCATACGTTGCAGTCGATGACGGCGTCGGCCACGAACGGCATCGATGCGATCGCGGGGCCGATTGGGCAGGCGCTGGTCGCGACCGGCATCGGCATCGGCGTCGCGATTCCGGCCGTGCTGGCGTACAACCTGTTCCTGCGGCGGCTCAAGACCGTGACGGCCGGGCTCGACGAGTTCGGGCAGGACCTGATCGCGCTGGCCGAGCAGCGGCGGTTCAGGATCGACGCGCCGGTGCATGCCGCGCTCCCGGTCGCGAGTAACGCGGTCGCCGTGCGTCGGGCGGCCGTATGAGGACGGATAGCCGCGAAGCCGACGAGGGCGAACCGCTCGGCGAGATCAACGTGACGCCGCTCGTCGACGTCGTCCTCGTGTTGCTGGTGATTTTCATGGTCGCCGCGCCGCTGATGACGCATGCGGTCCGCATCGACCTGCCGAAGGCGGCCTCCCCGGCGCGCGACATGCATGCATCGACCGTCACCGTGACCGTCGACGCGCACGGCGCGGTCCGTATCGACGGCGCACAGGTCACGCCAGCCGAGGTCGAAGCCGTGCTGGCACGCCGCGTCGCGCGCGACCCGCGGACGAGCGTCAGCCTGCACGCGGACCGCAACGAGGCATTCGGCACCGTGGCCGGTGTCATCGCGTCGATCGGGCGCGCGCGTGTCGCGCATGTGGCGATCGCGACGGCGGACGGCGATGCCGGTACGGCGCGGTGAGGCGACAGACGTCAGCTGAGACGTCCCCGACATATCGGTACGGATAACGATATAACGAAGATAAGACAAGAAAAGAGGAGACGTGGAGATGAAGGAAACGGATGGGGCGAAGCGCCGCTTCGTCGCCCGGCGCGCGGGCGTCACGCTGTGCTTCGGCGGCATGCTCGGCGGCTGGCTGACGCCGGCGTCGGCGCAGGTCGAACCAGCCGGCAACGTCGATGCGCCGACGCTCGCGCCGATCGTCGTCGTCGGCACGACGCCGCTGCTCGGGATCGGCACGCCGCTGTCGCGCGTGCCGGCCAACGTCCAGACGATTCGCGGCGAGGACATCACGCGTCAGCACGGCGGCGTACTGACCGACTACTTCGAGAAGAACGTGTCGAGCGTCGATATCAACGAGGCGCAGGGCAATCCGTACCAGACGGACGTGAACTATCGCGGCTTCACGGCATCGCCGGTCGTCGGCACGCCGCAGGGGCTGTCGGTGTTCGTCGACGGCGTGCGCGTGAACGAGCCGTTCGGCGACGTCGTGAACTGGGATCTCATCCCGCAGGTGGCGATCGACACGATGCAGTTGATCCCCGGTTCGAATCCGACCTACGGGCTCAACACGCTCGGCGGCGCGCTCGCGATCACGACGAAGAACGGCAAGACGAGCCCGGGCGGTGCCGCACAGGTGTCGGTCGGCTCCTGGGGACGCAAGACCGCGCAGATCGAGCAGGGCGGGCGCATCGGCGGCAACCTCGACTACTACGTGACGGGCAACGTTGCGAACGACAACGGCTGGGCCGATCACAATGCGAGCCGCATGCGGCAGGGATTCGGCAAGCTGCGCTATACCGACGCCGATACGACGCTGTCGATCTCGGCCGGCGGTGCGGACAATGCGCTGCAAGGCTCGCAGACGATTCCGCGCTCGTTTCTCGACAATCGCGCGCAGGCCTATACCTATCCAGACCTGAATCGCAACAGCGCCGCGTACGTCACCGTGTCGGGCGACCATTCATTCGGAGATCACGTGCAGCTCAGCGGCAACGTCTATTACCGGCATTACCGCAACACCAACACCAGCAGCAACGTGAACGACGATTTCGGCAGCGTCGACGGGAGCGGCGCCACCGACGCCGTGCAGGCGACCAACGACCGCTCGGTGATCACGACCGACAGCTACGGCGCGAACGTGCAATTGACGCTGCTCGGCAAGCTCGCGGGCATGGACAACCAGTTCGGCGTGGGCGCGTCAGCGGATCTTGCGAATTCGGGCTTCGATCAGTCGTCGCAGGATGCGATGTTCACGGATGCGCGTGCGACGGTCGGCATCGGCGACTTCACCCGGAAGACGCGCGCGAAGACGCGCAACGCCAGCTACGGCGTCTACTTCGACGACACGCTGGCGCTGACGCGGCAATGGTCGCTGACACTGGCCGGCCGCTACAACTGGTCGCGCGCGGCGATCGAGGACGCGAGCGGCCTGCAGCCGTTGCTCACCGCGCGTCATACGTTCTCGCGGTTCAATCCGGCCGTCGGCGTCACGTGGAATCCGGTGCCCGGCTTCACCGCATATGCGACGTACAACGAAGGAATGCGCTCGCCGACAGCGATCGAGCTCGCATGCGCCGATCCGGCCGCGCCGTGCTCCTTGCCGAACGACTTTCTCGCCGACCCGGCGCTGAAGCCGGTGATCGCGAAGACGGTCGAGTTGGGCGCGCGCGGCCGAAGCGGTGAGGCGACGACGTGGAGCGCGGCCGTCTACAGCACGACGCTCGACGACGACATCCAGTTCATCAGCAGCAACGGCGGCGCGAGCACGCTCGGCTATTTCCAGAACGTCGGCAAGACGCGCCGGCAAGGCTTCGAGCTGGCGGGCCATACGCAGCTGGGGCCGGTCGGGATCGGTGTCAGCTACAGCTATGTCGACGCCACCTACCGTTCGACGTGGACCGAAAGCAGCGCGAGCAATTCGAGCGCCAATGTGCAAGGCAACATCGTCGTTCGCTCCGGCGACCGCATTCCCGGGATTCCGTCGAGCACCGTGAAGCTGAGGCTCGACTATGCGGCGACGCCGAAGTGGAACGTCGGCACCAACATCACGTATCGCAGCGGGGTGTTCGCGCGCGGCGACGAGAACAACCAGGACGCGAACGGGAAGGTGCCCGGCTATGTCCTGATCGACCTCGATACGACGTGGCAGGTGACGAAGCGCCTGCAGCTGTTCGCGTCGATCACCAACCTGCTCGACAAGCATTACGCGAGCTTCGGGATGCTCGGCCGGAATTTCTTCAACGGTCCGAATCATTCGTTCGACGGACTCAACCCCGTCAACGAGCAGTTCGTCGGGCCGGGCGCGCCGCGCGGCGCGTGGGTGGGCGCCCGCTACGCGTGGGACTGAACGGGCGGCTCGGCGTGTTGCGGTGCGCCCGCTGCCGTGACGTCGAGCATCTTACGGACCGCGCGAGCGACGCCACGCGCGATGGCGTCGTCGCTCATGAGATGCCCGGCCGGCACGCGCTCGACGACGGCCGCCGGCACCGCGCGCGCGAGCCGATCGACGTTGTCGACCGGGCACACGCGGTCTCGCGTGCCGTGCACGGCATGCAACGGCACGCCGGCTTGCGCGGCCTGTCGCGCCAGCGTCAGCAAGCGGCGCTCCCCGAGCCAGCAGTTGCGCTGGAGGTAGTGCGCCTGGATCCGGTATTTGTCGATCAGCCGGTCGATGGCCGGTTGCGTCGGTCGCGCGCCGCGCGCCGGCCGCCCGGTCAGGATCGCATCCTCATACGCGTTCCACGCGAGCGCGACCGTGCGTTGCCGCGCCGCACCGGCGCTTGGCTGGAGACGCCGCGCGCAGCAGGCGATCAGGCGATCGGCGCGCGCGGTGCCGGCGGCGGCCGTCAGGCGCTGCCAGGCCCGCGGCGCTCGTGCGCGCGTGCCGACGAACAGGCCGCGCACTTCGCGCGACGACGTCAGAAACAACCCGCGCAGCACGACGCCCGTCACGTGCGACGGATGCCGTCCCGCGTAGGCGAGCGCGAGCGCCGCGCCCCACGAACCGCCGACGACGCACCAGCGCGCGATGCCGAGCCGTGCACGCAGCGCGTCGAGATCGCCGACCAGGCGCATCGTGTTGTTGTGACGCAGGCCGCCGCGCGGCGTCGATGCGCCGGCGCCGCGCTGGTCGACCAGCACGACGCGCATGCGTGTCAGGTCGAATAGGCCGAGCACCGCCGGTCGGCTCCCGCTGCCGGGCCCGCCGTGCAGCACGACGACCGGATCGCCGTGCGGGTTGCCGAATTCGGTCCACGCGATCCGGCATGCGTCGCGGGACAGGGCAGGTCGGGGCGCGGAAGCGGAGCGGAGCAGTCGCTGCGTCATGTCGTGTCGGAAAGAGGGTGACGGGTCAACGCCGTAACGGGTGGATCCGGGAGAACCCGACAACAGGCCGGGGCTTGACTCAGGTCAAAGCCAGAATCGCGCCAGCGACCACGATCGGGATCGATCGGGCAGCGGCGGCGGGCGGAATCGCGATATTGCGTCCCGGCGCGTCGCCTGCATCGTATGCAATCGGCGTTGCTTTCATTTTGATTTCGGTTTGCGGCAAGTGACGATGCGCGGCGTCCGACGCAAGCGCAGCCGACAGCGTGGCCCGAAGTTTGCTTGATCCAGCACAAAGTCCGGCACCGACCGGAAGGATCCCCGGAGGAGACAATGCGCGATGACGTTCATCCGACGGCCAACGCACGGGCCACGCATGCGCCCGGCTGGCCGACGCCGACGATCCAGAAGTCCCATGAGCGGTCCGAGACGTTCGGCCTGCAGGCGTCTGCACGTCCCGACTACGACCTGCTGTCCGGCGCCGCGCTGGCGCTCAAGCGCGAGCAGAACCGCGTGCTGTGCGTGCATGCGATGCCCGTAATGGAGACGCTGCACGAGCAGATCGTCAATACGCAGAGCATGATCGTGCTGACCGATGCGGAAGGGTTGATCCTGCATTCGATCGGCGACGACGACTTTTTGCGGCGCGCCGAACGGGTCGCGCTGCGCCCCGGCGCGAACTGGGCGGAGAGCCGGCAGGGCACCAACGCGATCGGCACCGCGCTCGCGGAGCTGTGCCCGATGGTCGTGCACGGCGACCAGCACTTCCTGGCCGCGAACCATTTCCTGACCTGCTCGAGCGTGCCGATCCTCGACCCGTACGGCGACGCGATCGGCGTGCTCGACGTGACGGGCGATCATCGCAGCTATCACCAGCACACGATGGCGCTCGCGAAGATGTCGGTGCAGATGATCGAGAATCACCTGTTCACGACGACGTTCCAGGAAACGCTGCAGGTGTCGTTTCACGGCCGCCCCGAATTCCTCGGAACATTGATGGAAGGGATCGTCGCGTTCACCGCCGACGGGCGCTTCCTGTCGGCCAATCGCAGCGCGCAGTTCCAGCTCGGGATGCCGCTCGCCGCGTTGCGCGCGCATACGCTCGCGTCGCTGTTCGACGTGACGAGCGCGCAACTGATCGACCGGATGCGCGCGAGCACCGAGCAGCACGTGTCGTTGAACCTCGGCAACGGCGCGGTGGTCTGCGCGCGCGTGCAGTTCCGGCGCGCGTTGCGGGCCGAGGGCAGCCGGCCGGCCGAGGTGCACGACGGCGCCGCGTCGGCCGCGCGGCCGCCTGCCGCGCAGGGCGCGGCGAGCCTGTCGCGGCTCAGCTATCTCGACACCGGCGATCCGCAGGTGGCGGCGGTGATCGCGAAGGTCCGCAAGGTCATCGGTAAGGACATTCCTGTGCTGATCACCGGCGAGACGGGCACCGGCAAGGAACTGCTCGCGCAGGCGATCCACAACGACTCGCCCCGCCGCGACGGGCCGTTCGTCGCGGTCAACTGCGCGTCGATACCGGAGACGCTGATCGAATCCGAGCTGTTCGGCTACGAGGAAGGCGCGTTTACCGGCGCGCGCCGCAAGGGCGCGACCGGCAAGCTGCTGCAGGCCAACGGAGGCACGCTGTTTCTCGACGAAATCGGCGACATGCCGTATCCGCTGCAGGTGCGGCTGCTGCGCGTGCTGCAGGAGCGCGTCGTCAACCCGCTCGGCTCGACGAAGGCGATCGGCGTCGACATCGCGATCATCTGCGCGACGCACCGCGACCTGCGCGACATGATCGCGCAGAACCGCTTTCGCGAAGATCTGTACTACCGGCTCAATGGCCTCGTCGTGCGCCTGCCGCCGCTGCGCGACCGCACGGACCTCGCGGTGGTCGTCCAGAAGATGCTGCAACGGGAGACGTTGTCGGGGCCCGGGCGCCGGCCGTTGAGCGTCGCGCCCGACGTGATGGCGCTGTTCGAGCGCTGCGCGTGGCCGGGCAACTTCCGGCAGCTCGCGAACCTGCTGCGCACGGCGGCCGCGATGGTCGACGACGATTGCGAGATCTGCTGCGAGCATTTGCCGGACGACTTCTTCGACGACGTGCGGCGCGACGGCCGTCCGACAGCGCAAGAGGCCTGTACGCCTGCGCCGCTCGCATCGGAAGCGCCAGCGTTCGCCACCGCGGCCTGCGATGCGCGGCTGCAGGACGTGGCCGCCTCCGCGATCGCGGCCGCGCTCGCGCGTCACGGCGGCAACGTGTCGGCCGCCGCACGCGCGCTCGGCGTATCGCGCAATACGATCTACCGCAAGATGCCGGCCGCAGGCCCGGATGCACTGGAGCGGGACGAACCGTGACGCAAGCCGCGACTGTCACACCGGTGTGTCAGGTTGCGACACCCGGTGTTCAAGGATTCAACACTTGCTCAACCGGCCGTGCGTCACATGAATCGTCGCCAGACGGTTTCTGAAATATTGTCGTTGGATAATCGTAAGAATGACGGTGCCGTGACCACCCGGCGGCTGTCGCATGCTTTCGCACGCCGCCGCGCGACGCAAGTCCCGCCCCGGCACGCTCCTTGCTCAATGGGTATCGGCCGCTCGATCGATGCGGTTTTTTCGACTCACCCACTCAACAAGGAGACACATCATGCAATGGACCACCCCGGCCTATACCGACCTGCGCTTCGGTTTCGAAATCACGATGTACATCGCCAACCGCTGATCGACGCGCGCTGTGCCGCCCGCATCGACGGACACGATGCGGGCGGCACCGGGAGCACACGCAGATGAAGATCAAGATACTCGGCTCGGGCGCCGGCGGCGGACTGCCGCAATGGAACTGCAACTGCGGCAACTGCCGTCGCGCGCGGGCCAGCACCGACGGCATCGTGCCGCGCACGCAATCGTCGATCGCCGTCAGCGGCGACGGCGTCGACTGGGTGCTGGTGAACGCGTCGCCGGACATCCTCGCGCAGCTGCGCGCCGCCCCCGACCTGCAGCCGGCTCGCGCGATCCGTGACAGCGCGATCGTCGCCGTCGTGCTGTGCGACGCGCAGATCGATCATGTGACGGGCCTGCTGATGCTGCGCGAACGCACGTCGCCGCTGCCGCTGTATGCGAGCGCCCCGGTGCTCGACGACTTGTCGACCGGGCTGCCGCTCGTGCCGCTGCTCGACCACTACTGCGGCGTCGACGTTCACACGATCGCACCGGGCGAACCGTTCGCGATACCGGGCGCCGGCGGCATCCGCTTCACCGCCGTGCCGGTCGACAGCAAGCCGCCGCCTTATTCGCCGCGCCGGGAGGCGAGCGTGCCGGGCGACAACATCGCACTCCTGATCGAGGATACGACGAGCGGCCGACAGGCGTTCTATGCGCCGGGGCTCGCCGACGTCGACGACGGCGTGCGCGCCGCGATGCGCGACGCCGACCTCGTGCTGGTGGACGGCACGTTCTGGACCGGCACGGAGATGATCGACCTCGGCCTGTCGTCGAAGCACGCGGCCGACATGGGGCATCTCGAGCAGTGCGGCGACGCGGCGAGGCCGGGCATGATCGACCGCCTTCGGCTGTTGCCGACGCACACGCGCAAGGTCCTCACGCACATCAACAACACGAATCCGATTCTCGACCCCGGTTCCGCGCAGCGCGCGCAATTGCGCGAGCACGGCATCGAGGTCGCCCACGACGGCATGCAATTCGAGGTCTGACCATGAACGCACCGATTCCCGCCGCAGCGCTGCACGCGACGCCCTGGAGTGCGCAGGAGTTCGAGGCGCGCCTGCGCGCGCTCGAATCGCGCTATCACATCCACCATCCATTCAACCGCCGCCTGAATAGCGGCGCGTGTTCACCGGCGCAGATTCGCGGCTGGGTCGCGAACCGCTTCTACTATCAGATCAGCATTCCGCTGAAGGACGCGGCGATCCTGTCCAATTGCCTGGATCGCGACACGCGCCGGCTGTGGGTCGAGCGGATTCTCGACCACGACGGTCACGGCGGCCAGGAAGGCGGGATCGAGGCATGGGCGCGGCTCGGTGAGGCGGTCGGCATCGAGCGCGCGGAGTTGTGGTCGCTCGAGCATGTGCTGCCAGGCGTGCGGTTCGCGGTCGACGCCTACGTTAATTTCGCGCGGCGCGCGCCGTGGCAGGAAGCCGTGTGCTCGTCGCTGACCGAGATGTTCGCGCCGCAGATCCACCTCGACCGGCTCGCGGGCTGGCCGTCCCACTATCCGTGGATCGAGGCGGCCGGGCTGCAGTATTTCCGCAGCCGCGTGCCGCTCGCGCAGCGCGACGTCGAACACGGGCTCGCGGTGACGCTGAACCATTTCACGACACCGGACGCGCAACGGCGCGCGCTCGACATCCTGTCGTTCAAGCTGGATGTGCTGTGGTCGATTCTCGATGCGATTGAAAAGGCGTATCCCGCATGAACTCCAACGACACCGTCAGCGGCGTGCCGCTGCGCCCCTCGCTGAGGGGCATGTACCGCCTGCAGTGGGAGGCGGCCCAGGATGCGTACGTGCTCCTGTACCCGGAGGGCATGGTCCGGCTCAACCCGAGCGCGGGCGAGATCCTCGCGCGCTGCGACGGCACGCGCGAGCTCGACGACATCATCGACGAACTCGAGCGGCTGTTCAGCACGTCGGACCTTGCGTCGGACGTCTATCGCTTCCTCGATCATGCGCGACTGCGCGGCTGGCTCGACTGACATGGACATGACCCCTCCTCCGAACCGGCCGTCCGCGCCGCTCTGGCTGCTTGCCGAACTCACGTACCGCTGTCCGCTGCACTGCGCGTTCTGCTACAACCCGGTCGATTTCGCGACGCACGGCGCGGAGCTCGATACCGACGCATGGCGCACGGTGATCAGCGACGCGCGCGCGCTCGGCGCCGCGCAGATCGGCTTTTCCGGCGGCGAACCGCTGCAGCGCAGCGACCTGGAGGTGCTGGTCGAGCATGCGCGGTCGCTGGGTTTCTATACCAACCTGATCACGTCCGGCGTGGGCCTGAATGCCACGCGCATCGACCGGCTCAAGGCGGTCGGGCTCGATCATATCCAGTTGTCGCTGCAGGATTCGACGCGCGAGCTGAACGACTTCCTGACCAGCACGCGCACCTTCGACCTCAAGCGCGGCGTCGGGCGGCTGATCAAGTCGCACGGCTATCCGATGGTGCTGAACTGCGTGCTGCATCGGTACAACCTGCCGCACGTCGGCCAGATCATCGAGATGGCGCTCGACCTCGGCGCGGATTTTCTCGAACTCGCGAATACGCAGTACTACGGCTGGGCGATGCTGAATCGCGATCAGCTGATGCCGACCGCCGAACAACTGCGCGAAGCGGAGGAAACGGTCAACCGCTACCGCAAGCTCGTCGGCGAACGGTGCAAGATCCTGTTCGTCGTGCCCGACTACTTCGAGCAGCGGCCGAAGGCCTGCATGAACGGCTGGGGCTCGGTGTTCCTCGGCGTCGCACCGGACGGCACCGCACTGCCGTGCCATGCCGCGCGCGGGTTGCCCGGCCTCGTGCTGCCGAACGTGCGCGACCGGTCGCTGAAGGACATCTGGTACGAAAGCGACGCGTTCAACGCGTTTCGCGGTGACGGCTGGATGCGCGACCCGTGCCGCACCTGTGACGAGCGCCATGCGGATCATGGCGGGTGCCGCTGCCAGGCGTACATGCTGGCCGGCGATCCGGCGCAGGCCGATCCGGTCTGCGCGAAGTCTCCGCATCACGGCCGGGTCGAGCAGGCCGTGCAGTTCGCGCGGCGGGCAGGGCGACAGGACGAGCGTCCGTTGATCTTTCGCAGTGCTGCGAATTCTGTCGGGCGTTGAGTGGTGTGTGCCGCTGTATCGGGCATGTCATTTTCTTGACTTCTTCGACGATCAACGCACCGCCTGTTCGAGCAACGCCGCGAACGCGGCCTCGTCCACGCGCAGCCCTCGCGGCGAGCGGCGTACCTCCAGCGCCGCGAGCATCCCGGCTTCGAACGCATCGAGCACCGCCGGGTGGATGTAGCAGCGCCGGCATACGGCCGGCGTGTTGCGCAATATGTCGGCGACGGCCCGCACCGTTTCGACGATCTGCTTGCGCGCCTGCGTGACGTCCTCATGCGGGATGCGCCGCAGCAACGCCAGCGCCTGAACGCTGCCCGCCCAGGTCCGGTAATCCTTCGCGGTGAACTCCGCGCCTGCCGCTTCGCGCAGATAATCGTTCACGTCGGACGAGCCGATCGAATGACGTGCGCCGTCGTCGTCCACATATTGAAACAACTCGTGCCCGGGCAACTCCGCGCAGCGCCGCACGATCCGGCCGACGCGCGGATCTTCCACGGTCACGTCATGCTCGATGCCGCTCTTGCCCGTGAAGCGCAGGCGAACCTGTCCCGGCCGGATCGTCACGTGGCGCTTGCGCAGCGTCGTCAGTCCGTACGACGCGTTCTCGCGTGCATATTCGGCGTTGCCGATCCGCGCGAGCGTCGTGTCGAGCAGCCGGACGATCGTCGCGACGATCTTGTCGCGCGGCAGCGCGCGGGCGAAGGCCGCCATCCGCGCGTACTTGTTCGCGTCGCGCGTCTCGCGCCACTGCGGGTGATAGCGATACTGCTTGCGCCCGCGCGCATCGCGCCCCGTCGCCTGCAAGTGGCCGCGCGGGTCCATGCAGATCCAGACGTCGGTATACGCCGGCGGAATCGCGAGCGCATCGATGCGGGCGATTTCGTTGGCGTCGCGGATCCGGACGCCGTCCTGCGTGTAGTACGCGAAGCCGTGGCGCAACCGCCGGCGCGTGTAGCCGGGATGCCGGTCGTCGACATGGCGCAGCGGCGCGGCCGAACGATCGCCGGTTTCGGTGCCGGAGCCGCGCCGGGACGCGCGCTTCTTCATGGCGCGAGGCGCCAGCGGACGAGCGTTTCCATGTGCGGCGATCGGGGGTTCACGCACGGCGGGCATCGTTGTTCTCCTTGTTGTCGGAGCGGCCGTCGCGGGGCGCGAACGGCGCTTGCAAGGGCGACAGCAAGATCCGTGCGCCGCCGCCGGATGCGCCGCCCCATCGACGTCGAAGCGGTCGCGGCAGGCGAAGATGAGCGCTAGGTGTTTATACGTATGCCGATACCGATATCGCTTCAATCCAATATTTCATTGGAAGGTTATCGGACTTGTTTCTAGACTGATCCGGGGCGTACATACCGGGCCGGCCGCATGCGCCGGCCGGCACCGCCCCGAACCGCGTCCGCGCCACGCAGAACCACAACAGCACGGCACCGCGCCAGGCCGGGCCGCGACATACAACGACATCATCGGAGACGGACCATGACATTCATCAGGAAGCTGACGGCCGGTGCGCTCGTCGCCGCGGCGACGGTATTCGCGTCGGGCGCGCACGCGCAGCAAAAGCCGATCACGCTCGGGTTCTCGCAGGTCGGCGCGGAAAGCGCGTGGCGCACCGCGAACACCGTGTCGGTGAAGAGCGCGGCGAAGGATGCCGGCATCAACCTGAAATTCTCGGACGCGCAGCAGAAGCAGGAGAACCAGATCCGCGCGATCCGTTCGTTCATCGCGCAGAAGGTCGACGTGATCGCGTTCTCGCCGGTTGTCGAGTCGGGCTGGGAGCCGGTGCTGACCGAAGCGAAGGCGGCCCATATTCCGGTGATCCTGACCGATCGCGGCGTCGACGTGAAGGATCCGTCGCTGTACGTGACGATGATCGGTTCCGACTTCCTCGAGGAAGGGCGGCGTGCCGGCCACTGGATGGAAGAGCGCTTCAAGAACGATGCGGGCCCGATCAACATCGTCGAGCTGCAGGGCACGGTCGGCTCCGCACCGGCCAACGACCGCCGCGCGGGCCTGCTCGAAGTGATCAAGAACAATCCGAAGTTCAAGGTGATCGCGTCGCAAAGCGGCGACTTCACGCTTGCCGGCGGCAAGCAGGTGATGGAAGCGTTCGCGAAGACGTACGGCAAGCAGATCAACGTCGTCTACGCGCACAACGACGACATGGCACTCGGCGCGATCCAGGCGATGGAAGAGGCCGGCATCAAGCCCGGCAAGGACGTGAGTGTCGTGTCGTTCGACGCGACCAAGGGCGGCTTCCAGGCGATGGTCGCCGGCAAGATCAACGTCGACGTCGAATGCAGCCCGCTGCTCGGCCCGCAACTGATGACCGCGGTGAAGGACGTGGTCGCCGGCAAGCAGTTGCCGAAGCGCATCGTCACGAACGAGACGGTGTTCCCGATGAGCGTCGCGGCGCAGGTGCTGCCGACCCGCAAGTACTGAGTCCCGGCGGACGCGGGCGGCGGCGCGGTTGCCGCCGTCCGCCGTCCGCCTCGAATCGAGGGCGATCCATGACGAATCCGCCGGTGGTCGAGATGATCGGCATCGACAAGGCGTTCCCGGGCGTGAACGCGCTGCAGCGCGTGAACTTCCGGTTGTTTCCGGGCGAAATTCATGCACTGATGGGCCAGAACGGCGCGGGCAAGTCGACGCTGATCAACGTGCTGACAGGCGTGCATGCGCACGACGCGGGCGAGATTCGCGTCGGCGACGCGCCGGTTCGGTTCGCCGCGCCGCGCGAGGCCGAGGCGGCCGGGATCCAGACGCTGTACCAGGAAGTGAACCTGTGCGCGAACCTGTCGGTCGCCGAGAACATCTTCGCGGGTCGGCAGCCGATGCGGCGCGGCGCGATCGACTGGAAGACGATCCATGCGCGGGCGCGCGATGCGCTCGCCGAGCTCGACCTGTCGCTCGACGTCACGCGTTCGCTCGACGCGTATCCGATCGCGGTGCAGCAGATGGTCGCGATCGCACGGGCCGTGTCGGTCGATGCGCGCGTGCTGATTCTCGACGAACCGACGTCGAGCCTCGACGACGGCGAGGTCGCGCGGCTCTTCGACGTGCTGCGCCGACTGAAGGCGTCGGGGATGGCGATCCTGTTCGTCACGCACTTTCTCGAACAGACCTATGCGGTGTCCGACCGGATCACCGTGATGCGCAACGGCGAGCGCGAGGGCGAGTATCTCGCGCGCGACCTGCCGGTCGACATGCTCGTCGCGAAAATGACCGGCCGCGAACCGATGTCCGGCACTCTGCAAGCGGGCGCGGCGGCCGTGCAGCGCGACGCCGACGCGGCCGCGCCGTTCCTGTCGATGCAACAGGCCGGCCGGCGCGGGATGATGAGCCCGCTCGATCTCGACGTGCGGCCCGGCGAAATCGTCGGGCTGGCCGGGCTGCTCGGCTCGGGGCGCACGGAAACCGCGCGGCTCGCGTTCGCGGCCGAGCGCACCGACACCGGTGCGATCGAGATCGACGGCACGCGCAAGCGGCTCGCGTCGCCGCACGATGCCGTTCGCAACGGGATCGCGTATTGCCCGGAGGATCGCAAGAAGGAGGGGATCGTAGCGGCGTTGTCGATCCGCGAAAACATCGTCCTCGCATTGCAGGCGCGGCGCGGCTGGTGGCGGCTGATCAGCCGCGCGCGCCAGCGCGAACTCGCGGAGACGTACATCGCGCGGCTCGGCATCAAAGCGCGCGACGCGGAACAGCCGATCGGGCTGCTGTCCGGCGGCAACCAGCAGAAGGTGCTGCTCGCGCGCTGGCTCGCGACGGAGCCGAAGCTGCTGATCCTCGACGAGCCGACGCGCGGCATCGACGTCGCCGCGAAATTCGACATCATGGAGCGCGTGCTTGCGTTGTGCGCGCAGGGGCTCGCGATCCTGTTCATCTCGTCGGAAATCAGCGAAGTGGTGCGCGTGAGCCACCGGATCGCGGTGCTGCGCGATCGCCGCAAGGTCGCCGAACTGACCGGTGCCGAGGCGTCGGAGGAACACGTGTATCAATTGATCGCGGGAGGCCGGTCATGATCCGGTTACGCACGTTGCTTCGCCATCCGCTCGTGTGGCCGGTGCTGACGCTCGCGCTGCTGTTCGCGCTCGACGTCGCGTATCGGCCGGGCTTCCTGTCGATCGCGGTGCTCGACGGCCACTTGTTCGGCGCGCCGATCGACATCCTGAATCGCGCGGCGCCGCTCGTGATCGTGTCGCTCGGCATGACGCTCGTGATCGCGACGCGCGGGATCGACATCTCGGTCGGCGCGATCGTCGCGATCGCCGGCGCGGCCGCGGCGATCGTGCTCGACGGCGATCCGACGCGGGTCGGTACGGCGCTGGCCGCCGCGCTCGGCGTCGGGTTGCTCGCGGGCGCATGGAACGGCGTGCTCGTCGCGTTCGTCGGGATGCAGCCGATCATCGCGACGCTGATCCTGATGGTCGCCGGACGCGGCATCGCGCAGTTGCTGACCGGCGGACAGATCATCCCGATCGGCGCGCCGGGCTACCTCGAGCTCGGCGGCGGGTATCTCGCGGCCGTGCCGTGCTCGGTCTGGATCGCGATCGCGACGATCGCGGCGACCGCGCTGCTGGTGAACCGCACGGCGCTCGGCCTGTTCATCCGCGCGATCGGCGTGAACCCGGTCGCGACGCGGCTCGTCGGGCTGCGCGCGGGGGCGGTCGTGTTCGGCGTCTATCTGTTCTCCGGCGTGATGTCGGCGCTCGCCGGCATCCTCGCCAGCTCGAACGTGCGCAGTGCCGACGGCAACAACGCGGGGCTGCTGCTCGAGCTCGACGCGATCCTCGCGGTGACGCTCGGCGGCACGTCGCTGCTCGGCGGCCGCTTCAGCCTCGCGGGCTCCGTGCTTGGCGCGCTGATCATCCAGACGCTCACCTACACGACTTATTCGATCGGCGTGCCACCGGAGGCGACGCTCGTCGTGAAGGCGCTCGTCGTGATCGTCGTGACGCTGATCCAGTCGGACGCGGCGCACGCGCTGGTGATCCAGCATGCGTCGCGACTGCTGTCTTCCATCCGTTCGCGCACCACCACCGGAGCCACGCCGCGATGAACCGATTCCTCGCACGGTTTACCGACCCGCGCACGCTGCCGATCGTCGTGACGATCGTGCTGTTCGCCGCATTGTTCAGCTTCGGATCCGTGATGTACACGGGCTTCTTCTCGATGCAAGTGCTGACCGGGCTGCTCGTCGACAACGCATTCCTGCTGATCGTCGCGATCGGGATGACGTTCGTGATCGTGTCGGGCGGCATCGACCTGTCTGTCGGCTCTGTCGTTGCATTGACAACGATCTTATGCGCGGTCGGCGCCGAACGATTGCACTGGCCCGTCTGGGTGATCGTCCCGCTCGTGCTCGTGTTTGGCGCGCTGTACGGCGCGGCGATGGGCGCGTTGATTCATTACTTCCGGTTGCAGCCGTTCATCGTCACGCTCGCTGGGATGTTTCTCGCGCGCGGCGCATGCTTCCTGATCACGACGCAGTCGATCACGATCAACGAGCCGACCTTCCATGCGCTCGCGGGCATCAGCGTGCCGGTCGGCGGCGGGACGCTGAGCGCGGGCGCGCTGATCGCGCTCGCGACGCTGGCCGCCGCGATTTACTTCGCGCATTTCACGCGCTTCGGCCGCAACGTGTATGCGGTCGGCGGCAACGAGCGATCGGCGCTGCTGATGGGGTTGCCGGTCGCGCGCACGAAGGTCGGCGTGTATGCGCTGAGCGGCTTCTGTTCGGCGCTCGGCGGTGTGGTGTTCACGCTGTACGTGCTGTCCGGCTACGGACTGCAGGCGCAGGGGATGGAGCTCGACGCGATCGCCGCGACCGTGATCGGCGGCACGCTGCTCACGGGCGGGGTGGGGTACGTGATCGGGTCGGTGTTCGGCGTCGGTATTCTCGGCACGATCCAGGTGCTGATCACGTTCGACGGCACGCTGAGTTCGTGGTGGACGCGGATCGTGATCGGCGCGCTGCTGTGCGTGTTCTGTCTGCTGCAGCGGGTCATCGAGCGGCACGCGGCGCGGCGGCGTAGCGGTGGGACCGGGCTCGATCCGAAACGGCGGAGGCGCGATGCCGCGCAGGTGACGCCCGCCGCGTCGCGTGATGATGCGGCGCTCGGTTCGACGATGCGCAGGTTGTTGCGTCTGCAACGTTCGGCGTGATGCCGGCGCGCGTTTGGCGGGCTTCTTCGTTGGCCGGCATCGCTTGCGCCGTCGCCGTTGGTGGCTGTCAACGGCGCTTCGGCGCGGCCGCCAGTCGCGTTTGACCGATTCGCGAATGCGCGTCGCGCGACAGCGGCGCGTGCGTTGCAATCAGCCCGGCCCGGCCATGTCGGGTTCCACGTCGAACGACGCATCCGCGATGCCCGTCTGCTTCAGCGACTCGGCGAGTCGTTCGATCGCGTGCAGATCCAGCACGTCCAGGCGGTCCCGCATTGCCTGCACGAACGCGGCATGCCGTGGTGCATGCGCGTGCTGTCCGAGCCATTCCTCGATATCGGTGAGGCGGCCTTCGCTCGCGAGCACGGCCAGCTCGTGGAGCGCGTCGGCAGGCGGACAGCGCATCGCGTGTGCGTCCGGCACGGGCCCGGTCGGATCGGCGGGTTCGGCGGTGCGTACGAGCGCCGACGCTGGGATCATCGCGCGGCCGATCGCGGGCGCCACGATCTGGAACGTGAACGACGTGCCGACACCCGGCTGGCTCGACACGGCCAGCTCGCCGCGCATCGCGCCGACGATCCGCTGCGCGATGAACAGGCCGAGTCCGGTGCCGCCGTTCACCGCCTGCACCTGCTGGTATGCACGGAAGATGTCGGTGGTCTTGCCGATGTCGATGCCGATTCCGGTGTCGGCGACCTCGAACATGATCCGCCATGCATCGCCTTCCGGATACGCGCCGACCGACAGCGTGACCGTGCCGTCGCGCGTGAACTTCGACGCGTTCGACAGCAGGTTGAGCAGCACCTGCTGCAGCCGAATGCCGTCGATCGACAGCTTGCGCGGCAACGGCGTCAGCGGCCGGTAGTCGAACCGGTTGTCCTGCTGGGAACACAGCGCGACCGCATAGTCGCCGATGTCGTTCAGCAGGCCGGGCAGGTCGGTCGCGTGCGGCGAAATGCCGAGCGGCTGCAACTCCGCCTTCGTGTATTGCAGCAATTCGTCGATCAGCGTGAGCTGGTAGCGGATGCTGCGGTCGATCGAGCGGATCAGCCGCGCCTGGCTGCGCGTCGCGCCTTGCAGCAGCAGCTTCGCGTAGCCGTTGATCGTCGACAGCGGCGCGCGCAGGTCGTGGCTCACGTAGCCGAGCGTCTCGATCTTCTGCTGCATGTGCATGCGAACCTGTTGCAGCGCGTCGTTGAGCGCGACCGTGCGTTTCGCGACTTCGTCGCGCAGGCGATCCTGTTCGGTGAGCTGCCACTGCTCGAGACGCTTGCGTGCTTCGGTGCGCTGACGGCCCACGTGGTTGATCCACGCGGCCAGCACCAGCAGGTGCGTGGCAAGACCGATGATCGCGATAACGGGGTTCGGATAGATGTCGGACTTGATCCAGAACAGCCAGGCCGGGATCGCGTCCTTGCCATCGAGAATGCGGATCACCATGTTGAAGCTCGCGAACGCGATCGCGATCAGCATCACGCGGCCCGTCGGCGTCCGGCGAATCGCGAGCGTCAGCGCGAGGGTGAGGTTCACGATCGCCAGCACGGCGTTCAGCCGCAGGCAGAACCACGTAAACGTGAGCAGGTCGCCGCATGCGGCCCCGACGATGCCCGCGCACTCGAGCGCGATGAACCCCGCGTAGATCGCGCGGAACGGGATGCGTGCCTTCTCGCGATGGGCGACCGTCAGGATGAACGCGATGAAGCACACGATCGACAGGTAGACGAAGATCACCTCGCCGCGCGCCGACCATTCGCGTGCGGCGGGCCACAGATACAGCGCGGTGTAGCCGCGGTAGGTTGCCTCGAACAGCGTCGTGTTCAACGCGAGCATGGCCAGCACGACGAACATGCCGCTGCGGGAGAAAAACCCGATCAGCAGCGCACACCACATGAGCGCGAGCAGCCCGCCGAGAAAGCCGAAGTTCCACATGGTTGCGTGCAGCTCGTGGGCCTGCCATGCGTCGCGCGTGAAGGCGCTCGGCGCGAGCCGCAGTTCCTTGCGCGACGTGATGCGGATCAGGACGGGCAACCGTTCGCCCGGGCGCAGCGTTGCATCGAGCACCGGATACCGGGACGCCGGCCGGCTCATGCCATTTTCGTCGGCCGGGAAGCGGCCGGCGAGCGTCCAGGTGCCGCCGTGCCCGACGTAGAAATCGGCACGGTCGACGCGTGCGTCGCGGATCGCGAGCACCAGCGGCTGTTCGACGCGGTCGCGGTTGACCAGCGTCGCGCCGACCCACCAAGCGGAGCGTGAGAATTCGATGTTGAACGACGGTCGCGCCGCCGCGGCAGCACGACGTTGAGGCTCGGCGAGCCGTGCGGCGGCCTGGTCGACTGACAACTGCGCGCCCGGATCTTCGAGCAACGAGACGGCGTCCAGCTGTGCGGGGTTTTCCGTCGCGGTGGCCCGGTGTGTCGCGCAGGCGAGCACCAGTGCCGTCAGCAGCAGCACCATCGCGTGCCAGCCCGAGGTGCGACGCCTATGCATCGCGCGGGCAGTCATGCGACGGCGGCGGAACATCGACCGTCGGCCGCTGACGCCGCCAGTCCGACGGCGTGATGCCGAACCGTTCGCGAAACGCCGTCGCGAAGTTGCCCGGCGTCGAGAAGCCGATCTCCTCGGCGATGTCGCCGATGCCCATCGACGTCTCGGCGAGAAAGTGTTTCGCGGCGCGCAGCCGCGTGTCGCGCAGGTATTCGAATACGGTCTGGCCGAGATGATCGCGGAACACGCGCGACAGCCGTTTTTCGTGCGTGCCGACCTGCCTCGCGAGTTCGTCGAGCCCGGGCGGGTTGCGCAGCTCGCGCAGCAGGATGTCGCTTGCCGCGCGCACCAGCGCGGCGTCGGGGTGGTCGCGCAGCTTGGGCAAGTGCGCGAACGGCTGGCTGCGTCGCGCCCGTTTCAGATGATTGCGGATCCGTGCAATGACCTCGACCGGTTCGAACGGCTTCACGATGTAGTCGAGCGCACCGGTTTCGAGCCCCGCGATGCGATCCTCGAGATCGCTCGCGGCAGTCAGGATGATGACGGGAATGTTCTGCGTCGACGGCGTCGAGGCCAGCAGCCGGCACGCGGCGAAGCCGTCCATGCGCGGCATCCGCACATCCATCAGGATCAGGTCGGGCGTGATCGCCTGCGCACGGTGATAGGCCTGCAGACCATCGAACGCGACGCTGATCCGGCAGCGCGCGGAACGCAGGATCTCCGTCAGGAGCCGCAGGTCGTTCGGTCGGTCATCTACGACGAGAATGTGTGCGTCAACGAGATCCGGCGTGACGCGGAGCGACGCCGGACTGGACGAGCGGGATGACATGGTTGCGAACGCGAAGGGAGGGTAGGCCGGGGTCGGAATCGATGCATCTATATGCACGATTGTTGCGAAAAATTATATGCCGACAACAAAGTCGTCGGTGAGGATTCCGTGCGATCCGTGGGGGCATGTCTGGGCGGCCTCAAATCTGAAGTGCAACACTCTCGCCATCCGGTAATGTCCGCGAATGGCAAAGAGAACGTACCAACAACTTCAACCTGAAGAACGTATGCGAATCGATTTCTGGCGTGACGAGGGCT
>NZ_CADFEF010000045.1:0-28102 GCF_902833125.1 Burkholderia sp. BCC1640 | reverse complement strand
CGTCAGCAATCGCGACCACGGCACGAGCTTCTCCATCTCTTCCAGGAAACGCTGGCGCCGAGTCATGCGCTTCTTGCCCGTGCTTTCCGCTTCCGCAAAGCTCATTTGCCGTTTCATCGTCGTGGGCCCGTTCCGTGAACTATCTTCTACAACGTCCTCGGCTGCGTCAGCGATGACCACAGAGCCGGATAAATCAGTGTTTCCCTAAGTTGAAATGTCCGGGCTTACGGGCTTGATGTTTGTTTCTCTTGGGTTACAGATCACGCAATGTCGAAGAGCGGATCCTGAACGGGCAGGGTGCTTACGCTTGCGTCACTGCCCCTTGCAGACCGGCGGCCAGGTTTGCGCGCAGGCTGTTGGACCTGTCTGCGTTCGGCGAGATCCACGATCACTTTCTCGACATCGGCCTGCGTGAACTCACGCTGCTTCTTTTTGTTCGGCTGAGTGGTGTTGCGATTCGTCTTGGTCGAGTCGCCTCGATGCGTTCGAGACGGTGCCTTACCGATTCGGCTGTTATCGCGCTGCGCCTGAAGCGCTTGCGCGATCTGCAGCACGTGACTCAGACGCTTGTGTTCGACGATGGCACCTTGATCGATTTCGGCCAGCCGGTCGTACTGCCTGCACGGCAACACGCGACCCTCTGTTCGGAGTTCGATCCGCCCATCCGGGTACTCCCACACCTCGATCTGCCGGTCGATCAACTTTCGATTCTCCGGCGTGTCCTCCAGCAAGTACATTACCCGGTCGTACTGCACCGTGAGCGACCTCGTCACTTTTCGCGGCTCGCGCCACGTCAGCACCAAGTCAAGATTCTCATCGGCGCGCAACGGTCGGTGCGCATTGAAATCGCTCTTCGGCGGCTTCGCAAAACGTGCGTTGTAAGCGGCCATGAAGGAGGGCGCATACGCATTGGCGTCACCCACCGTGTTGATCCCGCGCAATCGCATCTCCTTGACCAAGCGATCCTGCAACGTCAGATGTGCTCGCTCGACTCGCCCCTTGGCCGGACTGCTGTTCGCGCAAAACGTGTCGATGTTCAGCTCGTACATCGCGCGGCCGAAGTGCGTCACCCGATTACCAGTCTTACCTGGCGTTACGTTGCGGAACACGCTGTACTTGTCGCTATAGAACGCCCCCGGCTTGCCGTGGCAGTCGATGTACGCGCGCGTCGCCTCGAAGTAGCTGAAGGTCGATTCGGTCTGCGTGAAGTGCAGCATCATCAACCGGCTCGTCGCGTCGTCGACGTACACCAGCAGCGTGCAGGCCGGCGCCCGATCCTCGAACCATCGATGGTCACTGCCATCGATCTGGATCAGTTCCCCCAGGCACGCGCGTCGCGCCCGCGGTTGATAAACCTTCGGTGGCCGCTGCCGGCGCGGCACCCACAGGCCAGCGTCGGACATCAGCTTCCGGACCGTCTCCTTGGCCAGCCGAATGCCGTGACATTCCCAGAGCTTCTCGCAGGCCAGCGTCGGGCCAAAATCGGCGTAGCGATCACGGATGATCGACTGCACCCGGTCAGCCGTCGTGCTGTCCAATCGATTGTTGCTGGGCTTCGCGCGTCGTTGAGACACGAGGCCTTGCGGCCCGTGCTCACGCAGTCGGCCGACCAGTCGCCGAATCTGCCGCGTTGTCAGCCCGAGTCGCTCGGCCGCGCGCCACGGCTGAAGCTTGCCGTCCGCGACGTCCTGAATGACCTTGAATCTGTCCAGCTCGCGCATCGTCATCGTGATCCGTTCCGTTCCAGCCATCAAAGCCTCCGGCGCTGGATTCCCAGCGGCCGATCAGCTTACGATGGGTCGAAAAGCGGACATTTGAACTTGGCTAGAAGCGGACATTACAACTTAGCCACTACAATCCAAAACGCTGATCATCAGCATTATGTCAATTCAAATTGCAACACGGCAGACCTGCATTTACAGCCACTAGAAATTGCGCGCCACGCCGACCATGAACATGTCTTGATCCTTGTCGTTGCCGGTTGCGACACGATTGAAGCGCAAGCTCGCAGCCCAATCATTCGTGACCTGATACGTCACCTGCGCGCTGAGCAAGGCATTGAGTCTCGTCTTGCTCGAGACTTCGTCCCGATCACGCGAGAGATACGGACCTACGCCTGCCGAAAGCGTCCATTTGCTCCTGATCGGCGCGACGTACCAGAGTTGCGCCGCCACACCTCTTCGACCGGCGACACCATTATTGCCCTCGTAGACGAAGCTCGCCGAATAGGCCCACGCATTGCCGAGCGGCCGCTTGACTTCGACCATATACCCTTTCTCGATCGGCACTTGAGGACGGTTCGTCTGCGACGTGCCGGCCCAAACGCTAACCTGCGTCTTGCCGTCCGAAAGCGCGGGGCCGGGATCGCCGCCGAAATCCGAGCCGATGCCGAAGAGCACCGCGTCGGAATTGAATCCGCCAATCATCTGGACGTGGTTGTACTGGACCTTGAGGAAGAAGCGGTTGGGAACGACGTAATACCGCACCGCTGCTGACGCACGCACGCCCCATCGCTTTTCGTTGCGCACCTCGTTGTCGACATGCGTCGTGTCCATGCTGAAATACGGTCCCGCCGAGAATTCGAGGGCCACGCGACTGCCGACCGGCCAACGAAACGAACCCAGGGCGGCGAAGCCGTCACGGTGGTGATCCAGGGGATGCCCCTCGTTCACATACGCGAGGTAGACCGAGAGGTAGTCATTCAGGACGTCACCGAAGCCGACTTCGTAGGCGCGCCAATGCATGTCGCCACCCTCGGTCGCGCGTCCGTCGCCATACACGGCATAGACGTTGAGCTTTCTTTCAGATTGCTTGACATCGGTTGGCAAGCTCGACGGACTGTCCTCGGCGTGCACGTGGCCTGGGCCGGCCAGAATCGCCAGACCGGCGATCCAGCTTGTGAGCACGAAGCGCGAATAGATGCGACGGCATTGTCCCATTTGGACACCCCTCACCCTGATAACCGCGATTTCCTGGACAAGCTGGTAACGATTATAGGCTGCCTCCGGTAACCGGTCGCCCGGGTTTACGCAACGGCCTGCGAGGAACCGATCCGAAAGACCGAGACGGTCGCCTCCAGTTGCCCCGCCTGCTCCCGCAGCGACAGCGCGGCCGCCGACGCCTGCTGAACCAGCGCCGCGTTCTGCTGCGTCACCTGATCCATTTGCGTCACAGCCTGATTCACCTGTTCGATGCCTCTGGATTGCTCGTCGGACGCGGCGGCAATCTCGCCCATCAGCACGTGCACGCGTTGCACCGACGTCAGGATCTCCGACATCGTCCCGGTCGCGCGATCGACCTGTCGCGCACCGGTCTCGACGCGTCTCAGCGAATCCGTGATGAGTTCCTTGATCTCCCGGGACGCCGTGGCGCTGCGTTGGGCAAGCGATCGCACTTCGCCTGCGACGACCGCGAATCCGCGCCCCTGCTCGCCTGCCCGCGCCGCTTCGACGGCCGCATTCAACGACAGGATGTTGGTCTGGAATGCGATGCCTTCGATGACGGAGATGATTTCGGCGATCTTGCCCGACGCTTCCGACAAACCGCGCATCGTGCTGACGACTTCCTGCGCCGCCTGATTGCCCTCTTCGGTCAGCAACGCCGCGTCGTGCACCACCTGATTCGCCTGCTTCGCGTTCTCGGCATTCTGGCGCACCGTCGAAGTCAGTTGCTCCATCGAGGCTGCCGTTTCCTCCAGCGACGCGGCCTGCTCTTCGGTCCGTTGCGACAGGTCCATGTTGCCGGCCGTGATCTCGTGCGCGGCCGTCTCAATGGAGTGCGAACCTTCCCGCACCACGCGAATCGTTTGCAGCAGCTTGCCTTGCATCGCCCGCAAGCCGGTCATCAGTTGCCCCATCTCGTCGGTCGAATCGACGTCGATCCGCGTCGTCAGGTCGCCGCCGGCAATCGCGCTGAAATGATCGAGTGCGTGCGCAAGCGGCGCGCCGATCGCGCGCTGAAGCGACCACCACGTGAGTACGGCTGCGCCGAGCGCGACCAGGATGCCGGCGATCGCGATGCCGACGAACCAGTGGAAACGAGCCTGCGCGGCATCGAACGTCACCCGCGAGGCCGTGATCTGGATTCGGCCGAGCGCGTCCATCGCGTCGGAGACGTCGATGAACAGCGACGGCGGTATGTGCCGCCAGACGTCGGGGATTTTCGCGGGATCGCGGGCGGCAATGGCGCCGAACATCGGTTCGAGGCCGTTCTCGACGAGCGCGTGGAACTTCGTGTTCGCGTCGGCCGCGCGGCGCGCTTCTTCGGGACCGGAGAGCCGCAGCGCGCGATACGCGTCCCACGCCTTTTTCGACGCGGCGAGCAGTTCACGGGATGTCGCGGTTTCCTGCGGCACGTCGGGGCTGTCCGGATCGAGCGCGATGCGATACAGCCATAGACGGGTTCTCGACAGCGCGACATTCGCCTGCCCCAGCGCCTCCGACGATGCGAGCCGGTCGGAATAAAGCGTCTTCACGTCGTCGTTGCTTATCGCCACGCCAATGACGCCGATGATGCCGCCGATGACGAGCAGCACGCCGAGAAAACCCATCGCCAGCGCCAGCCGGACGCGAATGCTGAAATTCCTGATCATGATGAGGGAAGCGTTGAGCACGAAACCGTTGCATGCGACGCATGCGTGTTCAGCCGATCGAAGGCGGCACGTGCGAGACCGATGCCTCGATAACGACCAGAGCGGCGCGTGAATTAGTGCGGAACCGACAAGGAACGTTTCCGGAAACGACGAGTTATGGGCGGAATTTCGGCGTGGTAGGTGAATCGCCGTCATCGGCCGCGAGCAACGCGTTCAACACCCGCGCGTCCGACAACCGCTCCAGCGACAGGCACGCGTCGCTCAACGCATCGACCTGCGCAGGGGCGAGCGCGATGCCCGCCAGCGCACGAAACTTCGCCAGCAGCGCCGCATCGGACAGCGGATTGCGCGGATCGCCGAGTGCGATCGGCACGTGACGCGATTCCCGCCGCCCGTCCGCGCGATGCAGGATCACGGTCGGCTCGTCGAGATCGCCGAGCGCCGGATCGACCTCGATCGCGATGCGCGCGAGCAGCGCCGTGACACGCGAATCCGTGCGCCTGTCGTCGCGATAGGCACCGATTCCCGTGTCGCCGAATGCAAGCGCGGCTGCAACCGCGTACGGCAGGCTCATCTGCGACGACGACAGTGTCGACAGGTCGCGGCCGCCGCACATCCGCGCCACGAATGCGCTGGTTCGCACGACCACCCGCTCGATTTCGCCGGCCTCGAACGTGCGACCTTCGGCAAGCTGCAGTGCCGCGTCGACCGCCGCATGCGCGCTGCGGCACGACGCGTGCGGTTTGATCGAGCAGCGCATCAGTTTCCAGTGCATGCCGAGGCCGTCGGTCAATGCGTCGGGCGCCTGCGATTGCGCGGCGAACGTGTTGAAGAAGCCACCCCAGACGTCGTCGAACACGCTGGCCGGGCCGCTCACGCCTTCGCGTGCCAGCAGCGCCGCGAGCACACCCCCTTCCGCCGCGCGGCCGGCATGCAGCCGCTTCGTCTGCGATCCGTCATGGATGAAGCCCCACAAGCCACCGGAGAAACTCGCCGCATGGCCGAGCGCGTCGCGCGTGCGCGCGGCGTCGAGACCGAGCACGCGTGCGCTCGCTGCCGCCGCGCCGAACACACCGCAACTGAGCGTCGAGTGCCAGCCGGCCCCGTTGTGCGCCGAGTAACCTCCAGCTGCCTCGAGCACGCGCCGGCCGACGTCGTAGCCGAGCACGATCGCGGCCACGCATTCCCGGCCGGTCACCGGGCGTTGCGCACACGACAGCGCGGCGAGCACGGCCGGCATCACGACCGCGCCCGAATGATCGCAGCCGCCGGAATCGTCGAGTTCGAGCGCGTGCGCGGCGATTCCGTTCACGAACGCCGCATCGCGCGCGCCCGCGGCTCGTCGTGTACCCCACAGCGGTGTGCCGCCGCGCTCGACCGTGCCGGTCAGCGCCCGCGCACTGCGCGTCTCGGCCGCGAACGTACCCGCCAGCGCCGCGCCGAACGTGTCGAGCACATGACGCTTGGCCTTCGCGACGACGTTGTCCGACAACGCATCGGCGGCCGTCTGCGCGACGAACGCCGCGAGCCGCGTGGCGCGCGTTTGCGTCTCCGTCTTCATCGCGCCGATTCGTCCGCGAGACAATGCGAGAACACGTCGACCGGATGGCCCGGCGGATTGACGGGCATCCGGGCACGCCACCAGCGCGCGATGTCGCGCCCGGTCGCGAACCATACGTCGCCCGCGTCGCGCAGATGAGCGAGCAACGCGCGCAGCAAGTCGATGCGCCCCGCGGTGCCGATGATCTCGGGATGCAGGCGCAGCACGCAGCACAGCCCGAAGCGGCGAAACCCGTCGACGTCTCGCCGCCAGTTGTCGAGTACGTCACGGTACGCCGCGATGCGCGGCTGGCCGGCCGGTACCGGCGGCGACAGGTTGAACTCGAAGTATGGCTCGTCCTCGAGCTCGTAGTGCAGCGGCAGCTCGACGAGCCGCGCGCCGTCCGCGCGGTCGTCGCCGCGCGGATGCACATACGGCAGATCGTCTCCGCGCCACGACGACGACCACGTGAAGCCTTCCGCGACGAGCCAGTCTGCGAAGCCCTCGGCCCAGTTGCCGGTGAACGAACGAAAACCTTCAACGTCGCGGCCGATCGTGTCCGCAAGCGCCGCGCGCCCGGTGCGGCACGCGTCGATCTGCGCGGCGAGCGGCAGCGCGTCGAAGTCCTCGCAGCGATAGCCACTCACGCCGAGTTCATGGCCGGCAGCGGCGATCTCGCGTATGGCATCCGCATGCGTTTCGGCGACGATGCCCGGGACGAACCAGCTCGCTGGCACACCGAATGCATCGAACGCATCGAGCAATCGTTCGACGCCGCGCGTCGCGCCGTAACGCCACACCGACAGCGACTTCTCGCGGCCGACGATGCGCGGCTCGCGTGTCTGGATACCGTGTATGTCGTTGAAGTCGACCGTGATCGCGACCGCGCAGCGCGCGCCGTCCGGCCAGGCTGGAAGTGTCGTCACAGGCTGCTCCGTTGCGTCGGTTGCGTGTTGTGCGCGTGCTGCGCGAGCCACCAGTCGGCCACTTCGCGACAGCGCGCGAACCAGACGCCGTCCCGCGCGCACATGTGTTCGAACCACGCTTCGAGCAGTGCGAGGCGGCCGGGCTTGCCGCAAACTTTCGGATGCAGCAGCGTCGTCAGGCACAGCCCTTCGCGGTATATGCCGTCGAATTCGCGCGTCCAGTTGTCGAGCGTCGCATCGTAGCCGGCGATCCGGTCGAGCCCGGCCGGATAGTCGGGGTTGCGGTGATACGCGAGCGACGCGTAATCGTCGGTCTCCCAGCGGCCGGGAATCTCGACAAGTGACGGCTCGCCGTCGGCGCCGGGCAGCAGATAGGGACGATCGTCGCCGCGCATCGAACTCGAATAGCGCACGCCGGCTTCGCGCAGCACGCTCACCGTCGCCGCGCTCCAGTCGCCGGACGGCGTGCGGAAGCCGACTGGCCGTACACCGAGCGTGCGGTAGAGCACTTCGGCCGACTGCGCCATGATCTCGCGCTGCCGTTCGGGTTCGAGCGTCCAGAACGCTTCGTGCCGGTAGCCGTGATAACCGATCTCGTGCCCGCGCTCGACGATTGCCGCGCATTGCGCGGGCCAGGTCCGCGCAACCCACGCGGGCACGAAGAACGTCGCGGGCAGGTCGAAAGACGCGAGCACGTCGAGCAGCCGGCCGAGCGCGCGCCATGGCCCGTAGCTGCCGAGCGT
Source organism: Burkholderia sp. BCC1640 (assembly GCF_902833125.1). Taxonomy (NCBI): domain Bacteria; kingdom Pseudomonadati; phylum Pseudomonadota; class Betaproteobacteria; order Burkholderiales; family Burkholderiaceae; genus Burkholderia; species Burkholderia sp. BCC1640. The sequence continues at coordinate 20,302 of NZ_CADFEF010000045.1, read as the reverse complement.
GAAATACGCGGGGTTGCGCCAGATCGACCCGTTCAGCATCGCGTCGCCGGTCGGGCCGTCGAGATCGAACGCGAGCGCGACGCACGCGCGCTTCGCGTCCGGCCAGCGGGGAGCCGAGGCCGTCATCGCGCGCTCAGTGCGTGCCGTTGACCATCGCCTTCGCCACCGCGTGCTCCTGCAGCCCCCATTTCGCGAGCAGCTTGTGATACGACCCGTCCGCGATCATCTGGTTGAGCGCCGTCGTCAGCGCGCTGCTGAGCGCGGTGTTGCTCTTCGCGACGCCGATGCCCGTGTATTGCGACAGGAACGGCTTGCCGACCGGCGCGTAGGCGTTCTGCTCGAGGCTGTTCTGGTACGGCAGCGTCTCGCCGCCCTGCACGGCCGCGTCGATGCGGTTCTGGCGCAGCTGCATGCGCGCATCCGACGAGCCGTCGGTGCCGACCACCACGATCGCCGGCTTGCCGGCCTTCACGCAGTTCTCCGCGCTCCACGCGGTCGTGTTGTCCGGGAACGACGTGCGCCGGCTCGACCCGACGCGCTTGCCGCACAGCGCGCCCATCTGCGCGAATTCGCCCGCGCGCGTCTTCAGCACGTAGAACTGCGGCCCCGTCTCGATGTAGTCGACGAACGTCACGGCGTCGCGGCGCGTCGGCAGGTCGGTCATGCCGGACAGGATCATGTCGACGCGCTGCGTCGCGACGGCGCTCATCATCTGGTCGAAGCTCGTCTCGACCCAGTTCAGCTTCGCGCCCATCTTCGCGGCGAGCGCCTCGCCGAGGTCGACGTCGAAGCCCGCGAGCTTGTCGGTCGCCGGGTCCTTGTATTCGAACGGCGGATAGTTCGGCACGATCGCGACGTTCAGCGTGCGCTTGACGTTCGCGGCCTGCGCGACCGCGAAGGAAGCGTGAAGTGCGAGCGCGCCGAATGCGACAGCGGCCAGCGTGCGGGTCAGGACGGATGCTTTCATGGGGTGTAGCCTTGTCGTGGTGGTGTAAGGGGGTACCGCGGTGCTGCGTTGCACGTCTTGTCGGCGGCGCGATCCGCTCAGGCAATCACGGCCGAGATGAAGTCGCGGGTGCGCGCATGCGTCGGTGCGGACAGCACCTGGTCGGGTGGCCCGCTCTCGACGATCCGGCCGCCGTCCATGAACACGACGCGATCGGCGACCTCGCGCGCGAAGCCAAGCTCGTGCGTGACGACGATCATGGTCATCCCGCTCTTCGCGAGATCGCGCATCACGGCCAGCACTTCGCCGACGAGCTCCGGGTCCAGCGCCGATGTCGGTTCGTCGAACAGGATCAGTTGCGGATGCATCGCGAGCGCCCGCGCGATCGCGACGCGCTGCTGCTGACCGCCCGACAGCTCGACCGGAAACGCGTCGCACTTGTGCGCAAGGCCGACGCGCGCGAGCAGCGCGCGGGCCTCCTCTTCCGCTTGCGCACGGCGGCGCTTGAGCACCTGCACGGGCCCCTCGATCACGTTTTCGAGCGCGGTCTTGTGCGGGAACAGGTTGAAGCGCTGGAACACCATGCTCGTCGCGAGCCGCTGGCGCGCGACCTGACGTTCCGACAGCTCGTGGAGCCGGTTGCCCGTGCGCCGGTAACCGGCCAGCTCGCCGTTGACCCACAGCGCGCCCGCGCTGATCGTCTCGAGCTGGTTGATGCAGCGCAGGAACGTGCTCTTGCCCGAGCCCGATGGCCCGATGATGCACAGCACTTCGCCCTGCGCGACGTCGAGCGTGATGCCGTGCAGCGCCTGGAAATCGCCGTACGCCTTACGCACGTCGACCGCGCGAACGACTGCGTTCGTCATGACGTTCTCCTTACGGTTGTGAGTCGCGCCGCTCATTTGCGGCCCGCCGCGCGGCCCGCGCCGCGTGCGAAGCGCCGTTCGACGCGAGCCTGCGCGAACGACAGCACGGTGACGACCGCGAGATACCAGATGCCTGCGACGATCAGAAGCTCGATCACGCGCGCATTCGCGTAATAAATGTTCTGCGCGTTGTGCAGCATCTCTGCGTACTGCACGACGCTCGCGAGCGACGTCAGCTTGACCATGCCGATCAGCTCGTTGCCGATCGGCGGCACGATCACGCGCATCGCCTGCGGCAGGATGATCCGGCGCAGCGCCTGCAGGCGCGCCATGCCGATCGATTTCGCGGCCTCGTACTGGCCGGTGTCGACCGACAGCAGCCCCGCGCGCACGACTTCCGACGTATACGCGCCCTGGTTGATGCCGAGCCCGAGCACCGCCGCGAGGAACGGCGTCATGACGTCGACGGTCCTGAACTCGGCGATTCCGGGAATGCCGAGCGTCGGAAACACCAGCGCGAGGTTGAACCACAGCAGCAGCTGGAGGATCACCGGCGTGCCGCGGAACAGCCAGATGTAGCCCTGCGCGATCGCGCCGAGCACCGGGTTCGACGACAGCCGCATTACCGCGGTGACGACGCCGAGCACGATGCCGAGTGTCATCGCGAGGACGGTCATCACGATCGTGTTGCCGAGGCCGGTGAGAATCGACCGCGCGGTCAGGAACTGGCCGACGACGCGCCATTCGATCTGCCCGCGCGCGAACGCGAGCGCCACGTAGGCGAGCGCGGCGATGATCGCAATCGACGCGACATAGCGGCCCCAGTAGCGCCGGCGCACGCGCACGAGTGCGGCGGTGTCGTCCGCGGCGACGGCCGCGGCCGGTGCGCCGTCGAGACGGTGCGAATCGGATGCGCTCAGCATGACGGCCCCCGGTAGTCGGCTGCCCACGCGGCCTGGCGTTCGATCGCGATGCTCAGGCGGCCGATCTGCTCGTGCACGCGCGCGGGCGACGTGCCGCCGGCGCCGCCGCGCGCGGCGACGGCCGCGTCGAGCGTCAGATGCGCGCGCACCGCCGGCGCGAGGCGCGGGTCGACGGCCTGCAGCTGCTCCGCGCTGGCATCCGCGAGCTCGATGCCGTCGCGTTCGCACGCGCGCACGAGCGCGCCGGTGATCTCGTGCGCCTCGCTGAACGGCACGCCCGACAGCGCTAGCCAGTCGGCGACCTCGGTCGCGAGCGTGAAGCCGAGCGGCGCCTGGCGGTGCATTTCGTCGACGTTCACGCGCATCGTGCGGATCATCCCCGCCATCGCAGGCAGCACGAGTTCGAGCGTGTCGATCGAATCGAACGCGGCGATCTTGTCTTCCGCGAGATCGCGGTTGTACGCGAGCGGCAACGACTTGAGCGTCGCGAGCAGGCCCGTCAGATTGCCGATCAGGCGCCCCGCCTTGCCGCGCGTGAGTTCCGCGATGTCCGGGTTCTTCTTCTGCGGCATGATCGAGCTGCCCGTCGCGTAGCCGTCGTCGAGTTCCACCCAGCGGAATTGCCGCGACGTCCACAGGATCACTTCTTCCGACAGGCGAGACAGATCCACCGCCAGCATGCTGGTGACGAACGCGAATTCGGCGACGTGATCGCGCGCGGCCACCGCGTCGATCGAGTTCTCGCACGGTGCGTCGTAACCGAGCTCCTGTGCGGAAAGATCAGGCCGCACGCAGATCGCCGAGCCGGCCAGCGCGGCCGCGCCGAGCGGCGAGCGTGCGGTGCGGCGGTCCCAGTCGACCAGGCGGTCGGCATCGCGATACAGCGACTGCGCATGCGCGAGCAACTGATGGCCGAACACGATCGGCTGCGCGGGCTGCAGGTGGGTGAAGCCGGCGGTGACCGTGTCGACGTGCCGGCTGGCCTGGCTGATCAGCGCATCCTGCAGGTCGAGCACGCCGCGCACGAGCTGGCGCGCCTTGTCGCGCAGATACAGGCGCAGGTCGTTCGCCGCCTGGTCGTTGCGCGAGCGCCCTGCGCGCAGCTTGCCGCCGAGCGCCGGCAGCCGCTGCGTGAGCACGCGTTCGAGGAAGGTGTGCACATCCTCGTCGGCGAGCGACGGCGCGATCGCGCCGGCCGCGTAGTCGCGTGCGATGCCGTCCATCGCGGCCAGCAGCTGCGCGAGCTCGTCGTCGTTCACGATGCCGGCGCGGTTCAACTCGCGCGCATGCGCGCGGGAGCCAGCCAGGTCGTACGGGACGAGTCGGTAGAAACTCGGATCGGAGCGCGACAGGTTCTGCAGCGCGTCGGACGGTTCGGACTGGAAGCGACCGCCCCACAGGCGCTCGATCGGTTCGGTAAGGCTCATTGCGGTCGACCTTGTCTCGGTTGGAGTCCCACCACTGTAGGCATTCAATTTTTTTTGTTGTAGCGAGAAATTGAATCCGCTTAAATGAAATTTTTCTCAGCACCGTCTCTGCCGACACCCCCGCCGATGCGCAACCGCCTTCCCCCGTTGAACCCGCTTCGCGCGTTCGAGGCCGCCGCCCGGCGCGGCAGCGTGTCGGCCGCCGCCGACGAACTGCACGTGACCGCGAGCGCGGTGAGCCACCAGATCCGGATTCTCGAAAGCACGCTCGGCGTCGCGCTATTCATCAGATCAAAGGCGCGCGTGAAGCTGACGCCTGAGGGCGAAGCGCTGCTGGAGCCGGTCGGCACCGCGTTCGACATCATCGCGAACGCCACCGTCCGGCTCGATTCGCCGGCTGCCGTCGGCGATCTCGTCGTGTCGACGCCGTTGTCGCTGACGTCGCGCTGGCTCGCCCGGCACATCGGCGATTTTCTCGAGCGCTATCCGGGCATCCATCTGAAGGTGATTCCGTCGAACGACGAGCGCGAGATCTATTCGCCGGATGTCGACGTCTGCATCCGCTATGGGGAAGGCAACTGGCGCAACCGGCACGTCGAGCTGCTCGACCATCCAGCGCTGTTCCCGGTCGTGAGCCCCGCGCTGATGAACGGGCGCGATGCGATCCGCAAGGTGCAGGATCTCGCGCGGCGCACGCTGTTCTGCGAGCACGCGGGCTCGTGGATGCGCTGGCTGGCCGAAGCGAAGGCCGACCGGCTGCCGGGCATCCGCATCCTCGAGATCGGCAACGCGCACATCGGCGTCGAGGCCGCGGTGCACGGCCAGGGCGTCGCGCTCGGCGACAGCCTGTCGGTGCGCGACGACCTGATCGACGGCACGCTCGTTCGGCCGTTCAGCGAAACGGTGCCGTCACGTCATGCGTACTATCTCGTCACGCGTCAAGAGCTGACCGAGACGCCGCTCGTGACCGCATTCACGTCGTGGCTGCGCGCGCGCCTCGCGTGATGCCCGCTGGACATCAGGCAACGAGATTCGCGAAGCCGTCCCACACCATGACGATGTTCCGCGATCGCCAGATCGGCCCCGCATCGACGTACTCGCCCGCGAACCGGCCGTTCAACGCCTCGTAAAACGCAATCGCGGCCGCGTTTCCCTTGACGACGCTCAACGCGGCGCCCGGATACTGCAACGCTTGCAGATGCGCTGCGAGTTGCGCAAGCAGCATGCGGCCGATGCCGCGACGCTTGAAGTCGGGATCGACATAAAGGAACTTGATTTCGCCACGGCCGCCGAAAATCGGCTCCGACGGCGCGCCGGCCGCTCCGATGCCGACGATCGTGCCATCGGTTTGCGCCACGAGCACCAGTTGGTCGCGCTCGTTCGACGCCAGCTTCTCCCGCCATTTCCCGCCGCGATAATGCTCGTCGAGGACGGCATGCGCTTGCGCCGGGGCAAGGTCGCGATAGGTATGCCGCCAGACCTTGACGTGAAAATCGGCGATCGCCTGCGCATCGTCGAGGCTGGCGGACCTGATGGATATTCCGGACATGGAGGACTCTCTCGGGCGGCTCGGCGCGCGCGGGCGCGGCGCACACGCCGGATTGTCGGCGATCCGGGCGACGATGTCAGCACGGCGCAGGCATGGCCGATCAGCGCGCAACGGCTTCCGTGTTCCGGACGCTGCCCAGAAACCGCGTCAACTCCACCGTCTGCGGCCGCTCGAAGATGTCTTCGGCCGTCCCGCTCTCCCACACCCTGCCCTGGTGCATGAAGACGATCCTGTCGCTCACCGCACGCGCGAAATTCATCTCGTGCGTGACCATGATCAGCGTCATGTGCTCGCGCGCGAGTTGCTCGACGACGCCCAGCACCTCGCCGACGAGCTCGGGATCGAGCGCGGACGTGATTTCGTCGCACAGCAGCACGCTCGGCTTCATCGCGAGTGCACGCGCGATCGCGACGCGCTGCTGCTGGCCGCCCGACAACTGCTCCGGGAACGCGTCGAACTTGTCGCCGAGGCCGACGCGTTCGAGCATCAGCTCCGCGATCGCGCGCGCCTGCTGGCGATGCGTGTTCTTCACGACCGACTGCGCGAGCATCACGTTTTGCCCGGCGCTCAGATGCGGAAACAGGTTGTACTGCTGGAACACCATCCCGACCTTGAGCCGCAGCGCACGCAGGTCGGCGTGCCGGGCATCGACGCGTTCGCCGTCGATCGAGATCGTGCCCGCGTCGATGCTCTCGAGCCCGTTGAGCGTGCGCAGCAGCGTGCTCTTGCCCGAGCCGCTGCGGCCGATGATCGATACGACCTGCCCGCGCTCGACGGAAAAATCGATGCCCTTGAGCACATGATGGGTGCCGAAGTTCTTTTCGAGACCACGGGTTTCAACGAGCGGCATGCCATCTCCTTTGCAACGTGCGCGCATAACGGGTAAGCGGATAACAAAGCGCGAAATAGATCAGCGCGACGAGGCCGTACACGACGAACGGCCGGAACGTCGCGTTCGAGATCGCGATGCCGACCTTCGTCAACTCGGTGAAGCCGATGATCGATACCAATGCCGTGTCCTTCACGGCCTGCACGCCGAAGCCGACCGTCGGCGCGATCGCGATGCGGGCGGCCTGCGGGAGGATCACGTGACGCAACTGCTCGACGTAGCTCATGGCCAGGCTCGACGACGCCTCCCACTGCCCTTTCGGCACGGCCTCGACGCACCCGCGCCAGATTTCCGCGAGATACGCGCTGGTGAAGAACGTGAGCCCTGCCGTGGCCGCGACCCAGGGCGGCACGTCGAGCCCGACGAGCGGCAGGCCGAAGAACACGATGAATAGTTGCATCAGCAACGGCGTGCCCTGAAACACTTCGATGTACAGCTTTGCGATGCCGCGCAGCACCGTCGAACTCGACACGCGCATCACGAGCAGCCCGAGGCCGACGAGTCCGCCGGACACGAACGACACGATCGACAGCACGATCGTCCAGCGCGCGGCCAGCAGCAGGTTCGCGAGAATCTGCCCGAACGTGAAATCGGTCATCGCGCACCTCGCACGCGGCGGGAGAAGAGGCGGCGCCCCACCGTGCCGAGCGCGCCACGCAGCAGCAGCGCCATCGCCAGATACGCGAGCGTGATGACGAAATACGTCTCGAATGCGCGGAAGTTACGCGACTGGATGTAGCCCGCCGCGTAGGTCAGATCGGCCACCGAGATCTGCGACACGACCGCCGAACCGAGCATCGTGATCACGATCTGGCTCGAGAGCGCGGGAAACACCTTGGCGAGCGCCTGCGGCAGCACGACGTGGCGCAGCATCTGCGAGCGCGACATCGCGAGCGCGGATGCCGCCTCCAGATGCCCGTTCGGGACAGCGGCGACGCCCGCGCGCACGATCTCGACCGAGTACGCGCCGAGATTGAGCGTCATCGCGAGAATCGCAGCCGTGTATTCGTCGATGTGCACGCCGAGCGCGGGCAGTCCGAAGAAGATGAAGAACAGCTGGACGACGAACGGCGTATTGCGGATCGCCTCGACGTACGCGCCGATCAGCGGACGCAGCCGCACGGCCGCGGGCGCGTCGGCGCTGTACGCGGCCGCGCCGAGCACGCCGATCGCCACGCCGAGCACGGTCGCGACCGCGGTCAGCGCAAGCGTGATCGCCGCGCCGCTCGCGAACACACCGGCGTATTCGGCGAGCTCGCCGAATTGAAGCTGATAGCTCATGACGATTGAATGAATTCGGGTTCGGACACTGACACCCGCCGCGCTGGCGATGTATCAGGCGACACGGCGATCCGTCACAGGCCGGCCGGCAATGGCTGGCCGAGCCACTTCTTCGACATCGCGCCCAGCGTGCCGTCCTGCTTCGCATGCGCGATCGCATCGTCGATCTTCGCGAGCAGGCGCGGTTCGTTCTTGTTGACGCCGACGAAGCACGGCGAATTCTTGATCACGAACTTGACCTCGGGCCGACGCGGGGGATTCTTCGCGAGAATCGCCGCCGCGACGATGTTGCCGGCGGCGATCAGCTGCACTTGCCCCGACAGGAACGCCTGGATCGTCGCGTTGTTGTCCTCGAAGCGCTTGATCGTCGCATTCGGTGCGAGCTGCGACAGCGCGATCTCCTCGAGCGCGCCGCGCGTGGCGCCGACCGTCTTGCCGGTCAGATCGGCGGGCGCGGCCACCTTCACGTCCGCCGGGCCGAACACACCCTGGAAATACGGCGCGTACGCGGTCGAGAAGTCGATCACCTTTTCGCGCTCCGGCGTCTTGCCGAGCGACGAGATCACCATGTCGACCTTGTTGGTCGTCAGATACGGAATGCGGTTCGCGCTGTTCACGGGCACCAGTTTCAGCTTCACGCCGAGCGATTTGGCGAGCAGTTCGGCCATGTCGATGTCGTAACCCTGCGGCTGCATGTCCGTGCCGACCGAGCCGAACGGCGGATAGTCTTCAGGCACCGCGACGCGTAGCGCGCCGCTTTTCGCGATGGTGTCGAGCGCATCGGCATGCGCCGGCGCAGCAGCGAACAGCGCCATCACGGGGGCTGCGAGCAGCGCAGCCAGCCAGGTGCGTCGGGGGAACGGTCGAGTCGTCGGGCTCACGGTGAATCTTCCTTGTCTGGTATGTCGTCGGGCAGCGCGCAACCGTTGCGCGGCCGGACACCTCTAGCAAAAACCGGGCCATCGCTGTGAAATGCTTGCCGCACCGGCACGACACGGAAATTTCGTTGAGCCGGATTCCTCATTTTGGTGCACGAATCGGCGCAGGCGACGGCGGTTGCCCCCGCAGTGCGCGCCGGCGCACCAAATTACCTGACTGGTACACCCGGGGGATTCGGACGCCGGCGTGCCCGCCTTGCGGCGTCGTCACCGAGGCCCATATGCGCGGATTCGAACAGGTTCAGTCGAAATTTGCATTCTGTTTGTGACCGGAATTACGGCTGAATACGTTCTCGACGTACCGTGCGGTTCGCCACGATCGGCGAACCGCAATCAGGACGGGTGCGCTTGATTTCGCGCCCGAGTCCTCCGGTACCGGTGGCTCCCGATCGTCTCGCGATCGGGATGATTCCAATCACATCCGTGCGCGAGGATACAGTCATGGCATCGATTCCCGAACCGTCGACAACCGGAGAAACCGACAAACGCAGCTGGCTCGAATCGCACGAAGCCGGCTATCACAAGACCCTCGGCAATCGACAGGTGCAGATGATCGCGATCGGCGGGGCAATCGGCACGGGGCTGTTCCTCGGGGCCGGCGCCCGGCTGCAGGCCGCCGGGCCGTCGCTCGCGATCGTCTATCTCGTGTGCGGCGCGTTCTCGTTCCTGATCCTGCGCGCGCTCGGCGAACTCGTGATGCATCGTCCCAGCAGCGGCAGCTTCGTGTCGTACGCACGCGAATTCCTGGGCGAGAAGGCATCGTTCGTCGCAGGCTGGATGTACTTCCTGAACTGGGCGATGACCGGCATCGTCGACATCACCGCCGTCGCGCTCTACATGCATTACTGGGCACCGTTCGCGGGCGTTCCGCAGTGGATTTTCGCGCTCGTCGCGCTCTGCATCGTCGCGACGATGAACCTGATTGGCGTGAAGTGGTTCGCCGAGATGGAGTTCTGGTTCGCGCTGATCAAGGTCGCCGCGATCGTGTTGTTTCTCGCGATCGGTTCGCTGATCCTCGGCACGGGCGTGCCGGTCGCCGGCCACGACACCGGCATGCATCTGATCACCGACAACGGCGGGTTCTTTCCGCACGGACTGATGCCCGCGCTGGTGCTGGTGCAGGGCGTGGTGTTCGCGTTCGCGGGCGTCGAACTGGTCGGCACGGCCGCCGGCGAGTGCAAGGACGCGCGCAAGGTACTGCCGCGCGATCAACAACGTGATCTGGCGAATCGCGATCTTCTACGTCGCGTCGGTCGTTCTGCTGGTCTGCCTGCTGCCGTGGAGCGCGTACAAGGCGGGCCAGAGCCCGTTCGTCACGTTTTTCGGCGCGCTCGGCGTGCCGGGCATCGGTTCGGTAATGAACCTGGTGGTGCTGACGGCGGCGCTGTCGAGCCTCAACTCGGGCCTCTATTCGACCGGGCGCGTGTTGCGTTCGCTGTCGATGGGCGGCTCGGCCCCCGCCTTCCTTTCGCGAATGAGCGCGCAATCCGTGCCGTACGCGGGCATTCTCGTGACGGTCGCGATCTACGTGGTCGGCGTGCTGCTCAACTATCTCGTGCCGTCGAGCGTGTTCGAGATCGTGCTGAACATCGCGTCGCTCGGCATCATCAGCACGTGGGGCTTCATCGTCGTGTGCCAGATGAAGTTTCGTGCCGCGGTGAGGCGTGGCGAGGTGGAAGACGTGTCGTTCAGGATGCCGGGCGCGCCCGTCACATCGTGGCTCACGCTACTGTTCCTGCTCGGTGTGCTGGTTCTGATGGCATTCGACTACCCGAACGGGACGTGGACGATCGCGTCGATCCCGCTGGTCGCGCTGCTGCTCGTGGCCGGTTGGAACTGGCTGAGCAGCCGCGCGCGCCGCGCGTTGCTCAAGCCGACGATTCCGTCGGTCACGCTCACGCAGAATGTGCTCGAGCAGGGGAACGACTGAAGCCGCGCATAACCTTGGGGGCGGTATTCGGCTCGGCGAAAGCCGCCGCCCCCCTCCGAGGGCCAGGCGATCCGGCGGCTGCGTATCAGGCTGGCCCGCTATGCAAGCTGCGTCGCGGGATCCGCGTCTGTTGCAGGCCGATTCGCGGCACTCATAGCCTGTTCAAGCAGGGCCTTCGCGGCGTGCCATGCACGCCCTGCGGATGCGGAATCGTTGAACGCCCGCGCGTCGACCGTCGCGCCATCCAGCAGCATCATGTAGACGCCGGCCAACTGCCGTGCCGTTTCGGGCAACACGAGCGGCTGGAGCAACTCGGCGATCCATTCGACCATTTTGCGGCGGTAGCGGATCGCGACGTCGGAGATCGGCGCGTACGCGGTTCCGAATTCGGCCAACGCGCGCTCGAACAGGCAGCCGGCAAACTCCGGCGTATTGAACCAGGCTTCGTACCAGTCGAAGATCGTCTTGACTCGCTCGACCGGATCGTGAACGTCCCGCAGTTGCGTTTCGATGCTGCCGATGATCAGGTCGTAGCGCTGAACCAGCACTTCGCGAATGAGTTCGTCCTTGCTCGGAAAATGCCGGTAGAGCGTCATTCGCGCAACGCCCGAATCGTCGATGATCCAGTCGACGCCGACCGGATGAAAACCGTGCCGGGAGAACAGTTCGGTAGCTTTGTCTACCACCACCTGGCGTTTGTTGGCTCTCACGACCGTGCCCTCCTCCTCGAGGTTTCATACCATGTAGACGGATTATTCTAGCATCGCCGAATCAGGTACCTCTGGCCGCTTGATGCCAGACGTGCAAAGGGAAAGCTCCACCACCGTTGGCCCGAAACTCGGACATGTAAGTCGCCTTGACTATTAGATAGACCGATATGTATCATTTGATCCGAGAAAATAAGGATCGATATTTTCCGCCGGATTGCGCGGTATCGGCTATTTTTGCCCATCCCCCGAAAACTGAAAATCCCCGTCAATCCCTTATGGGATAAGGATTTCAGAGGTGTGCGAAGGGCGAATTGATGGTGTGGCGAGGTCGCGATCGGCACCCGACGGGCGGGAATTTGGCGCGATCAGAACGAGTAGCCGTGATCATGCCAGTAGTGCCAGTCGAAGACCGCTTCTCGTGTGCGGAAGCTCCCACTAACGGGTGCCAACTGAGCCAGGGGTGCGACGATGCCGCGGTCGCCGTGTTTCACCGCCACAAAGATCGCCGCGCGTCAGAGTTGCTCGTGCGCGAGCGCTACAACGGTGATTATTTCACCGGCCTTGAGCGGCGAGGCTTCCATGACTTGGCGCACGCGAGCCTTGAACGGAAACGAGATCTGACCATCAAGATGGCAATGCCACGCCGTTGCGCACTCCTTTTCGGTGTATGTGTCGACCACGATCTCCATTGTGATTCGCTGTTCGCGTTTTGCATCGACTGCGGAGGCGTTCATGGCGGTCGTTGGATGGGGTTACGTGCCGGTGCGGGCGCGCGAGCCGGATTGGGTGGCTGGCACGTATGCCGGTAGGCTCGGAATAGGTTCGAATAACGCCTCGATATCGTTGACCGAGAACTTGGCGTTCCCCGACGCGTTATCAGCCATTCCGTCAACCAGTCGGAGCGCCTAACGACCGGGTGTACTGGCGCCGCCGGTCGAGGGACCGCTCATCTTCAATGCGGTCACGTCTGGAGATGCCCTCTGCTTCGTTAGCGAAGGGTAGACACTAACCCATTGTTTTGTCGGAATAAATATTTAGGGCCGCAAGGCAAGTCCTTGCCAGGACTAAAGACGTCTAACCGGAAAAGCGCACGGAAATCAAAATCACCCCCAAAGGGTTATTCCCCCCGCCTCAGAATACATACTTGAGTCGAGAAGCGTTTCAATGGCGTGAGCCCGATCATCAGGGCGGCGTATCGGATGAGCATGGACGGCAGTCTGATTCACGATTCAGCTCCAAAATACTGTATAAATATACAGTCATTCTAGCGCAAGATTTCGACATCATCCTAGCCCGTATCGGGAATCAGCCGCCGGTCGCACGCATTGCAAAAGGCAGCTCAGCCTCGCTCCATCAGCTTGCGCGACGTGAAAAATTCGGCATCACTGCGGATACCCAATTTGCGAAACGCAGATTGCTTTTGCGCGCTGATCGTCTTGCGGCTGCGGGAAAACTTCGATGCGATGTCGGACACGCTCATGCCGGCGAGAAAACAGCGCAGAACCTCGTGCTCGCGCGGGCTGAGGCGCAGGTCTACGGACAATCCGGACTCGATCGACGGCGCGCCGTCGCCGCTCGCTGCCTTTGCCTCTGCAACCCGAGGATCGGGCGTCGCGCTCGATTCCATCCGCGCGGCCAAGTTAGTGCTGATGTACGGACGACCGTTGGCCACCACGCGGATTGCATACGCCAACTCATCAAGATCTTCGCTCTTGCCGAAGAAGCCGAGCGCCCCGGCGTGCATTGTCATGTTGACCGTCGCTGGGGTATCGCTGCTCGATGTCATCAGGATTCGGCAATCCGGGAAGCGCGTGTTGACGAGCTTGATGAGATTGAGGCCGTCGATCTCGCCGGGGCCGAGCGTGTAGTCAAGCAGCACCACATCCGCGTGACTCGCTTCGAGCCAACGAATCAAATCGCGCGACTTCGCGAAACTCGCCGCTACTTCAATGCCTTCCCAGTCAGGTAACTAGAAATCCCGTGCTGAACAACGGCATGGTCGTCCAAGATCACGACGTGGATCACCTGGTGCTCTGGCCTCATTGTTACCCCTTTCATTGTTGCGTACAGCGCGGTACGGCTGGCCCCAACCTCTTTGCGGGATGCCGTTCATGATTATCCTGATTAGCTTACCGGCTTTCGGGACAATTTTTAACCCTGCTGGCTAAATCGACCAATTGTCGGTACACGAAAACAGGACGCTGCCGACAATCCGGCATCGATCGACTTCGAGGTATGCGTGGTGGTGCAGCCAGGCTTTTCCGCATAATCCGACGATCGCCGTGCTGCGTTGCGTTTCCGCAACGCACGACCTATGATGACGGCCTCGTTTTCCAGTGGCGCCTGCGATGATGCGAATCTGCGGACCGCCTTGGGCCGCGCCGCAAACAACCTGGTGGAACAACGTGAGCAAGCTGAGTTTGAAACGGTGCGCCGTCCTCATGGGTGCGCTCGTCTGGCTGATGCCCGCTTTCACATTGGCAGGCAACGCCCCGCAGTTCACGGCAGAAGAGAAGGCATGGATTGCCGCACATCCGGTGGTCCGGACGCGTATCGATCCACATTGGCGTCCGTTCGAATTCCGCGAGCACGGGAAACCGGTCGGTATCGTACCTTCGTACCTCGACGCGATTTCGCGCGTGAGCGGATTGCGCTTCGAGTATGTCGACGATCTGTCATGGGCCAACTCGCGCGACGCACTGATGTCCGGAAAAATCGATGTCGTGCCGGACGTACCGAAAAGCGCTGACTTGTTGATCTACGGCGACGACACTACCATCAGCCAGCCGTATTTCGTTGGCACGATGGTCGTGGTTGCGCCGGAGCGCCGGTACCTGTTCGTCGATTTCCGCAAGCTGGCCGGAAAGCGCATCGCAATCAAGGGCAACGGCGCGCTGGAATACGCGATCCGTCGGAGCGGCATGCCCGTGACGCTGCTAACGTATGACGACGAGCGCGATGCGCTCGCGGCTGTCGTCGACGATAAGGCGGACGTCGCCATCGGCCCCGACATGTCGATCCTGCCGCTGCTGCGCCGGCAATTCCAGAATGAGTTATTCCTATCGGGCGGCTTGCCGGACCGCCCCTACGCGCTAGCCCTGGCGACCCGCAGCAACATGCCGTTGCTCGCGTCAATTCTCGACAAGTCGCTGGCAGCGATTCCCGCGCGTTTGAGCGAGGAAATTCCGCGCCAATGGATGGAAGAGGCCGACTATGGCAAACCGACGCTGCGTTCGATCCTTTACTACCGGCGCTGGCAGGTCACCGCGGCCGGCGCCACCGTGCTCGCGCTGGTGGCAATCGCGTTCGTTTCGTGGCGCGCACGCGTCGTGGCGGTCCGCAGCGAGCGCGACAAGGCGATGTTCCTCGCGTTCATCAGCCACGAGATTCGAACGCCGATGCACACGATCCTGTCGTCGCTCGAACTGATGCAGCGTTCGAAGCTGGCGCCGAAACAAGCGGCCCGCGCGAATGCCGCGGTCGCCGCGTCGGAATCCCTGCTGACGCTGCTCGACGACGTGCTCGAATACTCGCGACTCGAATCGCGCAATGTCACGCTTGCGCCCGAGCCCACGCAAATCGAACCGTGGGTGCGAGGCAGTGCCGACATGGTGCGCTGGCGGGTCGACGAGAAAGGCCTGAATCTCTCGCTCGAACTTGCCTGCCCGACCGGTTTGACTCTGCTGATCGATCCGGTCCGCACCCGGCAGATCGTGCTGAACCTGCTCGTCAACGCAATCAAGTTCACGTCGAACGGGTCGGTCGGGTTGCGCGTCGACTATCTGGAAGGGAATACGGGCATTTCCGATACATTCGTGCTTGAAGTCCACGACACCGGAATCGGCATCCCGCCCGAGCGTCAGCGCCGGATCTTCGAGCCTTACCAGCGCGTCGAGGAGCCGGGAAGCCGCCGCGTGAGCGGCAGCGGGCTGGGGCTATCGATCTGTCGCGAGCTCGTCGACCTGATGAATGGCGAGATTACCGTCAGCAGCACCCCTGATCGGGGCACAGTCTTCACGGTCATCCTGCCGGCGCGGCGAACCGCGCCGACGGCCGTGTCGGACACGGTCGAGCCCCAAGCGCCTGCGCACGAAGCCGCGACGCTCGATTCCGGCGCCCCCCAGCAAGTCGACGAAGGGCCGATGATCCTCGTCGTCGACGATCACGAGGCCGTTCAACATGCGATCGAGCATCAACTTGACGCGCTTGCATGCCGCTCGATGGTTGCCGGCAATGGCGCGCAAGCGCTCGACCAGTTCGAGCGCTTGCGGTACGACATGGTGCTGCTCGACTGCGACCTGCCGGACGTCGACGGCTATACGGTCGCTCAGCGCATGCGCGCCAGCGAGCAGCAGCGCGGCCAGGCGCACACGCCGATCATTGCAATCTCCGCGTCGACGGACGATGCCCATCGCGAGCGCTGTTTCGACAGCGGGATGGACGGTGTGCTGGGCAAGCCGCTGCGGCTCGATGCGCTGCGGCAGATGATCGATCTGTGGTGCCCGCCAACCAAGCGGGACGCGCTTCAGCCGCCTGTCGGGCAAACGCCCGCGACAGGCTCGGACTTCCCCGCGATCTACCGGCAAAGCGTCGATGCGGATCTGGCATTGCTGGGCGCTGCACTGTCGGCCGGCGATGCCGATCGCGCCCGTCACGTAGTGCATCGCATCAAGGGCGCCGCGGCGATTGCCGGACATATCGCGACGAGCGAGCTGGCCGACGCATTCGAGCACGCGCTGCAAGCCGCATCCGGCGGAATTCCGGCGAGTGCCGGCCCGCTTCATCAGGAATTGTTGCGCCGACATCGTATCGAAACGGCCAGGCCGGATACCGGCGAACCGAAGCCCGGCATCACGGACGCATAGGCAGACCTATGCGTGCGCCGGCTCATCCGGTGCAGAACCCGAATACGTCGGGCACCACATCGCAATCATCTGTCTCAGGGTTTCGAGCCGCAGCGGCTTGCCCAGCACGCCGTCCATCCCGCTATCGAAGCAGCGAACCTTGTGCGCGTCGCCGGTGATTGCCGAGATCGCGATGATCGGAACGTGTCGCGCTTTCCTTGCGGACTCGTCCTACCGAATCGTCCGTGCAAGTGCGTAGCCCTCGATGTCCGGGAGGTTGCAATCGAGCAGCACCATATCGATCTGCGTATATGCAAGCTGCGACATCGCGTCCCCGCCTGTGGCGGCGACGATCCCGATACATCCAAGCGCCTCGCATTGATCCTGCAGCGCAGCCCGCACGGCTTCGTGATCGTCGACGATCAGGATGCGAGGCGCTTCGCGGCGTGTATTCACTGCAGATGCATCTATCCGGACGGGCACGCGATCGGCCTGCCGCCTCGGCGGCGCACTCTCGGTTACGACAACCGGCAGCTTGACCGTGAAGACAGTCTCGACATGCGGCGTGCTGGTGACCGTGATCGTGCCCCGCATCAACTCGACGAGTTCGTGGCAGATCGCAAGGCCGAGCCCGCTGCCCCCCGCATCCGGTCGTGGAACACGGGTCTCTTGCCAGTACGCATCGAAGAGATGCTTGAATCGATCGGGCGCAATGCCGATGCCCGTGTCGCGCACTTCCAGGAGCAGCGTACCGCTTCTCCCGCGGCGGGCTGCCGAAAGGCGGACACCCAGCGTGACCGCCCCGCTCGCCGTGAAGTTGATTGCGTTGACCAGCAGGTTCAACACGATCTGGCGCACGCGCACGGGATCGATCTCGACATGCGGTGCCGCAGGGATCGCGATATCGAGCGGCAGCGCAAGCCTCTTGCTCTCGGCACGCCAGCGCACCATGTCGACCGTTTCCCTCGCCCATGCCCCGAGATCGACCGTTTGCGCGGAAAGCGTCACCTTGCGCGACTCCAGGCGGGAGTATTCAAGGATATCGTCGAGCAGCGTCAGCAGCGTCTCGGACGCGGACGCGGCCGCATCCACGCGGACAGCCTGCCGCTCCGCCAGTGGCGAGCGCCGCAGAAAATCGAGTGACGACAGGATCGTCTGCATCGGGGTCCGGATCTCGTGGCTGACGAACGCGAGAAACTTCGCCTTGTCGCAGCTTGCTGCGAATCGCTGCGGCCCGTGATTTCCACGATAGATAGGCGCATAGTGCGAATATCAGCAACGTCACGACTAGCGCAGCCACCTGTGGCGCGCGGTAATGCAGGATGGAGCGGAGGGTGGGCTTGCCGTAGTCACCAAGCTCGACCCAATCCCGCGTGATCGCGGCGGTTTCGCTAACCGGAATCGCCGCGAGCGACTTGTCGATGATCGATGCGAGGATCGGCAGATCGGCGCGCGTGAGCATCGCGAGCGAAACGGGGCGGTCCGCAAGCATCCCGGACATGTAAAGCTGGCCAGGAAAACGCCGGCGGACGATCGGCAGCATCGTGACGTCGACGCCAAGCGCGGCGTCGGCCTCACCGTCGGCGACCGCGGCCAGCGCGAGTTCATCGGAATCGAACGTGAGTATGTCGAGCTTCACGCCACTATTGCGCGTGAAGTATTCGACCGCGCCACGCCCCTTGATCGCGATACGCCGGCCTTCGAGACGGCTCAGGCTGAAAATCATCGCGGAATCATTGCGCGTCACGGCGGTCAACCGCCCGACCAGATACGGAGAGCTGACGAGTGCACCGGCGCCGACGCGGTCCGGAACCAGCTCGCGCCAGACACCCGGCAGCAGATCGACCTTGCCTGCGGCGAGCGCATCGTATGCATGGCCCCATTCCGTGCCCGGCACGGTCTGGAACGTGAGCCCGGTCATTTTCGAAATCGCGCCCAGGTAGCCGGCGACGAGCCCCGCATGCCTGCCGTTGCGCATATATTCGATCGGGTGCCAGTTGGCCTCGACGGCGATATGGACGACCGGGTGCGCGCTGATCCAGCGCAGTTCTTCATCGGTGAAGATCGGCTTCCAGCACGCGGTCGCGGCGCCCGTGTCGCACGACACGATGAGCAGCGCGATCGTCAGTGCGCGACAAAGTACGCGCCGTATCGGGTGACACGCAAAGTACCTTGCTTCCATGATCTATTCGTTCTCAGTAGGATAACTAGAGACTTGCGGACGGCGGGGTAAACATGATCGTCAGCTTGTTGCTATATTTGCCCGGGCGCCACCAGACTAACTGGAATTCCGGCGTCTCGAGTGTCGATGGCGCTCGTGTGCAGACGACCTGCGCCGAAATGCCCGGCAGCGATACCGAGCGACCGGCGCTATTGTTCACCCTTTTGAGCCTCACGTATCGTTGTTCGCCTGCACGATCTGCCTGCCCGCTTAGGTCAGGCTCACGTTGTAATCGACGAGCGATTTGAAGGGGCCGCTCTTGTCCGAGTCGAGCAGTACTGATACTGGCCCATGTCGCGGCGATCGATCGTACGACCGTCGCTCGCCGACACGTCGAACTATGTTGCAAGTTGTAGCCGCCCGACGCGCTGTTGAATATCATGACGTCGCCCTGCGGCGCACCACGATCCAGCGTCGCTTCCACCGTATCGTTGCGGTTGGCCGGCTGCTCGGAGGCCGCCGTCGCATCAAGCACGATCGCACTCAATGCGGCCGCCGGGACGATTGCCCGACTGCGAGTTCGACTAATCTGAATCATTTGAATGACTGTTCGCAGCGCACCTTGCCTGCCATCATCTGCACGTCCCGCTGGCGCTTCACATGCAGCGGGCAACGCATCAATGTCGGACTAACCAAAACGAACAGCTCGTTTTCCTTATGATCAGGTTCGGCAATAACGCCACCCTGGCTGGCGATCAACGGCATCGCGCCATTGAGGATCACCCTGTGCGACAGCGGAATGCCGCCCTTCGAGAAGGCCTGGCGAACATAGATGTACGTCACCTTCGCATCGACGTTGCGCAGCGTGGTTTACCCCGGCACGCATGAACAGCGTGCGCTTGCCGAGCCCCTCGATCGCGCTCGTCGCGCCCGCGGACTCCAGCAGCAGTGCGCGCTACCGAAACCGACCTTGATCCGCGCGCTCGAATCGCTGCGAACCTCGGCCGCCATGCCGCTCGCGTCGTCGCGCTTGCCGACCCTGACGGCGAAACCGGTGCGCGGATCCGACTGTGACGCGGATGCGCCGAGGAACACGCCTCGTCGCGCCACCACGAACGACGACGAATAGCTCGCCGTCACCGACGGATTGTTGCCGCCGCTATCGCGGCTGTAGCTGTTCGCGACCGTCACTGCGACGTCGCCGTAGCGGCCCTTCCAGCGGCGCTGCGGGGCACCGGTCCGGCTATCGGTCGATATCCCGACGGGCGAGCGCGAGTTACTGGTAGGTGTCGCCCTGCCAGTTTCAGTTGATTGAGCCTCCCGCGAGTTAAATTCCAAGTCGGTAGCAGTTAGATACTTGGCGTACCGGAAATGGCTCCGCAAATCAACGTACCCGCAAGCGCCCCGTAACGCACCGGTCATTGTCGCGCCAGCAGGCTGCATGGTCCTGCTGGTGTGCGATCGGCGCACCTACAGCACGAACGACGAAAGCCGGTGTCGATGCGACCCATGAGCGACGAAATTTTCTACAGGCATCTTCGACCGGACCGTTCCCAAATGGCCGTCCTGAAAGTTCTTGTGACCGCAGCCCCCTTACGTATCGAAGGCATCAACTATCGCGACGTATTTGCTAGGGAAACACTGATTTATCCGGCTCTGTGGTCATCGCTGACGCAGCCGAGGACGTTGTAGAAGATAGTTCACGGAACGGGCCCACGACGATGAAACGGCAAATGAGCTTTGCGGAAGCGGAAAGCACGGGCAAGAAGCGCATGACTCGGCGCCAGCGTTTCCTGGAAGAGATGGAGAAGCTCGTGCCGTGGTCGCGATTGCTGACG
>NZ_CADFEF010000044.1:0-28404 GCF_902833125.1 Burkholderia sp. BCC1640 | reverse complement strand
AATATGCCCACCGTGATCACCTTTGTATCCCCTGCTCAAAGATTGAGCAGGGCATTCAATCACGTGGGTCAAAATTCGATGAAAATTTTCAGCTCTAGTGGGTCAGTTCTGTGCGGACATCAACATGAAATGTATATTGCGCGTCGTCAATGACGTGGGCGTCGATATATTCGTTGACCCAAGTCGAGTACATCCGAGTTTTCTTCCCGTCAATCGTCTTGGGACGGAGATTCGGAAACAGCGTTGCGTTTCCCCCTCGTTGCCTGCGCTGACGCTCGACGAATTCGATGAATCCCTTCTCCTCGAGGACACGGTGAACCGGCACTTCTCGCAAGCTGCTGTTGGCCGACTTGCTCTCGCCAATCTTTACCCAGTAGCTTCCGGCGCGTTGAAAGACGCTTGCGGTGCTGAGCGTCCCCGCCTCCTCAAGGCGCACGCCGGCAAAGAGGGCGAGAAGCGGCAGCCAGAAGGCCGCGTCCCGACCACCTTTGCCTGGACGCTCGCCGTGGTGGTGAACCGGGCCGTCGAAAAACCTCTGAAGCTGGCCTGCCGAGAACGGCTGGTAGGAGCGGATGTCCTTTTCGGACACATGGACGGTCACCGCCGCGAACGGATTCTGGGCGAGTGACGTGATTTCTTCATCGATGGCTGTGCCCACCACGGGTCGAATGAGCGAGAGGATGCCCTCATAGGCGAGCAGGGTAAGTGCTTCTTCACGAATGGCAGACGTGTCGTCGCGGGCGATGTCGTCCGTGATGTCCTGTTCGAGTTCAGCCAGTCCTTCGCGCATGGCTCGCACGTCCTCGCGTGAATCGGTGGAGCGCAGCACGTCATCTCCTTGGAGCATGACCGCGCGCCGACGAGCAATCAGTCGTGGAATCATCGACGGCTTGAGGCAGAAATGGGCCTTGATGGCGGGGCGCTCGTCTGAGGAGAAGACTTCGTCATAGACCGCCGGCCAGCACGGAGGCGAGTCCTCGGTGGGCACGTCGCAGGGTTCGGTTGCTGGTTCGGGCGAAGCCGAATATCGCACGGCCCGACCGGCGCAGATGAGCTCACGTTGCCGGGTAAATTCGTGCAGGAGGGCGTCCCGGTTTGCCGAGCCGGTCACGCGCAGCATACGTGCGTCGTCGAACAGGCTGTCGGTGGCGGCAACAAGTGCGTTGCGCCGACGCTTGGCTTCTGCTTTTTCGCGGGTGTGGAGCGAGCCGCCGAGCTCGAGTCGGCCGAAAAGCTGCTGCAGGTCTGCCGGGATGGCACGTCGGAACTGGGGAACCGCGGACTGGCGGCGGGTCGTCAGGCAATGTTGCGAAGGCATGGTGTCCTCTCAGGGGCAAGGTTGTCCTTGTGCCACCGAAGCCGGACGCCGGGGCGTCCACTGTAGCAGTTCGATGTAGCACCCGGCAGCCTAGAGAGACGGGTTTATACCTTCGCCAAGTCCTTGATTTTCAAGGACCCAAAGCAAAACTGCGCGCTCCTTGCGGAAGCGCGCAGCCTTGGTAATGCGTGGTGGCGAATCAGGGACTCGAACCCCGGACCTGCGGATTATGATTCCGTCGCTCTAACCGACTGAGCTAATTCGCCGAAGACTTGAATTATGTAGATGTACCGCCGGGCTGTCAACACCTTTTTTCACTTTCCTGAAAAAAGGTGCCGGCGGCCGGCGCCGGCACGGGTTGCGGGCGGGGTGCCGCCCGCGCCCGACCTCAATCCTGCGCGTAGATGTTCGAGTTCTTCGTGTCCTTGACGAACAGCAGACCGATTACGAACGTGGCCAGCGCGATCACGATCGGATACCAGAGCCCCGAATAGATGTCGCCCTTCGCCGCGACGATCGCGAACGCGGTCGCCGGCAGGAAGCCGCCGAACCAGCCGTTGCCGATGTGATACGGCAGCGACATCGACGTGTAGCGGATGCGCGTCGGGAACATCTCGACCAGCATCGCCGCGATCGGGCCGTAGACCATCGTCACGTAGATCACGAGGATCGTCAGGATCACGATCGTCATCGGCCAGTTGAGCTGCGACGGGTCGGCCTTCGCCGGGTAGCCGGCCGCCTTCAGCGTCGACGCGAGCGTCTTGTCGAACGCCGCGCCCTGCGCCTTCGCGTCGGCCGCCTTGCCGTCATACGCGGGGATCACCGTATCGCCGACCTTGATCTGCGCGGACGCGCCAGCCGGCGCCGCGACGTTCTCGTAGTTCAGGCCGGCCTTCGCGAGCGCGCTCTTCACGATGTCGCACGAGCTCGTGAACTTCGACGTGCCCACCGGGTTGAACTGGAACGAGCAGGTGGCCGGATCGGCGAGGACCGTGATCGGCGCCTTCTGCGTCGCGAGTTCGAGTTGCGGGTTCGCGTAGTGCGTGAGCGCCTTGAACAGCGGGAAGTAGGTGAGCGCCGCGATCAGGCAGCCCGCGAGGATGATCGGCTTGCGGCCGATCTTGTCCGACAGCGACCCGAAGAACAGGAAGAACGGCGTGCCGATCAGGAGCGCGATCGCGATCAGAATGTTCGCGCTGGCACCGTCGACCTTCAGCGTCTGCGTGAGGAAGAACAGGGCGTAGAACTGGCCCGTGTACCACACGACGGCCTGGCCGGCGGTCAGGCCGACGAGCGCGAGGATCACGATCTTCAGGTTCTTCCACTGGCCGAACGCTTCGGTCAGCGGCGCCTTCGACGTCTTGCCTTCCGCCTTGATGCGCAGGAACACCGGCGATTCGTTCAGCTGCAACCGGATCCACACCGACACCGCGAGCAGCAGGATCGACGCGACGAACGGCACGCGCCAGCCCCAGTTGCCGAACGCTTCCTCGCCGATGAACGTGCGCACGCCGAGGATCACGAGCAGCGACAGGAACAGGCCGAGCGTCGCGGTCGTCTGGATCCATGCGGTATAGAAGCCGCGACGGTTCGCCGGCGCATGCTCGGCGACGTAGGTCGCCGCACCGCCGTACTCGCCGCCGAGCGCGAGGCCCTGCAGCAGCCGCATCGCGATGAAGATCACCGGCGCCGCGATGCCGATCGATGTGTAGCCGGGCAGGAAGCCGACCACGAAGGTCGAGATGCCCATGATCACGATCGTCACGAGGAACGTGTGCTTGCGGCCGACGAGGTCGCCGAGCCGGCCGAACACGATCGCGCCGAACGGACGCACGGCGAAGCCCGCTGCGAAGCCGAGCAGTGTGAAGATGAATGCAGCGGTCGGATTGACCCCGGAGAAGAAGCTCTTGCTGATGTAGGCCGCGAGTGATCCGGCCAGATAAAAGTCGTACCACTCGAACACGGTGCCGAGCGACGACGCGAAGATCACCTTCTTCTCTTCGCCCGTCATCGGCGAGTGCGAAATTTGCTCGCCTAACGTTGCCATGAATCGTCTCCAAGTCCCTTGATATAGATATGCGGCCACCTTGGGTGGGCGGGCCTGTCGACGATTATTGGCACGGAAACTTACGGCGCACTGACTCGCGGGCACAAAACGACTGCGCGTTAACCCGCGCCGAATCGGTCGTTTCGCGCTCCGATCGTGTCGCAATCGGGTGGTAAAGCGCCGATTTCGATGCGATCGCGGTGCGGTACGGACCCGCGCGTATCAGGATTGATCCGGCGCGGTGTCCGACAGCGGCAGGCTGATGCGCACGAGCGTGCCCGCGAGGCGCGGTGCGCTTTGGTATACGTGATCGTCGAGCGTCAGCGTGCCGCCGTGCTGGGCGGCGATCTCGCGCACGATCGCGAGCCCGAGGCCGCTGCCGTCGCCTTCGCGGCCGAGGATCCGGTAGAAGCGTTCGACCACGCGGTCGCGTTCCGCGGCCGGGATGCCGGGCCCGGTGTCCTCGACTTCGAGATGCACGCGCCGCGCCGCACGCTCGGCCCGCACGCGCACGGTGATGCGGCCGCCTTCGGGCGTGTAGCGGATGGCGTTGTCGACCAGGTTGCCGAGCATCTCGCGCAGCATCACGGGATTGCCGTCGACCTCGAGCGGCGCGTCGTCCTCCGGGCCTTCGTAGCCGAGGTCCATGCGTTTCGCGAGCGCGGCCTGCACCCAGTCGCGCACCGTGCGGCGTGCAAGCGCGGCGATCTCGACCGGCTCGAACGTCAGCCCGCTCGCGCGGTTCTCGGCGCGCGCGAGCGCGAGCAGTTGCGTGACGAGCCGCGCGGCCTGCTCGGAGCTCGTCGCGATCTGTTCGAGCGACCGCTGCACGTCGGGCGGCACGGGGTGGCGCAGCGCGAACTCGGCCTGCGTGCGCAGCCCCGCGAGCGGCGTCTTCATCTGGTGCGCGGCGTCGGCGATGAAGCGCTTCTGCAGCGCCATGTTCTGTTCGAGGCGCGCGAGCAGGTCGTTGAACGACGTGACGAGCGGCTCGATCTCGGGCGGCGCGCGCTGCGCCTCGACGGGCGACAGGTCGTCGGGACGCCGTGCGCGGATGTGCGCCTGCAGCGCGTTGAGCGGCGCGAGCCCGCGCGACAGCCCGAACCAGACGAGCAGGATCGCGAGCGGCAGGATCACGAACTGCGGCAGGATCACGCCCTTGATGATGTCGTTCGCGAGCGCGTTGCGCTTGTCGAGCGTCTCGCCGACCTGCACGAGCACGGGCTGCGTGCTGTTCGACTCGGGCAGCGCGACAGTCGTATACGCGACGCGCACGTCGTTGCCGCGCAGCAGGTCGTCGCGGAACACGACGACGCCCGGTGGCGGGCGGTCCTCGTCGCGCGGCAGCGGCATGTCGGCCTCGCCCGCGACCAGCTCGCCGCGCGTGCCGAGCACCTGGAAGTACACGCTGTCGACGTTGTCCGCGCGCAGGAAGTCGCGCGTCTGCTGCGGAAGCGTCAGCTCGGCGACGCCGTTGACCGGATGGATCTGCCGCGCGAGCACGTACGCGTTGGTCTCGAGCGCGCGGTCGAACGGGCCGTTCGCGATCGTCTTCGCGACGAGATAGGTGACGGCGATGCTCATCGGCCACAGCAGCAGGAGCGGCGCGAGCATCCAGTCGAGGATTTCGCCGAACAGCGAGCGCGGCCGCGCGGCCTCGGGCGTGTCGGTTTCGTCGGGCGGCGCGAACGGGTTCTCGTAGCGCGCGTCGCGCGCGGCGTCGGCGGCGGACGGTTGATCGCCGGTCGGATGGCGGGAGTGGGCCGGCGTGGCCATCGCGGCGACGGCCGGGTTCAGCGCAGCGGCGTGCCGGCCGCCGCGGACTGGGGCGCGGGCGAGTCGGCCGGCGCCGCGGGCGCGACTTTCTCGAGGCAGTAGCCGAGGCCGCGCACGGTGGAAATCCGCACGCCGCTCGGCTCGATCTTCTTGCGCAGCCGGTGGACGTACACTTCGATCGCGTTGTTGCTGACTTCCTCGCCCCATTCGCACAGATGGTCGACGAGCTGCTCCTTCGACACGAGCCGGCCGATGCGCTGCAGCAGCACTTCGAGCAGCCCGAGCTCGCGCGCGGACAGATCGAGCACGCGGTCGTTCGCATATGCGATGCGGCCGACCTGGTCGAACGCGAGCGAGCCGTGGCGCACGACGGTCGGGCCACCGCCCGCGCCGCGCCGGGTCAGCGCGCGCACGCGCGCCTCGAGCTCGTTGAGCGCGAACGGCTTGGCCATGTAGTCGTCCGCGCCGAGGTCGAGCCCCTTCACGCGCTCGTCGACGCTGTCGGCGGCGGTCAGGATCAGCACGGGGAGATTGGAATTGCGCGCGCGCAGGCGCTTCAGCACGTCGAGCCCGGACATCTTGGGCAGCCCGAGATCGAGGATCAGCAGGTCGAAGGACTGCATCGACAGCGCGGTATCGGCCTCGACGCCGCTCTTCACGTGGTCGACGGCATAGCCCGATTGGCGGAGTGACCGGGTGAGGCCGTCCGCGAGTATGCTGTCGTCTTCGGCGATGAGAATTCGCATGTTGCTGACCGATGGCCGGCGGGGCGTTCGTGCCGGCGCGGCTGTCTCCGAAGTTATCCGTGTACAACGCAGCCTGCATTGCGGGCTTGCATAAAACACTGTTTTTTTATACAGTGTCTGCATTCGTGGGCAGCGCTTGAAAGCGGGCGCGCCTCTGACAGACGCTGCTCATCATAGCAAAGGACGATTCATGGAAGATAGCAAGAAGGGCTCCGGGATGACCGCCGAGAAGAGCAAGGCGCTGGCGGCCGCACTCGCGCAGATCGAGAAGCAGTTCGGCAAGGGATCGATCATGCGGATGGGCGACGGCGAAGCGGCCGAAGACATCCAGGTCGTCTCCACGGGCTCGCTGGGTCTCGATATCGCGCTCGGCGTCGGCGGCCTGCCGCGCGGCCGGGTGGTCGAGATCTACGGTCCGGAATCGTCCGGTAAAACCACGCTCACGCTGCAGGTCATCGCCGAACTGCAGAAGCTGGGCGGCACGGCAGCCTTCATCGACGCCGAGCACGCGCTCGACGTTCAATATGCGGCGAAGCTCGGCGTGAACGTGCCGGAGCTGCTGATCTCGCAGCCGGACACCGGCGAGCAGGCGCTCGAAATCACCGACGCGCTGGTGCGCTCGGGTTCGATCGACATGATCGTCATCGACTCGGTCGCGGCGCTCGTGCCGAAGGCCGAAATCGAAGGCGAGATGGGCGATTCGCTGCCGGGCCTGCAGGCTCGCCTGATGTCGCAGGCACTGCGCAAGCTGACGGGCACGATCAAGCGCACGAACTGCCTCGTGATCTTCATCAACCAGATCCGGATGAAGATCGGCGTGATGTTCGGCAACCCGGAAACCACGACGGGCGGCAACGCGCTCAAGTTCTACTCGTCGGTGCGTCTGGATATCCGCCGCATCGGTTCGATCAAGAAGAACGACGAGGTGATCGGCAACGAAACCCGCGTGAAGGTCGTCAAGAACAAGGTGTCGCCGCCGTTCCGCGAAGCGATCTTCGACATCCTGTACGGCGAGGGCATTTCGCGTCAGGGCGAGATCATCGATCTCGGCGTGCAGGCGAAGATCGTCGACAAGGCAGGCGCCTGGTACAGCTACAACGGCGAGAAGATCGGCCAGGGCAAGGACAACGCGCGTGAATTCCTGCGCGAGAATCCGGAAATCGCGCGCGAGATCGAAAACCGCATTCGCGAATCGCTCGGCGTTGCCGCCATGCCGGATGGTGCAGGGTTCGACGAAGCCGAGGCGATGGACGAAGAAGAGTGATGGTCGGGCGCCGAGGTCAGGCTGGCGAACCGGAACCGAGCGACGCGCCCGACACGGCGGGTCGCTCCGGCCGGCAAGCCGAATCCTCGGGGGCCAACCGGCGGAGCGCGGGCAGTCATGCCGCGACCCGCACCGCGACGAGGGCATCCGAGGATGCCCTCGTTTCGTTTGAGATGACCGCGCCGGTCGATCCGTTCGACGACGACGAATCGTTCGACGCGCACGACCGGTCGCGCCGTCGCGTGTCCGGTGTCAGCTTTCCGGGCGAGCGCGCGGCCGATGCGTCTGCGTCGGTCAAGGAAGATGTGTATACGCGCAGTAGCCAGCATCCGCGTCGCACGCGCCGTGCGTCCGGCGGTTCCGCCGACACTGCTTCAGGTGACGCATCCGGTGCCGCCGAGCGCAAGTCGTCGAAACCGCTGCGTTCGCTGAAGGGCCGCGCGCTCGGCTATTTGTCCCGGCGCGAGTACAGCCGGGCCGAACTCGCGCGCAAGCTCGCACCGTACGTCGGTGAGGACGAATCCGTCGAGCCGGTGCTCGATGCACTGGAAAAGGAAGGCTGGCTGTCCGACGCACGCTTTGCCGAGAGCCTCGTGCATCGCCGCGCATCGCGCGTCGGCGTCGCGCGCATCGTCAGCGAACTGAAGCGTCATGCGGTCGGCGACAGTCTCGTCGAGGAAGTGAATGCGCAATTGCGCGAGACCGAGTGGGCACGCGCGCAGGCCGTCTGGCGCAAGAAATTCGGTGCACTGCCGCAAACGCCCGCCGAGCGCGCGAAGCAGGCGCGCTTCCTTGCAGCGCGCGGCTTCTCGAGCTCGACCATCGTGAAGTTGCTGAAGGTCGGCGACGATTTCCCGATCGACGACTGACCGGTTCGGTCGCGCGCGCTGCGCGCGATTTTGCTGCAACGCAACCGTTTCCGGACAGGCGGGAATACCCGCCGTCGCGGCCGGATGCCTCAAATACCCAATATGCTAAAATCCACGGGTTTTCCTCTTCGGCCTCAACCTCCAGCATGCCGCTATCCGAGCCCGTGCCCCGTCAGTTGCGACATCGACGCGCAATCCGAGCGGAAGCCTACGAGCGCGGCGACGGCTTGTGGGACATCGAAGCCTGCCTGACCGACCACAAGCCGCGCGATGTCGCGCTTGCGTCGGGCATCCGGCCCCAAGGCCTGCCGATCCACGAACTCTGGCTGCGCGTGACTATCGATCGTGACCTCAATGTCGTCGACGCCGAAGCGTCTTCGGAGTGGGTTCCCTATCCCGGTCACTGTCAATCCGCCCCTCCCGCCTATCGTGCCCTCATCGGGCTCAATCTCTTCCGCAATTTCCGCCGCAACGCGAACCGGCTGCTCGCCGGCGTCGCAGGCTGTTCCCATCTCACCGAACTGTGCGCCGTGCTGCCGACGGCAGCGATCCAGGCGTTCGCCGGTGACGTATGGAACGTGCGCGAGGAGGGAGGCGAAGGACCGGACCATGACGGCGAGCACGCCGAACCGCCTTTCCAGCTCGGCCGCTGCCGGGCGTTGCGGTTCGACGGCGAGGTCGTGCGGCAGTACTACCCGCGCTGGTATGGCACGAACCGGCCGGACTTGCCCGGTGAGGGCAGCACGAAGGAATGAACGGAAATCATTCGAAGAAGCGTCTTAAGCGACATTTCATCCAACTCTCAGACTGAAGGGAATCACGCATGAAGATTCACGAGTACCAGGGTAAGGAAATCCTGCGGAAATTCGGAGTCGCGGTACCGCGCGGCAAGCCGGCGTTCTCGGTTGAAGAGGCCGTCAAGGTGGCAGAAGAGCTGGGCGGCCCGGTGTGGGTCGTGAAGGCTCAGATTCACGCGGGTGGCCGTGGCAAGGGCGGCGGCGTGAAGGTGGCGAAGTCGATCGAGCAGGTTCGCGAATATGCGAATCAGATCCTCGGCATGCAGCTCGTCACGCACCAGACCGGTCCGGAAGGCCAGAAGGTCAACCGCCTGATGATCGAAGAAGGCGCCGACATCAAGCAGGAACTGTACGTCAGCCTCGTCGTTGATCGCGTGTCGCAAAAGATCGTTCTGATGGGTTCGAGCGAAGGCGGCATGGACATCGAAGAAGTTGCCGAAAAGCACCCGGAACTGATCCATAAGGTCATCGTCGAGCCGTCGACCGGTCTGCTCGACGCCCAGGCCGACGACCTCGCCGCGAAGATCGGCGTGCCGGCTGCTTCGATTCCGCAAGCGCGCGCCATCCTGCAAGGCCTGTACAAGGCATTCTGGGAAACCGACGCATCGCTGGCTGAAATCAACCCGCTGAACGTCTCCGGCGACGGCAAGGTCATCGCACTCGATGCGAAGTTCAACTTCGACTCGAACGCGCTGTTCCGCCATCCGGAAATCGTCGCGTACCGCGACCTGGACGAAGAAGATCCGGCTGAAATCGAAGCGTCGAAGTTCGACCTCGCGTACATCTCGCTCGACGGCAACATCGGCTGCCTCGTGAACGGCGCAGGCCTCGCGATGGCGACGATGGACACGATCAAGCTGTTCGGCGGCGAGCCGGCGAACTTCCTGGACGTCGGCGGTGGCGCGACGACCGAGAAGGTCACCGAAGCGTTCAAGCTGATGCTGAAGAACCCGGACCTGAAGGCGATCCTCGTGAACATCTTCGGCGGCATCATGCGCTGCGACGTGATCGCGGAAGGCGTGATCGCCGGTTCGAAGGCCGTGAACCTGAACGTGCCGCTCGTCGTGCGCATGAAGGGCACGAACGAGGACCTTGGCAAGAAGATGCTGGCCGATTCGGGCCTGCCGATCATCTCGGCGGACAGCATGGAAGAGGCTGCGCAGAAGGTCGTCGCGGCTGCCGAAGGCAAGTAACGCTATCGAATACGCATGGCGGCGCGGCAGATACGCGACGCCAATCGAACAGAGGTCAAAATACATGTCGATTCTGATCAACAAGGACACGAAGGTCATCACGCAGGGCATTACCGGCAAAACCGGTCAGTTCCATACGCGCGCCTGCCGTGAATACGCAAACGGCCGCGAAGCATTCGTCGCGGGCGTGAACCCGAAGAAGGCCGGCGAAGACTTCGAAGGCATTCCGATCTACGCGAGCGTCAAGGAAGCGAAGGCAGAAACCGGCGCGACCGTGTCGGTCATCTACGTTCCGCCGGCAGGCGCAGCCGCTGCGATCTGGGAAGCGGTCGAAGCCGACCTCGATCTCGCGATCTGCATCACGGAAGGCATCCCCGTGCGCGACATGATCGAAGTGAAGGACCGCATGCGTCGCGAAGGCCGCAAGACGCTGCTGCTCGGGCCGAACTGCCCGGGCACGATCACGCCGGACGAACTGAAGATCGGCATCATGCCGGGCCACATCCACCGCAAGGGCCGCATCGGCGTCGTGTCGCGTTCGGGCACGCTGACGTATGAAGCCGTTGCTCAGCTGACGGCACTGGGCCTCGGCCAGTCGTCGGCAGTCGGTATCGGCGGCGACCCGATCAACGGTCTGAAGCACATCGATGTGATGAAGATGTTCAACGACGATCCGGATACGGACGCGGTCGTGATGATCGGCGAAATCGGCGGTCCGGACGAAGCCAACGCCGCTCAGTGGATCAAGGACAACATGAAGAAGCCGGTCGTCGGCTTCATCGCTGGCGTCACGGCGCCTCCGGGCAAGCGCATGGGCCACGCCGGCGCGCTGATCTCGGGCGGTGCGGATACGGCCGAAGCGAAGCTGGAAATCATGGAAGCGTGCGGCATCACCGTCACGCGCAACCCGTCGGAAATGGGCCGCCTGCTGAAGAAGGCGCTGTAATTTCCGCGTGGTTCGTCCTGCAAAAAACGCCGGCCTCGCCGGCGTTTTTTTGTTATGCTCGCGCAATGAATTTGTAAGCACCGGGCATGCGCGATGCATGTCCCGGCGTTCACCCGGCGCGCCTGTCCGACAGCCGTTGCCCCGCACCCGATACCGCTCATGCTTGAATTCCTGACGTCGCTCCACTGGGGCGCGGTGTTTCAGATCGTCATCATCGACATCCTCCTCGGCGGCGACAACGCGGTCGTGATCGCGCTCGCGTGCCGCAACCTGCCGGCCAACCAACGGTTGCGCGGCGTCGTGTGGGGCACGGCCGGCGCGATCCTGCTGCGGGTCGCGCTGATCGCGTTCGCGGTCGTGCTGCTCGACGTGCCGTTCCTGAAGTTCGGCGGTGGCCTGCTGCTGTTGTGGATCGGCGTCAAGCTGATGGCGCCCGACGCCGACGCACACGACAACGTGAAGCCGGCCGACCGGCTGTGGGATGCGGTGAAGACGATCGTGATCGCCGACGCGGTGATGAGCCTCGACAACGTGATCGCGATCGCCGGCGCGGCCGAACAGGCCGATCCGTCGCACCGGCTGGCGCTGGTGATCTTCGGGCTCGTCGTCAGTGTGCCGATCATCGTGTGGGGCAGCACGCTGGTGCTGAAGCTGCTCGACCGGTTTCCGATCGTCGTGGCGCTCGGTGCCGGGCTGCTGGGCTGGATCGCCGGCGGGCTGATGGTGCACGACCCGATCGGCGACCGCTGGCCGGTGCTCGATACGCCGGCGGCGATCTACGGCGCGAGCATCGCCGGCGCGCTGTTCGTCGTCGCCGCCGGTTACACGCTCCGGCGCCGCCGCAGCGCCATGCACGCGCATTGACGTTGGCCGTCCGGCCGACTGCCGGGGCCGCGGCCCGCTGGCTACGATCGAAACGCCTGCCTGATTCGGCAGGCGTTTTTCGTTTCCGGAGCCAGTCATGTTCGAAGCCTTTTCCGTTTCCCTGTTCCGTCGCATCGCCGCCGATCTGCGGCGCGCGAGCCGGCCGGTGCCGCGCTGGCGGCCGGCCGGCTTCACGCTGATCGAGCTGATGATCGTGCTCGCGATCGTCGGCGTGATCGCTGCCTATGCGATTCCCGCGTACCAGGATTACCTCGCGCGGTCGCGTGTCGGCGAGGGGCTCGCGCTCGCTTCGTCCGCGCGGCTCGCCGTTGCCGACAACGCCGCGAGCGGCGCGGGCCTCGACGGCGGCTACAGCCCGCCGGCCGCCACCCGCAACGTCGAATCCGTCGCCATCGACGGCGACACCGGCCAGATCACGGTGGCGTTCACCCCCCGCGTCGCCGCGGCCGGTGCGAATACGCTCGTCCTGGTGCCGTCCGCCCCGGACAAGGCCGACACGCCGACCGCGCGCGTGCCGCTGAAAAAGGGCGCGATGCAGGCGGGTGCAATCGCATGGGAGTGTTTTGCCGCCGGCAAGTCTGCGTCGTCGCTCCCGGCGCCGGGAGCGGGCCCGTTGCCGGCGGAAGCCGCGACGTTGCCCGCGCAATATGCGCCGGCGGAGTGCCGCGCGTAGTGCCGGGGGCATGCCGGCAAGTCCGTGGCCGCGTGCATGGCGCGGTGTCCGCCGGCCGGCTGCGCCCGCTCCACGGCATGGGTGATGGCACGACGGGGCCGCACAGAGGGGGGAAAGTTTTGTATAGTGCGCCGGTTGCTGACATCCGGTTCGCTCATGCCTTCTACTTTTTCCCGTTCGTTGCCGCTCGTTGCGCTGGCTGTCGCCCTGATCGTGCCGTACTCGATCACGAATCACACGTATCCGATCCCGACCTTCTATTCCGAGTTTGCCGCGCTAGTGCTGTATCTGCTGGTGGGTCTCTCCGTCGTGCTGCTTGCACGCACGGGCCGTCCGGCGGAGCCGTTCGCCGCGCCGGCCGCGTTCGTCGCGCCGCTCGGGTTCGCGGCGGTGCTGATCGCGCAGGTCGCGCTCATGCCGCTGAAGGTGCCGTCGATGAACTGGCTGGCGGTCGGCTATCTGGCCGCCGCGCTGGTCGCGATGCAGGCCGGGTACACGCTCGCGCGCGAGGGGCTCGCCGAAGTCGCCGCGCGCATGATGTCCGGCGCGCTGCTGCTCGGCGGGATGCTCGCGGTCGCGAGCCAGGTCGTGCAGTTGTTCCATCTCGAATCCGCGGTGTCGCCGTTCGTGGTGGTGTACAACATCGCGGTCGATCGCCGTCCGTACGGCAACATGGCGCAGGCGAACCACCTGGCGACCTACATCGCGTTCGCGCTCGCGGGCGCGCTGTATCTGGTGCAGACGCGCCGGCTCGCGGTATGGGCGTGGCTCGCGCTGTCGATCGTGCTGTCGGTCGGGCTCGCGTTGACTGTGTCGCGCGGCCCGTGGCTGCAGGTTGCGGTGCTGGTCGTCGCGGGTTTCTGGATGGCGTGGCTCGAGTCGCGCCGCGCGCCGGGCAACCGCCGCGCATGGGTGATCCCGGTCGCGCTCGCAGTGGCCTTCGTTGCGGTGAATGTCGCGGTGCGCTGGGCCAACGTGCATTTCCATCTGGGGCTCGCCGAGTCGGCGGCCGACCGAATGCGCGACGCGGGGCAGATCGCGCCGCGCCTCGCGCTGTGGAAGTACGGGCTCGCGATGTTCCGCGAGCATCCGGTGCTCGGCGTCGGTTGGGGCGAGTTCCCGTCGCACCAGTTCGCGCTCGTGCGCACCCTCGGCGGTGTCGAGATCGCGAACAACTCGCACGACATCTTCATTGACCTGCTCGCGAAGTCCGGCCTCGTCGGTCTCGGCGTGCTCGTCGTCGCGCTCGTGACATGGTTCGTGCGCGCGGTGCGCGCGCCGCAATCGAGCACGCGCGTGTTCGGCCTCGCGCTGATCGGCATCCTGTTGATGCATGCGCTCGTCGAATATCCGCAGCAGTACATGTTCTTCCTGCTGCCGGCGATGTTCGTGATCGGCCTGCTCGAGGTGAAGCCGCTGCGCATCCTGCCGGGCCGCGCGGCGTTCGGGCTGTTCGCGGTGCTGTCGTTCGGCGGCGTGCTGGCGGCGGTGCCCGTGCTGCGCGACTACCAGCGCGCGGAAGTGTTGTATTACGGCAGCGATCCGGCCGCACAGTACCGCGATGCGCCGTCGCTGCTGTTCGGCGCGTGGGGCGACTACGGGGCGGCCACGCTGCTGGCGATTTCGCCGGACAACCTGCCGCTCAAGCTCGTCGCGCATGAGCGCGCGATCGCGCTGCTGCCCGGCGAGACGGTGCTGCGCCGCTATGCGGTGCTGCAGGCGCTGGCCGGTCGCGAAGCCGACGCGCTCGATACGGTCGCGCGCCTGCATGTGTTCGCGAAGGAGTTGAAGGACTGGCCGCAGCAGCTCGCGTCGCTGTACAAGCTGTGCGATCAGCAGCCGGAGCTGAAAGCGTTCAAGGCGGCCGTCGTCGCGAAGTACGGGGAAGTCCCGGCCAACGCGGACGAAGACGACTCGGACGACGATTCCGAGTGACGCCGCGCGGCGCCGGGCGGGGAATCCCGGCGCTGGTCGGATCGCGGTGAGGTAGGCGAGCGATGGCGGCACGGGACGGTGCGGCGATTGCTTCCCGCAGGGAATGGATCGCCGCCGAATCCGGCAGGATTCGCGTCAACCATTGTCAAATCGCCGCCACGCGCGAGGTGGCACGTGCACAATGCGCGAAAGCGTTCGCATGCAAGGTCGCCTGGTGTGGGCCGCCCGGCGCGAGCGCAGCGCCCGGATCTCCGGGAACCGCCAAGCAGGATCGCGATCGGACAGCCTTCGGTCGCGCGGCCGTCACGGGGCGCCGGTCCGAGGGCCGCGGCGCAATGCGGTGCATCCCGGACGATACCGGCCGGCGTGCGGCGCTCCTCCAGAACAGTGTTGAAGAACGATATTCGACCATGACTATTCGCTCGACCTACCTGATCCTGCCCGCTGTCGCCCTGCTGTTTTCCGGCTGCGCGATGATGTCGTCGTCGCAGGACAGCAAGCTGACGTGCCACATTCCGCGTGCCGTCTACCCCGATAGCGCGAAGCCGCTCACGCGTCCCGTCACCGTGCTCGTGCGCGCGCTGATGACGACGTCGGGCGAAGCGCAGAACGTCACGATCACGACGAGCAGTCGCAACACGGCCGCGGATCGCGCGGCAGTCGAAGCGATGACGCACGCCACCTGCACGCAGACGGGCGCGACCGCGAATCCTTTCTTGCTGACACAACCGTTCGTGTTCGAGCCGCGTCGCGGTGAGTGAGGGGCGGCACCGTGGCCGGTGATGTGTGTGCGACCAAGGCCGTCGTGCGCGAGACATGTCGCTGCGGTTCGCGATCTTGACGATCGAGCGGCCGCAGCGAGGGCTGGCCACCGAGGGTTCAGCGCGCGATCAGAAGGTCCGTTTCTTCAGCGTATAGGCATGCAGCCAGTACAGCGTGTTGGTTTGCGCGTCGAAGTAGCCACCCTGTGCGGTCTTGTCGGTCATTTTATTCCACGATTTGCCGGCGTCGGTGCTGCTGAACGTCAGGTCGATCGGTGCGCCGCCGGCGGCGCCGCCGCTTGCGGTGTTCGGATCGGTTGCATAGACGAGCAAGAGGCCGTTGCGACCGATGCTCATGCTGTCGAGTGTGAGCTTCTCGTCGAACGTGCGCAGTTGCTGCACGACCTCGGGATGGTCGTTCGTCCACGTGGAAATGGCGCCCGTCCGGTGACCGTTGTCGCGACCCTCGCCGTTCTGCGGTTTGTCGAGATGCGACAGCGTGTACACGGAATAGCGTGACTCGGATCCCGGCGTGGTCGGCGTGGTGTCGAGCGCGGTGATGACTTGGCCTGGAAGCACCGTATCTGTCACGAATGCGTGCTGCCCCCAGTCGAGCCGGTCGACCACGCTATGAGCCGGTGCTGCGGCAGTCTGTGCGACATAGTAGGCGATCCGCAGAACGCCATCCGGGCCTAGGCTGATGGCATTGAATTCGTGGCGCGTCTCGCTGCCGACGCGTGCATCGGCCGGCACGTCGATCGCTTGCCACGTGTTTCCGCCGTCCGCGGTTCGCCATACGCGGGGGCCCCAGCCAGCCGCGTAGCCACGCTGCGGATCGAGAAAGAGCAGGCGGCCGATGTTCTGACTCTCGGGCCAGCGCAGTTGCGACCATGTCTGGCCGCCATTACTCGATTTCCACAGCTTGGTGGTTTGCGGCGCGTCGCCGCCTTGCGCCTCGGGAGCCTTGTAGTTCATCCATGACGTGCTGATGAACTGAACGGTCCAGTCCGGCGAGTACCACCAGGCAGCCTCTTGGCCGACCTGCTGGAAATGGCGCTTCATCCCTCCATCGATGGTGCCGCGGAAGAAGCTGATCGTCATGCGGTTCAGCAACTCGCCAGTGTCGTTCATCCATGCTTCGGTCGGTTCGGGCCGCTGCGGCTGGTTCGATTCGGCCTGGGGCTTGAACGTCACTTCGGGATTGGCGAGCTTGACGCTCATCACGTCATTGCCCCTGATGCGGAAGTTGCCGCCGCCATACGGCGCATCGTCCCGCATGAAGCTTGTCGAAATCATCTCCCAGCCCGTCGTCATATTTACGTACCCGTATGTTGCAATGGCCAGGGCAACGAGGCCCCCGGCGATCCACTTCCAGCGCTTGTGTTTTCGCATGTCACTTTTTCAGCAAACGTTCGAGCGCGCGGTTAACTTCGTCGGCGGCATCCGAACCCCACTCGCGAGCCTTGTCGGCCGCATCCGAACCCCACTCGCGAGCCTTGTCGACCGCGTCTTTGCTCCATTCGCGCGCTTTTGCCTTGGCGACGGGAATGCCAGCGTCGATCGCCTGTTTGCGCGTGCGCTCGTCGGCCCATTCCTCTATGTTTGGCCGTCTGCCGATCTTGACCAGATCCGAGACCGGCAGACCGGCCAGGCCTCCATCCAGGTACGCCAATGGGTGAGTGACAAAGGCGAAGGTCTTGAACGTGTCTCCGTCCTTGTCCAGTTCCAGTTCGTATCGCTTCACCTGCATCGAGAGCTTACCGTTTCCCGGTTTCGCACTGTTGAATGCGATCTGGTTTCCCTGCATGTTCTGAGACAGCCCGATCTCGATGTATTTCTGGAGCCACCACCGTGCGTTGTCCAGCCATTTCTTTCCTTTTGCCGTGAGCGCGGGATAGAGATTGGCGCCGTAATCGGAGCAATAGTAGTAGCCGTAACTCACATAGTAATCGGGCGGTTTATGCCCACACCCGATATGACGCATCATGAAATTGCCGTGGCGAGACCAGTCCGAATCGATGCTTTTCGGTTTGATCAGATCCTCTCGCCGATGCAGCAGTTCATGGACGACTTTCTTGTCTTTCCACGGATCCCATGACGTTGCGAATTTCTTGACGGTCTCCCATGCGCTCGACACGCTGACCTTCTCGACCGTTTCCCAGTACTCACCGTGAAGCGGCAGGTAGTAGAACGGGCAAGTACCGATGATGGAGTCCGCCGCCGGCGTGACATGCTTGTCGCAGATCTGGATAGCCACCTTCGGCCGATCCTTGTACCCCGTCGGCGTCAGCATCCCCGCGCCGGTACCCAGCACGTTGTCCTTCTGTTGCACGTCAGCCATTCGATTTCCCTAAGAACTTGACGATGACGTCATGCGGCACGTGGCTCTGCGTGAGCCCCGTCTCGCCTGCCGCGTTGGTGACGCCTTCCGAGATCAGCGCGCCGTTCGAGAACATCTGGTATCGCGTGTTCGCGACCGGAATGTCGGTGCCGGCCCAGTGCGCGATGAATGCCTGGTCGTAGTTGCCGCTCGAGTTCGGCAACGTCGGCAGGGTTTGCGACAGGTGCGTGGGGCCGTCGAACACGTGCTGCGCGCCCTTGATGTCGACCTTGCCGGGTGCGTGCACCTCGATGTTGCCATCCGCGATGCGGATGTAGGCGCCGCCGGACGTCAGCAGGATTTCCTTCGCCGCCGCGCCTTCGATCGACTGCGTGGCCGCCACCAGTTTCAGCGCCTTCTGCGCAGTCAGTTCGATGTTGTCCGCATGCGCCTGGATTTCCACCTTGCCCTTGCCGGCGAACAGCTTCATGCCTGCGTTCTGCGCGAACAGGCTGATCCGGTCGAGGACGCTCGCGATCAGCGACTTCCCGGCAGCGACGTGCGTGCTTTGTCCGCTGACGAAGTTGACGTGGCGGTCCGCGGCGAACTGCACGGATTGCTGCGTCGACAGCGCGATGCCGGCCGGGCTGCCGAACAGCATCACGGGTTCCTTGAACGCATTGGCGCTGCCGGTTCCGCCGCCGCCGGTTCGCCCGCCCGACGCGCTGCCGCTCACGCTGTTCTGCGTCGCGTCGCTGAACTGCTTCAGCGCCGAGTGGCCGGCGTCGAGCGACTCGCCCTGATGCTGCGCGCTGACCTCCGACATCGCTTCCATCAGGCCTTCCGCCCTGACGAGCTGCTCTTGCGTTTCCTTCACGTCGAGCGGCTGGCTCGCCGGCTGTTTCGGATGCGTCGTGACGTACAGGCCGCGGTTCGCGCGAACCGCGCCGAATGCGTCGGAGCGTAGGTCGAAGCCGCTGCCGAGATAGCTGCCGCGGTCGTTGCCCGTATGGTCGATCAGATAGCCCAGGTGCAGGTGCGTGTTTGCCTGGCTGCTGTACAGGTGCACGCGGTTCTGCGACGTCGCGTCGTCGAGCACCAGCTGGTTGAAGCCGGCGCCCGAATATTCCCTGGACCGGTATCCGGACAGGATCCCGTTGCTGTGCCATTGCGGACGGGTCGCGCCGTTGTACAGCTTTCCGACGACGATCGGACGATCGCAGTCGCCGCCGAGGAAATCGACCAGCACTTCCTCGCCGCTGCGATGGGGGTGAACGGCGCCATAGCCATTGCCCGAATCCGACGCGGCGGCGCGCAGCCAGCACGAGGCCTTCTCGTCGCCGTCGTTGAGACGATCCCAGTGGAAGTGGACCTTGATGCGGTTGAGTTCGTCGGTATGGACTTCCTCGCCTTGCGGCGCGACGACGATCGCCGATTGCAGATGCATCGGCGGCTTCGAATGTTCGAACGGGCTGCGGAACGGCACCGTCGTGCGCTGCGCTTCGATGCTGACCTGAAAAATGCCCTCGCTGCCGTCCGGATGCCGGACGTGCGGCAGGTCCGCACCGCCGGCCCGCACGAGATCGTCGATTTCGGTCTGCAGGCTATGCGGGAACCTGGCCTGCCGATTGCCGACGGGCAGGTTGTTGGCGATGCGCCAGACCGTCTCGATCACGGCGAAGCGGCGCCGGCCGGCATCGTCCTTGTCGTGTTCGGGGTGATCGGCGAGCTCGAACGTGCGTCCCGCGTCCATGCGCCGGACGCCGCCGATGCCGTGAAAGCGCTTCGCAAGCGACTCCTGCTCCTCCATCCAGATCTTCGACAGATGGTCGCCGCGAGACTGTTCGGGGTACGTGTAGGCGCCGGTGTATTCGTAGACTTCGAGCTGCTGCGGCAGGTCGCCCTGGTTCGCGATCGTCGGCGTGTGGGTTGCCTTCGGATTCGACGCAGTGGGCGGCTGTTTGTAGTCGAACGTGCGCGTCGTGCGCTCGACGCTGCGCAGCGTGCGCGTGCCGGAGAACTGGACGAGCGTGTCGGCCTCGTCGTGTGCGCCGGCGTGATGAAAGCGCAGGGTCTGCGGCGACAGCGCGGGCAGCGCGTCGATCGTGTCGACGACGACGAGCTTGTGCGACTTGCCGTCTTGCGCCTGCTCCCAGAAACCGTACAGGCCTTCCGATTCCAGCAGGCGGTGCACGAAGTTCCAGTCGTCCTCGTATTGCATGCAGAACGAGCGCGACGGCAGCGGCCGGTGGAGCCTGAAGTCGAAGCAGCCCTTGGCTTGCGGGTGCTGGTTCAGGACGTCGGCGATGATCTCGTCGGCGGGTTTGTCCTGCCAGATGCGCTGGTCGCGGCGGAACTTCAGGAAGTGCAGGAACGACGCGAAGACGATCTGATAGTGCGTGAGGCCGCTGTCCGACCCGAGCCGGCGGGCCGCGTGCACATACCCGTGGTGCGGCGCGTACGACTTGTCGGCCTGCTGGATCCGCAGCGTGACGGGCTGCGCGATCAGCTTCTTGAGCTCGATATCGTCGGACACCGACACGGCGTCGACGGTGAACTCGAAATGACGCCCGAGCCGCGATCGTCCCTTGACGCGATGGGGCAGCAGGACGTCAGGGCC
Source organism: Burkholderia sp. BCC1640 (assembly GCF_902833125.1). Classification (NCBI taxonomy): domain Bacteria; kingdom Pseudomonadati; phylum Pseudomonadota; class Betaproteobacteria; order Burkholderiales; family Burkholderiaceae; genus Burkholderia; species Burkholderia sp. BCC1640. The sequence goes on along the minus strand of NZ_CADFEF010000044.1, from coordinate 8,254 downwards.
GAGCGGCGTCTCCAGCTTGACGAGTCGTTCGTCCTGGATCGGCCCGGCCTGCAGCGCGTTTCTCAATGCTTGCGAATTCATCACCCGTGCTCGCTTTTTTTGTGCTGGGTCGCACGCTCTCCCGTGCGGAATCCGGTAATTGTATGAGATAAACGGCAGTTATCTCGAATTTGCCTTTCAACGAGATTTCAAATACGGTCAGCGCGTGGGCCTGACAGGGGAGACCGCGCACGTCATGCAGTCGAACGACGGTCGGGCGTGGGTCGTACCGGGCCCCAACCGACCGCCCCCGCGGCCGCTCAGCCCGCCGCGTCCTCCGCTTTCCAGTCCCCCGACTTCCCGCCGCGTTTCTCCCTGACGCTCACGTCGGTGATCATCATCCCGCGATCCACCGCCTTGCACATGTGTGGATACGGCTCGCGGCCTTTGGTGACGGTCTTTTAAATCAATGACTTATGGGCGGTGCTGCATTCGGTCTCGACCAATCCAGTTGGTTGAGTGGAGCGGCGTTGGAGCAGATTTGGAACAAGAAAATCCCCCTGTTCGAACGCCGCTCCCGAGTTTACTCGATGGGTTACGTGACACGCCAGTGTCGCGGCACGACATGGCATCTCTGATGCGATCCTGCGCCGAATTTTGGGGTATGCGCCGAAGCGTGGCGACGTGCTGCACCGGCATTACACGAGTCTCGATGCCCGAGATGTCGCAGGGCCGCTCGAACAGATTCAGGTGACTTTACTCTCGTCAGTTATCTCCTTCACGTAGAATTGACCATCCTGTTCGGACGTAAGGTCGAGATGCAACTGCTATGGCAATGGATCGGCAATGCGAGTTCTGCCGCTGGCCCTTTGGCACACAGGCCCCGACGAAGCACTGGTCCCTGACGCCCATCTCCAATCGTTGCCGACGCACGCACATCCACGTTCGTTGGTTGCGTGTGCTTTCTACTGCCTTGTCGCACGCGGATACTTGGAGCGGTTGGCCGATGCTTGGACATGGGCCGATGAGCGTCTCGAAGAGGTTTACAGTGTCTGGCCTGATCAAGCAGAACGAAAGGCATTTCTGGTCGAACTGGACGTGCTGAGACGTTTCCCGGAGACCGATCAATCGTGTGGCACCGGCTACGTGCTGGACACGATCTGGTCCGCCAAACAGGCAATGGAAGAGCAATCGTTCGAGGACGTAGCCCGAACGGCGATCCTGTTCGGCCACGATACAGATACAACAGCGGCGGTCGCGTGCGGCTGGGCAGGTATCAAATTCGGTATTGAAGGAATTCCCCGCAGATGGCTGTCGCAGATGCGCGGGTTCGAGATTGTGGAACCGTTGATCGCTCGGTCGGTGGTGATCTCATAGGCGTCAGGCGGGACGGCGGGATGAAATTAAATAGAAATTTAAAATAAATGAAAATGAAAGAAAATGCGTGCCTTCATCGACAAGAGACCCGAGTCTGACGAAGTTTTGCGTCAATGATCGTCAAATTGTCACTGCGCAAACGTATAACTGTCATGATTTCGCCTTGTTCCGGATAGAATCGTCTGAGCGATGAACGTCGCTACGACGGACCGTCTGTTATCTCAGAATCGTGACGGTCGAACCTGAGAGACAAGGACAAGAACAGATGGCACTCGGACCGACAGATTCGGGGAGTTTGAGATACAGCGAAATCTTCGACGCGATTAACCGTGGCCTCATGCAGCATGGTCGTTTGCTGATGCTGCGCACCCCGCTGGGCGATAACGTACTCACGCCCGTTCGCGCGAAAGGCTGGTCGAAGATTGGCCGTGACTATCGCTGGACTGTTGATGCGGTATCCGCGCGCGACGACATCGAATTGCTCGCACTGATGCATCAGCAGGTATCGTTGTTGATTCAGCAATCGACAACACGTTATGCCGACGCGGAGTATCGTCCGATTCACGGCTTCGTGCATCAGATCAGGCGATTGGGAGCCGATGGCGCGCTTTCGCTTTACCAGATCGAGTTCGCGTCCACCCTGTTCTTCTTGGGCGAAGGTCGTGACGATTATTACTGGCTGGACTCGAACGCTGTCCAGAGCATCAGCACCGTCTTCGACAAATACCCTCAATTGCGCGGGCACTACCGGTTCAATCTCAGCAGCCAACCGAGTACACGCACATACACGCGACAGAGCGAATCGGATTTGAATTTCGTTCAGCGTCTGCTGGAAGACGAGGGGTGGTACTTCTATTGGGAGCATGCACCCGTCAAGGACAACGAACCCCCGAAGACCATGCTGGTGATCGTGGACAGCATCTCGGCGTTGCCGGAAGCGCACGATGTCATGTATTCCCGAAGCAATGCGGGCGACGAAATCGATGGCTTGACGCAGTGGGTGATGCAGCAGACTGCACAGCCAATGGAGTTCAAGTCCACCTCGTTCGATCAGGATCGACCGGGTACGAGCTTCGCGACGAGTAGTCTGATGGAGGCGACGACATACACGGTCCAGCATTACCGGGACAAGGAAACTCTCAGTGTTCCGGGTGTCCCGGCGACGGTGTATGAACCGACGACGTTGGGCTATCCGGACTCCGACAGCGGTGGCCGCCGTGCGCGGATTCGGACGCAGGCATGGGACGCGATGGCCCGTCGTTTTATCGGCGTCGGCGGTGTGCGCTGGCTCGATGCAGGGTCGCGGTTCGTGCTGAACGACCATCCGCGTCACGATGAGAGTGATCAGAAGGACCGGGAATTTCTGGCGGTCGAGACGCACTGGTTCATCCTGAACAACGTACCGTTCGCCCGTCAGGCGGAGGCATTTCCGTTCAGCATGCAACCGGAGTTCGACCGCGTTCAGGCGGAATACGAACAGGCGTCGGTGTCTCGGACCCATGCGGATGACGGTTCGGTCGGCTTCTTCTTGATGAAGACCGAAGCCCAGCGCGCCGATGTCGTGTACCGCAGTCCGCTCGAACACAAGAAGCCGGTGATGCAGGTTGAGCATTTGCTCGTCGGCGCACCGAACGGCGAGGAAGCGTGGACGAACAAGAACAACGAGATTCGTGGCCGATTCGCATGGGACCGGCAGAGTAAGCCGGACGAGTACAACACGTCCCCATGGATGCGCGTCATGCAGGGCGACACAGGCGACGGCTATGGTGCGGTTCACGTGCCGCGTAAGGGCGAATGGGTCGCTATTGGTTACTGGCAAGGCGACTGTGATCGCCCGTTCGTGCTGGGTAGGCTGCCCGGTGGGACCACTCAGCAGCCGTGGCATTCCGATGTGCTGAAGTCGGGGCAGCAATCGCGTGGTTTTGGCAATACCGGGGCATACAACGCGCTGATCCACGACGATTCCACGCATCAGGGCGGCCAGCGGCTGACGAGTTATACCGGGGGCACCTATCACCTGTTCCATCAGGGATATCTGATTGACCAGACGGGCAATACGCGGGGTGGTTATCGGGGGATTGGTTACAAACTCCATACTGATGCGTTCGGTGCGATGCGCGCGAATCAGGGGATGGCGATCAGCACGCAGCACAAGTCGCCGGACGCCGAACAACTGGATGTGCGAGAGGCAAGCCAGCAACTGTCCCGTGCGGGGAATTTGGTCGATTCGCTCTCGGAAGCCAGCAAGGGACATCAGGCAGCGGACCTCAAGTCAGGCCACGACGCGTTGAAGCATTTTGCGGACGCGCTGGAATTGTCGCAGACGCCTGAGGCCAAAGGCGGTCGCACGTCGGGTGGTGGAACAGGCACCGCGAACGCTTTCAAGGAACCCGTGATGCTGCTGGATAGCCCAGCGGGAATTGCGGCGTCAACGCAACAATCGGTGCATCTCGCGGCAGACCAACTCATCAATCTCGTGAGCGGCCAGACCACGACTGTCGCGTCGGGACAGTCGTTGATCGCCGCCGCGCTAAACGTGATCAGCCTCTTTGCGCAGAACGGCGGCATGAAGGCTATAGCCGGTAAGGGTGACATCAATATTCAGGCGCATGCGGGCGTGATCGATCTGGCAGCCCAATTGGCGTTGCACATCCGGTCCGTGACGGATGTCATCGAAGTTGCCTCCGGTAAGGAAATCCGGATTTTGTGCGGCGGCGCAATCATCCAGATCAGCCAGGACGGAAGCATCAATATCCACTCGCCGGGCAAGATCGACTTCAAGGCCGCCAGCTATTCGTTCGCCGGCCCCGCACGTGTTGACATCACGAACCCGGCGTTCAAGGATTCACCGGTCCAGAAGTTGTCGTTGAACACGTTCGCGTCGCCTTCTTCAACCAGTGTTGCTCCGGTCGGAATGCCCTATAAGCTGTATGCCGATGGCGCGCTGGTCAAGCAAGGCGTGTTTGATAAGTCCGGACAGTTGCCGATCGATCATCACGTGGCGACGCAGAAATACACGCTTGAACTGGCGAACGGTGACCGGCACGACATTCCGGTGCCGGGCGAGTACCGCGACGCGGCAAACGGGGCGCTCGCGAACCGGGGCATCCAGTTCCATGAGGGACAGCCGGACAGCGACACCGCAGCGGCAGACCGGGCAACGCACAGGCAGGTTTATGGCGATCTGCTTAATCCCTCTTCGGAAGCATAGTTCATGGCAAACAGTTCACCTGCTTCGAATGTCTTTGTCGCAACGACGCCCATCGCGCTGAATCATACGAACAGCGGAACCGTCACGTTCCGTTGGTTCGTGCAAAAGACCGAATACAACCCTGCCGCTGCGACCTTTCGTCCGCTTGTGAACGGCGAGGAAGCATTTGGTCATGTGTACGAGCAGATTTCGAAGGCGCGACACTCTATCGATATCATCTGCTGGGGTTTCCAGCCCTCGATGATGTTCAAGCGTGACGGCCAAGGAGTCGGCATTGGCGAACTGCTGCGCCAGAAGGGGGAGGCCGGCGTCAAGGTGCGGTTGTTGGTCTGGCGCGATCCGGCGTTCGTATCCGAACTCAGCGAAAACAATATGCCCGGCAATGACATCGCTACGGATGTTAAACAACGGTTGCCGGATTCCGCGTATGAGAAGTTCTCGATGATGTCGCGTGACTACCAGACCGATCAGCAGCGCAAGATCGATGAGGAATGGTACCGGCGCGCGAACCTGCACAACGTGACGCTCAACCTCCCGGCAGGGCCGCGCGATGTATATATTGCAGCCAAGGGCGCGTTGTACCAAAAGGAAGCATTCAAAAACATCGACTTTGCGACGCGTGGGTTCAGTGCGGTCAATCGTGCCGAAATCGCGTGGCATACGTTCTGGCATGGAAAGGACCGGGACCGCGATGTGATGACGCGCGCGCAGAACAGCGCATCGATGGGACTGGCCGAACCGACGCATCACCAGAAGATGGTGCTTGTCGATTACGAGGACCCGGAGAATGCACGTGGCTTCGTCATGGGGCACAACATGCTCGACCAGTACTGGGACTCGAACGATCACAGCTACGTGCGCAAGACGCCGACGACGGGCCGCAACGGGCTTTCGCCATGGCAGGATATTTCGGCTTGGGTGACGGGACCGGTGCTACGCTATCTGAACGACAATTTCTGTCAGGCGTGGGACGATGCGACCGGTGAGGGGCTGGCAGAGAAACGCAAGGGTCTGCACACGCGACTGAAGGTGCGAATCGATCCGGGTGGCGACACACCGGTCATGTCGCAGATATTGCGCACGCAGTCGCAGAAGGGCAAGCGCGACATTGAGAAGCTGTATCTTCAGGCCGTCAATAACGCGACGCAGCACGTCTTCATCGAAAATCAGTACTTCCGGTGGGTGCCGCTCGCGGAAAAGATCAAGGCGGTCGCGGTGCAGCAACAGAAGTGGGGGCGAGATTCCGGTAAGCACGGCATGGTGTATCTGTTCGTCATTACGAACTCCACCGACGCGGCGGTGAGTACGGGAACGCTGAATACGTATCGCATGCTCGATGCGTTGGGGCAGGCGAAATCGATGCCGGGCGTGGGAGCCATCTTGCAGGAGAGCGACCGCCAATCCGACCTGAGAAAGCAATTTGCCGACGTGGTGAGCAAACAGCAGGACGCAGGGCAGGAATATCTGGGCGCGCTTCAGATGCAAGGCATGGCGAACACACCGGCGACCACGCAGGCGGTTGCGCAGGCGAAGCAAAAAGTCGATCAACTCAAGGCGCAGCGTGCGGGGATCGAGTCGCAGATGAAGGGACCGGCGCACCCGGTGATGAACCGCGACTATCCGGGACTCAAGGTACATGTATGTACACTGGTTGCGCCGGATTCGCCGCCGGGAAAATGGGAGCCGGTGTACGTACATGCCAAGCTGATGACGGTTGACGACACGTTCACAACCATCGGTTCGGCGAACATCAATACGCGCAGCATGGAAGCGGACAGCGAACTCAACATCTGCCACGAACACGGCGATGTGACGAAGCGGCTGCGGCAACAGTTGTGGAATCTGCACACTGGTGGGAAGGGAGCGCAGGATGATCCCCAAGAAGCGTTTAAGAATTGGGAGCTTCTCATCAACAACAACGCCGATTTTCAGAGGGCTGGCGACCAGTCCCCCGCTGCATCTCTAGTCGGCTTTATGCGAACCTCGAACAAGATCACCCGTTCCGACTGATTCATGAACCGATACGCCATCATCATTGCGCTTGCTCTAGTGGCCTGCGCTTGTACGAAAAAGGAAGCGCCAGTGACATCATTGCCCGACATGAGCGCCGTGCGTGCGAATCTCGCGTTTACCTGCTCGCACCAAGCCGATCATTTGCCGTCGCTTGATCCGCAGGCTGACAGTCTGTTTCGCTACGCACGTTTTTTGGAAAAGCAGGACGGTCCGAAGGATTTCAACGAGGTTGCGCGCTATTACCGGATCGCAGCGGCGCACGGGCACTACAAGGCCAACCAGAATCTTCAGTCGTTGATTTCTGACGGTTTGGCCGACTCGCCCGATGCACCGAAGGAAACGGTTGCGCTTGCTGTGCGACTGATCCAACAAGGCATCCCATCGGGCTATTACGACATCGGCCACTATCTCGAAACGGGGTATGGACTGGGGCAAGATGCCGAGATGGCGCTGCGGTATTTCAGGAAGGCCGCCGATCTTGGCAGCCCGGAAGCGCAGACATATGTTGCCGAATTGCTGGCCCCTCATGACAAGGCCCCGGATATTGCGCGCCAGATGCGTCGGTGTGCGACTGACCAAGGGTACGGTGAGGCAGCCAACGCGTTGGGAATTAATCTGAAAAATACCGCGTCGTATAGCGAAGCGGTCGATGCGTTTCAGAAGGGGGTTGCGGCAGGCAGCACCCAAGCGGCTCTGGCGCTCGAAAACGGCTTCAAGGCCCCGCCTCCGTCTGATCGACTTTCATATCTGTCGCTTCCAAATGATGTGGAGCGGGCACGCCGCTACGCGTTGATCGGTAAGTTCATCGACGGTAACGACGGACGCAATCCCAAAGTTCCGGACATCGACAAGATCGTGCCGCTTCCGCCTGCGAAGCTTCCGCCGTGGGATGGCACATTTCAATGGCAGAAGGAACAGGACGCCGCTGTCCCGCCGCAGAAGCCGTCGGACGAGACGGTCAATGCGATGGCGAAGTCCCAGAATCTCGATCCGAAAACTGGATTGCCGCTCGAAGGGAAAACCGAGAAGACTTCGCAGCAGGATCAGCCGCAGACCGTTACGGCACGTCTGCCGCTGGGGACCGTCGCACACACCGGCCAGCAGTGCCCGGAAGATGGGGTATGGTGCGCGAAACTGGATGCCGGTCAGGTCGGCGACGCGAAGCGTAGGTTTCTAAAGGGTGACGCGTTGCCGTCTGTCATCGTGCATGAACCGCGACGGCTGGCAGTCCTCGACAGCATGATTGGTACGCGACAGCACATGGCACCTGTCGCGTGGGAACTCGTGGCTTACCTCGACCAAGCTTGATTTTCAGCGCGATACGGACATGACCCGGTACATGATCCTCGACGGCGATCACACGACCGTAGCTGGAACGGTCCAAGCCAAGGCTACGCCGTTCGCCCTCGACGGCAGACACATCGCTCATGAAGACGACGATGTGTTCTGCCCGGTGTGTAAAACGATTGGCAAGATTCAGTGCGATGGCCCACGGATACCGATGACGGGGCCGGACGGGCGGCGTGTAGCACTGAGTGACGACCTTTGTTGTCCGCGCCGACGGAATTTTGAGCCACCGGGCCGATTGGATTTTGAGCCGGGGTGGAGACCGGTCTATAGCAGGACCGGTTGTGGATAAGTGTATGGGTTTCCGGGGTCGTTGTCCTCCTGCGT
>NZ_CADFEF010000043.1:0-28437 GCF_902833125.1 Burkholderia sp. BCC1640 | reverse complement strand
CGTCCGCGGGCCACGCTGAACTGGCACACGCCTCTGGAAATCCTTGCTCAGATTCTGGCTAACCCCACGGATCGCGCTCCTGTTCAGTAACCCGCGAGGTGTTGCACTTCGCCCTTGAAACCGCCCTGACATGGCTGAGCGGGCGCATGGCCGCTCCGAACGGTTCGACGAAAAAGGGAGCGGAAAAACTTTCCTGATTGCTGATCGGATATCGGTTTTTATTGCCGTGTGATTCTTTATAAAAATGGCGTGGCCCGAATAATGATTTTGAACGAATTATGTCGTTGCCATACCCGAATTCGGTGCTGGTCGATTTCATCAATTCATTGCCTCGTAATGAAAAATCTTATCGGTGGCGGGTGAAATTACTTTCATATTTAAATTTTCAGCCCGGCGGGATTGTATGAATGTAAATATCGTCCGCTCTGGAAAAGCATTTTTCCGCCCGGGAAAAGGTATGTTCTGACGAACCCCGGCACACTAGGCTGGAGGCGGATGGAATCGGTTCTGGACGACCAGCGAATTCAACGCAAACGTTTTGCTATCGCCGCCTTTTTTGGGCGCAATATTCAATGTGACATTGCATGCTGTCAATCTCATATTTCGGGATTGCAGCTGTGTGACGGAGACCGGCACGAGGGTAATAAAAGCTTCATCATTCTTCGAATGTGCCGATGTAACAAGGTGCATCGGTGAATGCAGAAGTCGATGCGAGTTTGACACATCAAGCAACAAGAAATCGTCAAAGAAAGTCAGTCGATAAATGGAATTAAGGGGTCATCCGGTCAGTCGGCGGTTTTTCCGGAAATCCGGAATGTCCGGCGGTGGCCTGGATGTAAAAAGGGGTGAGCGGGTGCGCGTCGATCGCCGGGCAGTTCGATTCTTCGAACGGCGGTCGCGCGATACCGCTGTCGATCAGACAGGCACGAGAAGACATGAACATCAAAGGCATGGCAGATCAACGCACCGGTTCGCTCGAACCGGTGTCGGCTGTCAGCGTTCGCGATCCTGCGGCGCATGCGTCAACCCCCGGGGCCGCACGGCGGCATCCGCCTCCCGAATGAACCAGGGCGGCCGGTCTGCAGGTCAGGCCGGCTGCTTCCATCCGGCGTCTGAACGACGCCTCCTCATGAGATTCGACGTCGCCGCGGGTCCGGCGCGACGGTGTCCGCACGCGTTCGTTTCGCGGGCGCGGGGCGCGTCGCGCCGTCGCCTGGCCCAGCGATGTCGGCGTCCGTGAGTCGATAACCCGCGATCGTCGCCGCGCCGCGTATCCGATTGGCACGAGCGGTGTGCGGTCGTGCGATCGCGACAGCGGTCGCGAGTGTCGTGCGGGGCCGTTCGCAATCAAGTTAGTTAGACGAAGTGAAGTAACGGAGCGAGGCGAGGTGACGAGCGCGCGTGCGTGGATGCGCGCTTCGTTTGCCGTCGCGTTCGCTGTCGCGTGATTCAGCACACGAAAACCGAGGGAAAACGAGATGAACAAGTCGTTCAAGTCGATCTGGAACGAAGCATTGGGGGCGTGGGTCGCGGCGTCCGAGCTCGATCGCGCGCGCGGCAAGCGCGTGGTGTCATCGAGAAGTGCGGATGCGCATGCGGCACCGGACGCTGGCGCTGGCACGACAGTGCTGGCGGGGCTGTCGCCGCGGCGAATCGCGACGATGGTCGCGGCCGCGTATCTCGGCTTGTTCCAGGCAGGCGCCCACGCGCAGTATTCGGCGGGGGGCGGCTCCGCGACCGGCGGCGCGAGTTCGATTGCCGTCGGCAACGGTTCGGTCGCCACGCAGGTGAATTCCACCGCGTTCGGCAACCTGTCCACGGCGACGGGCGTTTCAGCCACGGCGATCGGCCCGGGCGCGCACGCCATTGCCGACGGTTCGACATCCGTCGGCATCAATTCTCAGGCAACGGGCGTCAACAGCGTGGCGATGGGCGTGCAGGCGATCGGATCCGGCAACTATTCGGTCGCGATCGGCAACCTGTCGAGCTCGACCCAAAGCGGCTCGGTGGCGATCGGCAGCGGTGCGTCGGCGATCGGCGTGTCCGCGATCGGGCTCGGGAACAATGCGACGGCCTCCGGTCAATACGCGGCCGCGCTCGGTCTCGGATCGGTCGCGTCGGGGGCGCAAGCCGTCGCGCTCGGTTTTTCGTCAAACGCCACGAATACGGGCTCCGTCTCGCTCGGCAACCAGTCGACGAGTTCGGGCGCGGCCGGGGTTGCCGTGGGCAGCGGCTCGCTCGCTTCCGGCAATTCGGCCGTGGCCGTGGGCGTGAACAGCGGCGCGAAGGGCACGTCGTCGATTGCGATCGGCTGGGGCGGCACGGCAGGCGTGCCGGGGTCGGGCGCGCAATCGCTCGGCACCAGTTCGATCGCGATGGGCTCGAATACCTCGGCGGGCGCCGACAATGCGCTGGCGTTCGGCACGAACGCGAATGCGTCGGGCCTCAGCTCGATCGCGATGGGCGTGCAGTCGACCGCGACGCAGCAGTTCGGCGTCGCGCTCGGCAATCTCGCGCTCGCGACGGGCATATCGGGCACCGCACTGGGCGCCGGCGCGACGGCGTCTGCCGTGAATGCGACGGCGATCGGCATCAATAGCGTGGCGGCGGCGGGTGCCACGGTCGCAATCGGCGCCAGCAACTCCGTCGCGGCAGCGGCGGGCGCGGGCTCGATCGCCGGCGGGAACAACTCGCAGGTCCTGAGCGGCACCGGCGCCGTCGCGCTCGGCGAAGGCCAGACGGTGAGCGGCAACGGCGCGGTCGCCATCGGCGATCCGAGCACCGCGATCGGCACCGGCGCGGTGACGATGGGCTCGAACAACACCGCGAACGGCAACGGCGCGGTGGCGATCGGCAATTCGAACAACGCGCAGGGCGTCGGCTCCCTCGCGCTCGGCAATACGTCGACGGCGGCAGCGGCGGGCGCGGTGGCGTTCGGCGCGTCGGCAGTGGCGAACAACGCCAACGATGTCGCGCTCGGTTCCGGCTCGGTGACAGCCGCGCCGAATCCGACGGCGTCCGCGACGATCGGCGGCGTCACGTACAGCTTCAACGGCATCAATCCGACCAGCGTCGTCAGCGTCGGCGCGGCGGGCAGCGAGCGTCAGATCACCAACGTCGCGGCCGGGCGGATCAGTTCGTCGAGCACGGACGCGATCAACGGGTCGCAGCTCGATGCGACGAACCAGGCGGTGACGTCGCTGTCGACGTCGACGCTGTCGAGCATCACGTCCTTGTCGACCTCCACGTCGACGGGCTTGTCGTCGGCGAACAGCGCGATCACGTCGTTGTCCACGTCGACCTCGACCGGTATCAGTTCGCTTTCCACGGGCCTGAGCTCGACAAACAGTTCTGTCGCGTCCCTGTCGACCTCCACGTCGACGGGCATCAGCTCGTTGTCGACCGGCCTGAGTTCGACCAACAGTACGATCACGTCGCTGTCGACGTCGACTTCGACCGTCGCCGGTTCTCTGTCCACCGGCTTGAGTTCGACGAACAGCAATCTGACCTCGCTGTCGACCGCCACCTCGACGAGCATCGGTTCACTGTCGACGGGCCTGAGCTCGACGAACAGCGCAATCACGTCGCTGTCGACCTCGACGTCGACCACCATCGGCTCGCTGTCGACCGGCCTGTCGAGCACGAACAGCAACCTGACGTCGCTGTCGACCGCCACGTCGACGGGCATCAGTTCGCTGTCGACGGGCTTGAGCTCCATCGTGAACAACAACACCAACCTCGGCAACAGCACGGCCGGCGCGATCGGCGGCGGGGCCACTTACGATCCGACGACCGGCACGATCTCGGCGCCGTCGTACGTGACGTACAACAGCGACGGCTCGACGACGATCAACAACAACGTCGGTTCCGCGGTCGACAACATCAACGCGCACGGCATCAAGTACTTCCACGCGAACTCGACCGCGCCGGACAGCCAGGCGCTCGGCGTCGACAGCGTGGCGATCGGGCCGAATGCCATTTCGCGGGTCGACGGCAGCATCGCGCTCGGCTCGGGCTCGGTGGCCGACCGCGCTACGGTGCCGGCGTCCGGGACCATCCGCAACGGCACCGCGTCGATCCCGTTCAACACGACGGACCAGACGCTGCTCGGCGCGGTGTCGGTCGGCGACGCGACCAGCAGGACGTATCGCCAGATCACCAACGTCGCGGACGGCACGGGCCAGCAAGACGCGGTCACGGTGCGGCAGCTTGCCGGCGCATTGCAGTCGTTCGCGGTCACGGGCCAGAAATACTTCCACGCGAATTCGACGGCGGCGGATTCGCTCGCCGTCGGCGCGGAATCGGTCGCGGTGGGGCCGACGACGGTCGTCAACGGCGACAACGGCGTCGGCATCGGCAACGGCGCGATCGTCGATGCGACCGCGCCGGGCGGGATCGCGATCGGGCAGGCGGCGAGTTCCGCGCAGGCCGACGCGATCGCACTCGGCAGCGGCGCGACGGCGACCGGCGCGCAGTCCGTCGCGCAGGGCGCGAATGCGGCGGCGGTCAGCGTGGGCAGCGTCGCGCTCGGTTCCGGTGCGCACAGCAACGCGACCGACGCCCTCGCGCTCGGCGCAGGCGCGTCGGCGACGTTCGCCAACAGCGTCGCGCTGGGCGCCGGTTCGCTGACCACGGTCGGCGCGCTGACGAACTATGTCGCGTACGGCCTGAGCAGCCCGCAGTCGTCGGCCGGCGAAGTGAACGTCGGCAACCGGCAGATCACCGGGCTCGCCGCCGGCAAGAACGGCACGGACGCGGTGAACGTGTCGCAGCTCGACTCGGTCGCGAACCAGCTGACGACGCTCATCGACAAGCGCACGACCAACCTCGGCGGTTCCTACACGTCGAACCCGTCCGGCGGCAACGTGCCGCCGGGGCCGTCAGGCTCGAACTCGTCGGCCGGCGGCTCGGGCGCGGTGGCTTCCGGTTCGAACAGCACGGCCGTCGGCAACGGGTCGACGGCGTCCGGCAGCGGCTCGACCGCGATCGGCGTCGGGGCGACTTCGTCGGGCAGCAATTCGGCGGCGGTCGGCGCGGGCAGCAACGACGGCGGCCGCTCGAACGTCGTCGCGGTCGGCTCGGCGGATTCGGCGCGGCAAGTCGTCAACGTCGCGGCGGGCACGCAGGGCACCGACGCGGTGAACGTGAACCAGCTGAATGCGGTATCGAACCAGTTCACGCAGTCGCTGAACACGGTTAACACCCAACTCACGCAGATGCAGCAGCAGATCCAGCAGACCGATTCGATGGCGCGCGAGGGGATCGCCGCGACCGCCGCGATGGCGTCGATCCCGCACATGGACCGCGATTCGAACTTCGCGATGGGTGTCGGCACGGCGTCGTTCCAGGGCCAGAAGGCCATGGCGGTCGGCATGCAGGCGCGCATCACGGAGAACCTGAAGGCGACGCTGAACGGCGGTTTCGCCGGCAGCCAGCGCGTCGTCGGCGCGGGCATGCTGTATCAGTGGAAGTGATCGCGCGCGGCGGTTCGTTCCGGCACGCGTTGCCGGAGCGGATCGCGCCGAACGCAAACGCATGCGCATGCGGCCGCGCCATCGCGCCGCAAGCGCCGTGCCCAACGCATTTTCGGAGTCCTCAAGTGAAAAACATCCATCTTGCCTTGCTGGCGTCCGTCGTGTCCCTCGCAGCCTGTTCGAGCGCGTCGGGGCCGACGTACAACGCATACGAACTGCAGTCGCGAAACGGTATCCGGACGTTCCAGGTCGACTGCCACGGCATCCTGTCGACCGCGAAGACCTGCATGAAGGTCGCAACGCGCATGTGCGGCAATGACCCCGTGCGCCTGGTCGATTCCACGACGCCGTTCCGCGACGGCGCCGATCCGCACTCGATCGCGTTCCAGTGCGGCGCGGCACCCGTGCCGGCCGCCGCGGCCGTTGCGCCGGCACCCGCCCCGGTCGAAAAAGTGAGCCTCACCGGCGATGCGTACTTCGCGACCGACTCCGCGGTGCTCTCGCCGGCCGCGCGTGCGGAGCTCGACACGTTGCTGAACCGGCAAGGCGACAGGCATTTCTCGCGTGTCGAAGTGGACGGCTATACCGATGCGACCGGCCCGGATGCGCACAACCAGACGCTGTCGAAGCACCGCGCCGATGCGGTCGCCGCGTATTTGCGAGAGCGCGGGCTGAAGGCGGATTCGTTTGACGCGACCGGGCACGGCGAAGCCGATCCGGCCGCCTCGAACGATACGGCCGAGGGACGGGCGCGCAATCGCCGGGTGGAAATCTCGTTGCAGAGGTAAGGCGCGCGGGTTGCCGCGGGCGTGGCCGTCGAAACCGGATGGCTCGCTCGCGGCAGCGGCGCCTGTCGCGGAAATGGGCCGAGGAGGCAGGAACCGCTGCCGAATCGAGCACATACAATGGAGGCGTCCGTCGGCACGCGCTTCGCCATCACGTCGGTGGCGAGCAAACCGCTCCACCCGCGACTCTCCAAGGCCACCATGGAAATCAAATGGATCGAGGATTTCCTCGCGCTCGCGCAATACCAAAGCTTTTCCCGCGCGGCTGAATTCCGCAACGTCACGCAATCGGGCTTCAGCCGCCGCATCCAGTCGCTCGAGCAATGGATCGGCGCCGAACTGATCGACCGCAGCAGCTTTCCGCCGGTGCTGACGCCGGCGGGGCGCCTGTTTCGCGAAACGGCCGAGGACGTGCTCAGCCGCCTTTACGACACGCGCGCCATCATCCGCACTGAGCAGCGGATCGGCGGCAAGAGCCTGCAGATCGCCGCGGGCCATACGATCGCGCTGAGTTTCCTGCCGGCCTGGCTCAAGGCGCTCGCCCCGCATTTCGGCGAAGTGCGGGCGCGCGTCATTCCGACCAATGTCCACGACTCGATCCTGATGCTCGTCAACGGCAACTGCGAGTTGATGTTCGCGTACCACCATCCCGAGCTTCCGCTCCATCTCGATCCGGCGAAGTACGAGCACCTGACCGTCGGCATCGACACGTTGATGCCGGCGTGCCGGCCGAACCGGCGATCGGCGCCGGCGTTCCGGCTTCCCGGCACGAAGCAGAATCCGCTGCCGCTGATTTCCTATACGGAAACCAGCTATTTCGGCCGGTGTCTCGCGCTGCTGCTCGGCCGTGCGCCGGACGCGCCGGCCTTGCAGTTGCATTACGAATCCGACATGGCCGAGGTACTGAAGAAGCTCGTGATGGAGGGCGAGGGCGTCGCGTGGCTGCCCCGCAGCGCGATCGCCGCCGAACTGGCGGTCGGCGACCTCGTGCCGGCAGGCCCGGCGGTGTGGAACCTGGAAATCGAACTGCGCGTGTATCGCGACGTGTCCAATCGCAGCGAATTCCTCGACACGCTCTGGCAGCACCTGCGCGCGGCGCCTTCCCGCCTCGGCTGAGCAGGGTTTTCCCGCCTTATGCGGGACTCGCATACCGCCATGTTGCACCGGCATCACGTTTTTTTCGACCGTCCCTACCATTCGTTCCAACGGCACATGTGACGCGTGATCCGCGTCGCACGGCCTTCTTCGCAGCGCTCGCCGCATTGCCACGGCCGGGTGCCATCCCAGGACGAATGGACATGAAAAATCGCCTTACCTTCAGCATCGCAGTCGGCATGATCCTCGGCGTCGTCGCCGGCTATGCGTGTCACGCCAATATCGCGGACCCGGCCACGCTCAAGACGATCGCCGGCTATTTCTCGATCGTCACCGACATCTTCCTGCGCCTGATCAAGATGATCATCGCGCCGCTGGTGTTCGTGACGCTCGTGTCCGGCCTCGCCGGCATGGACAGCGGCGAAGACGTCGGCCGCATCGGCCTGCGCTCGATCGGGTGGTTCGTCTGCGCGTCGCTGATTTCGTTGAGCCTCGGCCTCGTCATGGCCAATGCGCTGCAGCCTGGCGCCGGCCTGAACCTCACGGCGGGCGCGGGCGAGGTCGGCACCGGGCTGAACACCGCCGCACTGAACGCCCGGGACGTGATCACGCATGCGTTCCCGACCAGCCTGCTCGACGCGATGGCGCGCAACGACATCCTGCAGATCCTGGTGTTCTCGGTCTTCCTCGGCATCGCGCTGAGTGCGCTGAAGCACGACAAGCGGGTCGGCGTCGTGATCCGGTCGATCGACGGGATGGTGCCGGTGATGCTGCGCCTGACGAACTACGTGATGCGCGCGGCGCCGCTCGGCGTGTTCGGCGCGATCGCGTCGTCGGTCACGCTGCGCGGGCTCGATGTGATCTACACGTATGGGAAGCTGATCGGCGCGTTCTATCTCGGCCTGCTCGTCCTGTGGGCGATCCTGATCGGCGTCGGCTACGCGTTTCTCGGACGGCGCGTCGGGAGCCTGCTGAAGGCCGTGCGCGAACCCGCGCTGATCGCGTTCTCAACCGCCAGCAGCGAGGCCGCCTATCCGCGCCTGACCGAGCAGCTCGAACGGTTCGGCGTCGACAAGAAGGTGGTGGGCTTCACGCTGCCGCTCGGTTACGCGTTCAACCTCGACGGCTCGATGATGTATCAGGCGTTTGCCGCCATCTTCATCGCGCAGGCGTTCGGCGTGCACATGCCGCTGTCGGAGCAGGTGTTCATGTTGCTGGTGCTGATGTTGAGCAGCAAGGGGATGGCGAGCGTGCCGCGCGGCTCGGTGGTCGTGGTCGCGGCGGTCGCGCCGATGTTCCATCTGCCGGTGGCCGGCGTCGCGATGGTTCTCGCGATCGACCAGATCCTCGACATGGGCC
Organism: Burkholderia sp. BCC1640; assembly: GCF_902833125.1. NCBI lineage: Bacteria > Pseudomonadati > Pseudomonadota > Betaproteobacteria > Burkholderiales > Burkholderiaceae > Burkholderia > Burkholderia sp. BCC1640. Next base: position 19,724 of record NZ_CADFEF010000043.1, on the reverse strand, counting down.
GCACGATGACGAACGTGATCGGCAACAGCGTCGCGACGGCGGTGATCGCGAAGTGGGAGAGCCGGCGGTCCGCGAAATCGCAAGACGCCGTATTCGAGCAGCCGGAGCTGAACGCATGATGGACGCGGATATCGTGAATGCACGGCGGAAATTCGGCGTCGTCGGCGGTCTCGGGCCGCTGGGGAGCGCCGACGTGTTCTTCAAGATGGTGAAGGCGACGCCTGCGTCGTCCGACGAGGAGCACGCCGAAATGATTTTCGAGCAATACCCGTTCAAGGGCTCGGGATCGGGCAGCGCGGCGACGATCGAACGCAAGCTGTACGTGTTCGACATGATTCGCGCGTTCGAGAAGCGCGGCGTGACGACGGTCGTGCTGCCGTGCTTCCTGAGTCATACGTTCATCGACGAGCTGAAGGCGAATACGCGCCTGCCGATCGTGGATATCGTCGAGGCCGTGCGTAGCCACGTGCGGCGCAAGTATCCCGACGCGACGCGCATCGGCGTGCTGGCGTCCGACTACGTGCGGGACAAGCGACTCTTCGACGCGTATTTCCCGTCGCCTCGGTTCGAAATCGTGCATCCGCGGATGCACGAAGGGATCGACCTCGTGACCGAAGCCATCTACGGCGCCGACGGCATCAAGCGCGGCAATCTTCGCGGCCGGCCGGTCGAGCTGTTGCGCCGCGCGTGCGCGGATCTCGCCGATCAGGGCGTGCAGGTCATCGTTCCCGGCCTGACCGAGATCGCGCTGGTCGCGGATGAAATCGGTCCGCAGCGCGTGCCGCTCGTGGATTCGAACCTGGCGTATGCGCAGTACGCGGTGACCGGGCAGTCGGGGGCGCGCGCGGCGACGTTCAAGATCGGCGTGGTCGGCGGCGTCGGGCCGGCCGCGACGGTCGATTTCCTGGACAAGATCGTGCGCAACACGCCGGCGGCGCGCGATCAGGAGCACGTCAAGCTGCTGGTCGAACAGAATCCGCAGATTCCCGATCGCACCGAGAACCTGGTGGGCACCGGCGCGGACCCGACGATCTCGTTGTACGCGACCTGCAAGAAGCTCGAGGACGGCGATGCCGACCTCATCGCGATTCCGTGCAACACCGCGCATGCATTCGTCGAGCGGATTCAGCCGTACCTCGGCATTCCGATCGTCAACATGCTGACGGTCACGGTTGCTCACCTGCGCGACACGTATCCGGCGCTGAAGGAGGTCGGCGTGCTCGCGACGACCGGCACGATCGAAAGCGGCGTCTACGAGAAGGCGCTGGCGTCGCAAGGGCTCCGGCAAGTCGCGCCGAAGCCCGCGTTGCAGGCGCGCGTGATGGAAGCGATTTACGGGAGGCAGGGCGTCAAGGCCGGCTTCACGACCGGGGAGTGCCGGGAAGATATCGGTGCCGCCGTCGAGGCGCTGATGGCCGAGGGCGTGAGGGTGATCGTGCTCGGCTGCACCGAACTGCCGATTCTGCTTCCGGGCGGTGAATATGTCGCGCGGAACGGGTGTCGGGCGACGCTCGTCGACCCGACCGACGTGCTCGCCCGCACGTGCGTCGCCCATGCGACGGCGGGTGGCGGCTGAAGCGCATCGAGCCCGTGGCCGACACCGACGGATCGTGTTGCCCCGCCTGCTCGTGGAAAACTGTATGAATATACAGTATAGTATCCGGCGAACTCGAGCGGCGCGGGCATGACCCGTGCGGCACGTGCGCCGCGCCTGCGGGCATCCGCCGCAGCGTTCCGGCACCGTGAATTCCGGCTAACTCACTCAGACGGGCAGGCAAATTGTCATCCAGCAATCTGATCCGCATTCGCGGAGCACGTCAGCACAACCTCAAGAACCTCGATCTCGACCTGCGCACCGGCGAAATGACGGTCGTCACCGGGCCGTCGGGCTCAGGCAAGTCGAGCCTCGTGTTCGACACGCTGTACGCGGAAGGCCAGCGGCGCTACGTCGAGACGTTCAGCGCGTATGCGCGGCAGTTCCTCGACCGGATGGACCGCCCGCAGGTCGAGCGCGTCGACGGCGTGCCGCCCGCGATCGCGATCGACCAGACCAACCCGGTCCGCAGTTCGCGCTCGACCGTCGGCACGATGACGGAGCTCAACGATCACCTGAAGCTGCTGTACGCGCGCGCGGCCGAGCTGTTCGACCGCCAGACCGCGCGGCAGGTGCGGCACGACACGCCCGAGACGATCTACGCGGAACTCGTCGAGCGCTCGCGCGCCGACGATCCGCGCGTCGTCGTCACGTTCCCGGTCGAGCTGCCGGAAAGCGCGTCCGAGGATGAAGTCGCGCAGTGGCTGTCCGCGAGCGGCTACACGCGCGTGCAGGCGCAGCGCGAAGTCGCGTCGCCCACGGGCCCGCGCAAGCTGCTCGACGTGGTGGCCGACCGTTTCCGCGTGCAGCAGGCCGACAAGGTGCGCGTGGTCGAGGCGATCGAGGCGTCGCTGAAGCGCGGCGGCGGCCGCGTGAACGTCTACGTGCTCGCGCCGGAAGCGGAAAACGCGCTTGCTGCGCCCGTTGAGCCGCAGGTGTGGCGTTTCTCCACCGGGCTGCACGACCCCGACAGCGACCTGCGCTACGCGGAGCCGCAAGCGGCGCTGTTCTCGTTCAACTCGGCATACGGCGCATGCGAGACCTGCCGCGGCTTCGGCCGCGTGATCGGCGTCGATCTCGGCCTGGTGATTCCCGACGCGCGCAAGACGCTGCGCGGCGGCGCGATCAAGCCGATGCAGACGCCCGCATGGAAGGAGTGCCAGGACGACCTGATGCGCTACGCGGCGAAGGCGGACATCCGCCGCGATACGCCGTGGTCCGACCTGACCGACGCCGAGCGCGACTGGGTGATCAACGGCTCGCCGGACTGGAACGGCAAGTGGCAGAGCCAGTGGTACGGCGTGAAACGCTTCTTCGGCTATCTCGAATCGAAAGCGTACAAGATGCATATCCGCGTGCTGCTGTCGAAGTACCGCAGCTACACGCCGTGCGAGGTCTGCGGCGGCGCGCGCCTGAAGACCGAATCGCTGCAGTGGCGGCTCGGCTCGAAGGCGAACGCCGATACGGTGCTCGCGCCCGCGAATCGCTTCATGCCGCGCGGCGTCGACTGGACGCGCGCACAGCTCGAGGCGCTGCCGGGCCTGACGGTGCATGACCTGATGCTGCTGCCGATCGAGCGCATTCGCCGCTTCTTCGACGAGATCACGCTGCCGAGCGCGCTGCTCGACGATGCCCTGAAGCTGCTGCTCGCCGAGGTGCGCACGCGCCTCAAATACCTGTGCGACGTGGGGCTCGGCTACCTGACGCTCGACCGGCAAAGCCGCACGCTGTCGGGCGGCGAGGTGCAGCGGATCAACCTGACCACGGCGCTCGGCACGTCGCTGACCAAAACGCTGTTCGTGCTCGACGAGCCGAGCATCGGCCTGCATCCGCGCGACCTCACGCGGATCGTCGAGGCGATGCAGCGGCTGCGCGACGCGGGCAATACGCTGGTGGTCGTCGAGCACGATCCGTCGGTGATGCTCGCGGCCGACCGGTTGATCGACATGGGTCCGGGCCCCGGCGAGCGCGGCGGCACGATCGTCTACGACGGCACGCCGGGCGACATCCGTTCCGCGCACACGCTGACGGGCGAGTATCTCGGCGGCCGCAAGCACGTCGCGCATGCGTCGAACTGGGCGCGCCGCCCGGTGGACGCGAACACGCCGCGCATCGTGCTCGAAGGCGCGACCGAGCACAACCTGCGCGACGTGACGGTCGAGATTCCGCTGCAGCGGCTCGTGTGCGTGACGGGCGTGTCGGGTTCCGGCAAGTCGACGCTGCTGCAGGACGTGCTCTATCCGGCGATGGCGCGCCACCACGGCAAGGCGACCGAGTCGCCTGGCGCGTTCCGCAATCTCACGGGTGCCGACCAGGTCGGCGACGTCGTGTTCGTCGATCAATCGCCGATCGGCAAGACCACGCGTTCGAACCCGGCCAGCTACGTCGGCGCGTTCGACGAGATCCGCAAGCTGTTCGCGAAGGCGCCGCTCGCGCTGCAACGCGGCTACGGCGCCGGCACGTTCAGCTTCAACTCGGGCGACGGCCGTTGCCCGACCTGCGGCGGCTCGGGCTTCGAGCACATCGAGATGCAGTTCCTGAGCGACGTCTATCTGCGCTGCCCGGATTGCGACGGCAGCCGCTACCGCGCCGAGATTCTCGAAGTGCGCATCGAGCGCGACGGCCGCGCGCTGAACATCGCCGACGTGCTCGACCTGACCGTCAGCGAAGCGGCGGCGTTCTTCGCGACCGATGCCGAGGTGCTGCGCGTGCTGCAACCGATCGTCGACGTCGGCCTCGAATACGTGAAGCTCGGCCAGCCGGTGCCGACGCTGTCCGGCGGCGAAGCGCAGCGGCTGAAGCTGGCCGGCTTCCTCGCCGAATCGGCGGCCGCCGCGGGCGGGCGCCGGGTCGCGAGCGAGGAGGCGCGCATCGCGCGTGCGAAGCTGTTCATGTTTGACGAACCGACGACCGGGCTGCACTTCGACGACATCGCGAAGCTGATGCAGGCGTTCGGCAAGCTGCTCGCGGCCGGCCATTCGCTGATCGTGATCGAGCACAACCTCGACGTGATCCGCGCGGCCGACTGGCTGATCGATCTCGGTCCGGAGGGCGGCGACGGCGGCGGCCTCGTGCTGTGCGCGGGCACGCCCGACGACGTGAAGGCATGCGCGCAATCGCATACCGGCGTCGCGCTGCTGCAGTACGACCGCGCGATGGACGGCGAAACCGCGCTCGCCGACGAAGGCGTACCGCTGCAGGCCGTGCTGAACGCCGCCCGCGAGCGGCGCGCGATCGAGGGCGAGGACGTCGTGCGGATCGTCAATGCGCGCGAGCACAATCTGAAGGCGCTCGACGTCGACATCCCGCACGGCAAGTTCAACGTGATCACCGGCGTGTCGGGTTCCGGCAAGTCGACGCTCGCGTTCGACATCCTGTTCCACGAAGGCCAGCGCCGCTACCTCGAATCGCTGAACGCGTATGCGCGCTCGATCGTGCAGCCGGCCGGGCGGCCGGAGGTCGACGCCGTGTACGGCATTCCGCCGACGGTGGCGATCGAGCAGCGGCTGTCGCGCGGCGGCCGCAAGAGCACGGTCGCGACCACGTCCGAAGTCTGGCACTTCCTGCGGCTGCTGTACGTGAAGCTCGGCCTGCAGCATTGCATCCACGACGGCACGCCCGTCACGTCGCAAACCGTCGAATCGATCGCCGCGCAGTTGCTGCGCGACCATCGCGGCGAGCACGTCGGGCTGCTCGCGCCGCTCGTCGTCAACCGCAAGGGTGTGTATACCGATCTCGCGAAGTGGGCGAAGGCGCGCGGCAGCACGCATCTGCGCGTCGACGGCGAGTTCGTGACGGTCGATCCGTGGCCGAAGCTCGACCGCTTCCGCGAGCACACGATCGAATTGCCGGTGGCCGACATCGTCGTGTCGCCAGACAACGAGGCCGAGTTGCGGCGCGTGCTCGACGAGACGCTCGAGCTCGGCAAGGGCGTGATGCACCTGCTCGCGCCGCTCGACGGGCTGCACCACGCGATGCAGAACGATCGCTCAACCGCGCGCGTCGGCGAGATCAAGGTGCTGTCGGTCAAGCGCGCGTGCCCGGTGTGCGGCACGAGCTACCCGGAACTCGATCCGCGGATGTTCTCGTACAACAGCAAGCACGGCTGGTGCACGACCTGCGTCGGCACGGGCGTCACGCTCACGCGCGAACAGCGCGCCGCGTATGACGACACGGTGCTCGCCGGGGACGATCGCGGCCGCGAGCAGACTCTGCCGTCGGACGAGCAGGAACCGGAAGGCGTCGGCAACGAGCCGTGCCCGGATTGCAGCGGCACGCGCCTGAACCCGTCCGCGCGTGCGGTCACGTTCGATGCGCATCCGATCGTCGAGGTCGCGCAGTGGACGGTGTCCGATACGCGCCGCTGGATCGACGCGCTGGAGCTGACGGGGCGCGACGCGCAGATCGCGCGCGACATCGTCAGCGAGATCGGCAGCCGCCTCGCGTTTCTCGAGGAAGTCGGGCTCGGCTACCTGAGCCTCGATCGCGCGGCGCCGAGCCTGTCGGGCGGCGAAGCGCAGCGCATCCGGCTTGCGGCGCAGCTCGGCAGCAACCTGCAAGGCGTGTGCTACGTGCTCGACGAGCCGACGATCGGCCTGCATCCGCGCGACAACCAGATCCTGCTGGATGCACTGCGCAAGCTCGGCGACAAGGGCAACACGCTCGTCGTCGTCGAGCACGACGAGGACACGATTCGCCGCGCCGATCACATCATCGACGTGGGCCCGGGCGCCGGCAAGCGCGGCGGCACGCTGGTCGCCGAGGGCGCGGTCGCCGATCTGGCCGCGCGGCCGGACTCGGTGACGGGGCGCCTGCTCGCGCATCCGATGACGCACCCGCTGCAACCTCGCCGCGCGGTGAGCCTGCCGGGCAAGCAGGGCGCGCCGGCGGTGCCGGAGGGCTGGCTGACCGTGCACGGCGCGACGCTGCACAACCTGCGCGACGTCACCGTCGGCATTCCGCTCGCGCGGCTCGTCGCGGTGACGGGCGTCAGCGGTTCGGGCAAGTCGACGCTCGCGCGCGACGTGCTGATGACGAACCTGCTCGATGCGGTGGGCCGCTCGGTGCTGTCGTCGCCGGCCACGCGGCGCGCACGCAAGGCCGCGCAGCAGGATGCGCCGGCCGCGAACCGCCGCTCGAGCGTGCTCGCGCGCAGCGCGCCGCGGCCGTCGCTGAACGTCACGCATGCGTGGCAGGGCTGCGAGTCGCTGAGCGGCTGGGAACGGATCGACCGCGTGCTCGAAGTCGACCAGACGCCGATCGGCAAGACGCCGCGCTCGTGCCCGGCCACCTACATTGGCGTGTGGGACACGATCCGCAAGCTGTTCGCCGATACGCTGGAAGCGCGTGCGCGCGGCTACACGGCGTCGCGTTTCTCGTTCAACACCGGCGACGGGCGGTGCCCGGCCTGCGAAGGGCAAGGCGTGCGCACGATCGGAATGAGCTTCCTGCCCGACGTGAAGGTGCCGTGCGACGTGTGCCACGGGCAGCGCTTCAATCCGGAGACGCTCGCGGTCACGTGGCGCGGCCGGAACATCGGCGACGTGCTGACGATGGAAATCGACGAAGCCGTGGAGTTCTTCGCGCCGATTTCCAACATCGCGCATCCGCTGCAGCTGATGAAGGACGTCGGTCTCGGCTACCTGACGCTCGGCCAGCCGTCGCCGACGCTGTCCGGCGGCGAGGCGCAGCGCATCAAGCTCGTCACCGAGCTCACGAAGGTGCGCGACGACATCACGCGGCGCGGCCAGAAGGCGCCGCATACGCTCTACGTGCTCGACGAGCCGACGGTCGGTCTGCACATGGCCGACGTCGCGAAGCTGATCCGCGTGCTGCACCGGCTGGTCGACGGCGGGCACAGCGTGGTCGTGATCGAGCACGACCTCGACGTGATCGCGGAAGCCGACTGGATCATCGATCTCGGCCCGGAAGGCGGCGTGGGCGGCGGCACGATCGTCGCGGCGGCGCCGCCCGAAGGGCTCGCGCAGGTGAGGGCGAGCCATACCGGGCACGCTCTGAAGCCCGTGCTGGCGCGAACGGCGACGGAAGACGGCGACGCGGCGCGACAGGGAGAAGCGCGGGTCGGTTGAACGCGGTGCTTCATGTGAACGGCCCCGGTGTCCGCTCAGACACCGGGGCCGCTTTTACATGCATCCGTGCGGTCAGCCGCGCAATCTCATTCGCCCTTGACGCCGATCGTCTCGATGATGGTCTCCAGTTGCGGGCTCATCGGCAGGTTGAGACTCATGCCCGACGGAAGCGGGCGCAGGAACCAGCGCTTGTACTGTCGCGTGATCTCGCCGTCGACGGCCAACTCCTCGAACGTGCTTTTCACGACCTGCGCGAGCTGCGGATCGTCCTTGCGGAACATGATTCCGTACGGGTCATATGACAGGAAATCGCCAACCACGTCGTACTTGCCGCCCTTGCTCGCGTTCTCGGCTATCAGGCCGTACAGCAGCACGTCGTCCGTCGCGAACGCGTCGGCTTGACCGTTCGCGACGAGCGCGAAGCCCTGCGCATGGTCCGGCACCACCTGCAGCTGGATCCCGAGCTTGAACCGCGCGTCCAGGTCGCGCAGCGCCTTCTCGTTGGTCGTGCCGGCGGTCACCGCGACCTTTTTGCCCGCGAGATCGCGGAACGAGCGGATCGGCGAGCCTCGCTTCACCATCACCTTCGTGCCGGCCACGAAGATGATCGGCGAGAACGCCACGCGCTTCTGGCGCTCCAGGTTGCTCGTCGTGGAGCCGCATTCCAGATCGACCGTGCCGTTGACCACCGCGTCGATGCGGTTGTCGGCCGTGACCGGCACCCAGCGGATCGTCAGGCTCTTGTTGACCGCATCCTCGATCGACGACACGAGCGCCTTGCAAAGCTCGATCGAATAACCGATCGGCTGGTTGCGCGCATTCAGGTACGAGAACGGGATCGACGCGTCGCGATAGCCGATCGCGATCGTGCCGCTGCTGCGCACCTTCGCGAGCGTGCCGGTCAGTTGAGCCGGCGCGAACGGCTCGACGCGCGGCGTCGTGGACGGCGCATCTTCCGCGCGCGCGGTCGCGCCCGCGGCAAGCAGGCCTGCGAGCGCGAGCGCACGCCAGAATCGCTGCATCTTCATCGCGGGGCCTCCGTCAGACATCCGCCGGATGCGCGATCGTCCCTTCCTGCTCCGCGTCGATGCGCGCCAGGTTGGCCTCGGCTTCCGCCTCCGACATGAGCTGGCCTTCCCACTTCGCGACCACGGCGCTGGCGATCGAATTGCCGACCGCGTTGGTGGCCGAGCGGCCCATGTCGAGGAACGTGTCGACGCCGAGGATCAGCAGCAGCCCGGCTTCGGGAAGCCCGAACTGGTGCAGCGTGGCGGCGATCACGACGAGCGACGCGCGCGGCACGCCGGCCATCCCCTTCGACGTCAGCATCAGGACCAGCAGCATCGTGATCTGCGTGCCGAGCGACAGGTGGATGTTGTACGCCTGCGCGATGAACAGCGCCGCGAAGGTGCAGTACATCATCGAGCCGTCGAGATTGAACGAATAGCCCATCGGCATCACGAAGCTCGAAATTCTGCGCCGGACGCCGAACCGGTCGAGCGCGTCGAGGATCTTCGGATACGCGGCTTCCGAGCTGGCCGTCGCGAACGACAGCATGAACGCTTCCCTGATCAGCACCAGCAGCTTGAATACGCGGCGGCCGAGGAACAGCAGCCCCGCACAGACGAGCAAGGTCCAGAGCAGGAACAGGCTCACGTAGAAATCGCCCATGAACACCGCGAACTTCAGCAGCACCGACAGCCCGTTGACCGCGACGGTCGCGGCCATCGCCGCCAGCACCGCGAGCGGCGCGAGCTTCATCACGTAGCCGGTGATCTTGAGCATCACGTGCGACAACTGGTCGATCGCGGCCACGAGGATCTTGCCGCGCTCACCGAGCGCGGCGAGCGCCACGCCGAAGAACATCGAGAACACGACGATCTGCAGGATCTCGTTGTTGCTCATCGCCTCGGCGAACGACCTCGGCACCATGTGGCCGACGAAATCCTTGAGCGTGAACTTGGACGTCGCGAGATTCGCCGATGCGCCGATGTCCGGCAGCGGCAGGCCGAGGTTGTCGCCGGGCCGCAGCAGGTTCGCCATGAACAGCCCGAGCAGCAGCGAGATCAGTGACGCGGTGATGAACCAGCCGATGGATTTCGCGAACACGCGCCCGACCGATGCCGCGTCGCCCATGTGCGCGATGCCGACGACCAGCGTGGAGAAGACGAGCGGCCCGATCACCATCTTGATCAGGCGCAGGAACACGTCGGAGATGAGCGAGATGTATCCGGCGATCTCGGTGGTGGCCTTTTTGTCAGGAAAGCTCGTGAAGATCATGTAGCCGATCAGGATGCCTGCCACCATCGCGATCAGGATCCAGACGGCTGCAGCGTTCTTTTTCTGCATCGTGAGCCTCCCATGCACCGGTTCCGCAACCGGGGATGGAAGGACAATACAGGACCCGAACGGCGATGAACAGTGCAACCGGGGGCGGGTTTGCGCTAGCGCGGTGTCGCGACCGATTGTCCGGCGACGATTGCGCCGGTGGCGCCGCGGTGCACGGGGCCGGCGCAACCGGGTATCCGATTTGTGCGGAGCAGCACACGGCTCGTCTGATGGCCGGTGAATCCTGACGGCGGTTTCGCGGTGGGCGGCGCGCTTCGCGCCGGCTTCAGGCTTCGGAGAAAGGCCGCGCGGTCCTCGAATCGCTGCGCGGGTGAATGCCGTCACTCATGCAGCGCACAACATTCGGAAGCAGGCGGGCGCAATGAAGAGGAGTGGCCGTGGAGGACTTCTTGCCGGCGCTCAAAAATGCGCGGCGCAATAGGTTCGGGCTATGACCGGCAGAGTTGATCGATAGTTGTCGCGTGACGGGTTTCCTCGTGTAATGGCCTCCGAAACCGGATGATGCCAACGACTCGACGGAGGAGCCGCCCGTGAAGATCGCAGAGTCAGTGGAACGAACGGTCGATGACGACGTGAAGGGCCGCGTAGGGTTGGATAACACGGGCGTCGACATCGCGGCGAAAGAGGCGGTGCGCGTGAATGCCCGGTCATACCTGTTCGTGCCGGGAAACAAGCCTGAACGGTTCGACAAGGCGCTCGCGAGCGGCGCCGATGCAGTCATCATCGATCTCGAGGATGCGGTCGAGCCGGACGCCAAAGTGGCCGCGCGCGAGGCGATAGCACAGTGGGTTTCACCCGGGCATCCGGTGCTCGTTCGAATCAACGCACGAAACACGCCGTGGTTCGAGGCAGATGCCGCGCTCGGCGCGTTGAACGGGGTGGCCGGTATCGTGCTGCCGAAGGCCGAGCGTGCGGATGATGTGTGCGCTGCCGTTGCGCTTGCGCGCCGGCGTGTGCCGGTCTATCCGCTGATCGAAAGAGCGCGTGGCATGTGGAATGCGCTTGAGGTCGCAAAGGCACCGCATGTCGAACGATTGTTGTTCGGCACGCTCGATTTCATCGTGGACATGGGTATGTCGGATGATGGCGTTTCGCTCAATCACTTTCGCTCGCAGCTGACGTTGATTTCGCGCGTCGCCGGGATCGAATCGCCGGTCGACGGGGTGACGCCGGATATTCATGACGGGGAACGGATCGAGCGCGACGCGTTGAACGGACGGCAACTGGGATTCGGCGGGAAGCTGTGCATTCATCCGAAGCAGATCAGATTCGTGCACACGTGCTTTCGACCGAGTGCGGATGAGGTGCGCTGGGCGCGCCGCGTGCTCGACGCGACGCGCGATGCGAACGGCGGCGTGGTGACGGTCGACGGGAAGATGGTCGATCGGCCCGTGTTGTTGCGTGCGACACGCATTGCGGAGCTGGCCGCGTCCGTCAGCTCGGCAGCGGAGGGGGCGGCCCGTGCATGACAAAGCGCGACCTTGCCGGCATCGGGACGAGATGCGACTCGTTCCCGGTGACATCGCACACGTTCATCGCCTGCCCACCGAAGCAGGTTCGTTCATCAGTTCGACAACCCAGTCGATGAACGAACCTATTGTGGAAATTCGGAGACGTTGCTCATGCGCGACGTCGGGCCTCGCATGTGCAAGCACGGCGTTCAAAACCACGCGGCAATCGCGTTCACCTGCTCGATTCGAATCGGTGACCGCTCGCCTGCAGAAATGGAAAGCCTGCAAAGCAAAGTTGGCTTGCGAGGCCGATCGCGCCGGGCACCGACCAAAAGCCGGCAAAGTACTCGAGCACGGTCCTTTTGAACAGGAGCCAGCTCGTGCACCACTCCGCAAACGTCAATATGGCCAGCGCGATCGCGCCCATCAGCAACGCCTCGTTGGTGTCGGTCAGCATGTCGTGTTTTTTCGCGCTCCAGCGCGACAGGTACCAACTCGCGGCAAGCATGAATGGCGCTTCGAGCGATACCGCTGCCGCCTCTCCCAGGAGCCGCACCAGCAGCAGGACACGAATCGCGCCGAAGGCGAAGCCGATCACAAAAACGGTCAATGCATAAACGCAGCCCGCTTTGGCGCAGGTTGCCCACCTGGGGCTACGATGCGAGCGCCGCGTCACGGAGTTTCACGTGTTGGATAGGGAGGTACTAGCAAGTGAAAAGATCGGTGTGCCCGAAGCCCTGCGAGTAATCGAGCACCGAAATGACTGTCGGAATCACGCGAAATATCCGGACTTCGTCAGGAGACGGCATCGGCATCGGCGGCGTCTGCATATCCGGATACTTCAGTGGAAGCATGCGCAAGACCTTCTCTGCTTCGGCACGATCGGTCACGGGTTGTGCGTGCGCCGCCATCGACAAGCCGGTAATCGCCATCAGATCTGACGTGTCGTGATCGATCGTTAGCGATACGCGGTCGTCGCGGGCCAGATTGGCCGCCTTCTGGCTTTCCAGGCCGCAAAGAAAGTAAAGCGTCAGTCCCTGGCTCACGTAGCCTACGGTGGTCGCCTGCGGCCAGCCGTCCGGCCTCAGCGTGGCGATCGTCATGATCCGATGCTGGTCCAGCAATGACAGGATCTTTTGCTTGATCTGCGCGTCCATGGATCACCTTCCCGTTCGTGAAATCCAATCCTGTACCACCGTGTCATCCGGCGCTTGATGCAAATCAAATGCCGAAGATGAGCAACTTCGAGACGCACGGCGCGCAAGAGCGACCGGCCCGCCTGCACGACCCGCTTCGCAAGACTCGACTCAAGCCGACCGCAATTGACTGAAATCAACAGCGCCGGCATTTGCCTGACATAGGTTGAGGCACGGGGGATTTTGGACTCGCGGTCCAAAGGGGGCATTGCGAATTTTCCGTTGCCCGCTGCAACGTACGGGAATCTGGCATGAACAGGCGAACTTTTTTCGTCGGCGCCGGCGGCGCCTTGTTGCTGGCAGGCGGCACGACAGCGTGGATGTCGTCCGTGGGGTCGATGGCCGACTACCACGCCTATGCAAAGCGCCTGCGTGCCGATCTGACAATGCCGCCGAACCTTGGCGGGCTCATCCGCCATGCGACACTTGCCGCCAACAGCCACAATACGCAGCCTTGGCGGTTTCATGTCGGCGACGGGTTCATCGACATTCTGCCGGATATCTCGCGCCGCACACCCGCTGTCGACCCGAACGACCATCATCTGTTCGTGAGCCTTGGATGCGCGGCGGAAAACCTCGCCATCTCGGCGGCGGCAACGGGCTGCCCGGGCGAGGTGCAGATGGTGCCCGGCGGAGACGGCGCGCGTTATGCATTCGTACACGGATCGACGAGGGCGAGTTCGCTCCATGCTGCAATTGCCAAACGACAGTCGACGCGCGCGGAATATGACAGGCATCCCGTTCCTGTCGTCGATCTCACATTCCTCGAGCAGGCTGCCGCCACGCCCGGCGTTCACTTGACCCTCATCACTGACCGAATGAGGATCGACAAGGTCAGAGATCTGGTTGTCGCGGCCAACGACGTTCAAATGGCGGATTCGGCTTTCATGAACGAACTGGAGCAATGGATCCGATTCAACCCACGCAGCGCCATGTCGTCGGGCGACGGCCTGTTCTCTGCTGCGAGCGGGAATCCCGTGCTGCCGAGCGCACTCGGCCGCTTCGCGTTCGAACGGTTCTTCAACGCCCGAACGGAGCGCGACAAATATGCACGCCAAATCGATTCGTCAGCGGGCATCGCCGTGTTTGTCGGCGATCGGGAAGACAACGAGCATTGGATCAGGGTCGGTCGGGCCTGTCAGCGCTTCGCGCTGACGGCGACAAACCTTGGAATCAAGGTTGCCTTCGTCAATCAGCCCGTCGAGGTCGCGCGCTTTCGTCCGCTTCTGGCAGGCATCGTCGGCGATACTGGCCGGCGCCGGCCGGATATCGTCATGCGCTTCGGCTATGGGCCGACCTTGCCGTTCTCGCCCCGCCGTCGCGTGGAGGCGGTGCTGGTTTGATGCCGCCGGTATTGCCGCGCTGTTGGCGTCGTGGAGCACGATGTGGGGAGGTGACTGTTTGACCTGGACAGTTGCCGTTAGCCGGATGGAACTCCGAACGTCAGGGAAGGGGCGAGTGTGGTCCGCTACGTCAGGCGACCTTCGGCGACGAACGGTCTTTCAAGTCGCTGCTTCGTCAGACATCTTTCAGTCCAGAGGCTCGCCGCCGCAAGCGGCCGCGGTGGGTTCGGAAAGTCAGCGGATCCGCTATCCGAAAACCCGAGCCCATACCGCCCGAAGGCGTCGCGCGCGATCTTCGAGCAGATATGAGGCCGCGAGCGTCAAGAGACCTGAAATTGCACCCGTCAGGATGTGCTCGACAAAGGGGATGCGGTAGTGACTCGTGTGTGAGTAGGCATCGCCCAACGTTGTCAGGACACCAACGATCAGCGCATTGCCGTATCGATGCGTGTAGAGCTTCGCCGCGGGCGTGAAAGTCAAAAGTACAGCCAGGAGTCCGGTGAACAGACCTGTATGAAATGCAATGGACCAGTGGGCAAGGCTCGTGATATTTCCCCAGCTTCCCGGCATGCAGGTCATGCACGCACTGGTCGGCTGCCAGAAACGCTGGATAAACAGTCTGACGCGGTGCTTCCACTCGGTTGACATGATGTATTCCCGCCGACGCTATCTTCACGGCCGACGCCACCACACGCATTGTTCAAGCGGTTTCCAAACCCTCCAACGAGCTTGCCGCCCTCGTCACGGATGGGTTGGCAGTGCGTCGCAGAGGCCGAGCAATAACTTGGACATTGGGGGAATACTACTCCACGATTAGACGGCCGCTGTCCCCGCCGAGACCGGAATTCAACTTTCGCGTCTATCGGTGCGGGCCCGTCCGTGATGCGCATCGAACGATGTGCTTCCTCGCGACGTCGACGTCCGGCATCGACCCGCTACCGCCACTCGCCCCGACGTCGCGCAAGGTCGGCTTCAGGCATATATCCGCCACTCCTTCCGCCCGTCCAAGCAGGAGAGTAATCAAAATTTGTGCAGTGTAGACCTTCTTGGAAGGTTCGCGTGGTGTTAGTATCGCGACCGTCACATGAACAACAACATGTATTAAAGGCGGGGTTATCTTGATTTCCAATATATTAAATAAAGTGATTGATTTCTTTGCGAGTGCGGGGTGGCTGGCCAACGCATTTAGCATTGGCGTGCCCTTGGCGATGTTTGGTATGGCGATTTTTGGTTGGATTAAGTTTTTTCGGAAAGAGGCGAATATCGATTCGCTTTTGTCGAAAGGATTTATTGCGGCGTGGTCTGCTGATAAAGTTGGTGGTTTAGCTCGGATCGCCATCGTTGACGATCAACTAAGCGATTTTCCTGTGAGTGAATTGCGAAAGGGTGGTTTTCAGATAAATACATTCAAACAAGTAAAGCTGTCTGATATTGATATCCTATCGGATTTTGATGTTGTTTTCCTTGATATGAAGGGCGTGGTTAAAGATGATCCTGAGTACGGAGGGCTGAAACTTATTGAGAGATTGCGAGGCTCGAACCCTTATCAGAAGATTTGCGCGGTATCTGGACAAACTTTCGATCCGACTGCGACGCGTTTCTTTAAGTTGGCAGATGACTATAAGAAGAAGCCGATGACGGCGCACGAGTGCAAAGACGTGATCGAACAGTTTGCTCGTGAGATTTTCGATGCCGGAAAGGCAGTAGAGCATGGCCGACTAGCGTTCAGCCGACTGAAGCGGAAGACAAGAATTAATGTTGTCGAAGCTGTGCGAAAGTTCGTTGCCTCAGGGAAAGGACGTGACGTTGACGCGTTGCGCAGCTCGGTGCTTGCGGAAGAGGTCAATGATCACGACTGCAGTGCAGTGTTGAAACTTGCCAGGATGATTGCACGTGAAGCTGATTAGTTTATTAAGCTCGGGGGCAGTTCAACTGCCTTGGCCCGCGATAGTGGACGGAGTCGCTGTCAGTGGTAGCCAACTTGATGAGTCGAGTATTTGCCGGCGGAAATGTGGTGAGGTGCGGCGATGCACGAGCGACGTTGTGCCAGGCGAGCGCGTGTGTGAGCACGGTCTGACTTACTTTGTGTGCTCGGTCGCGGACGAACGCATTACGGTTTATGGCGTTCGAGGCCCCAATAACAAGACGAAATTTAATCAATATCTCAAGGATGGTCTAAAGGGGCGCGCGGTTTCCCAGGCTGCTTTGGATTTCTGGTTGAATTCGCTGCGACGGCTTCGCACTCAGATCGAGGAAGATTTTTTGCAGCGTCAGGCGGAGATGTTGGACCCGTTGCATGACCCGATAAGACTGGTAAAACAAATTGGCACGATCGCCGAACGCTTAGTCAGACAGCAATCGAGCGGAGTAGGCGGGTTGGATCAGTAGCTTGATCAGGTTTCTCCAGAATTGAAGTCCTTGGTTAAATCATCAGATTTGCTGACGGATTCATTTGATTTGCTGTCAATATATTTTAACCCGGAGGCCGCCACTTACGGGAAGAGGCACCCGGTTAATGTGCATGGGTTACTCAAAAAGCTTGTTTCAATTTTTAGAATAGAAAATGGCGATGGAGGCGTAAGTGTTAGAATTTATTTGGAGGGTGAATGCTATAGAAATGCATTTGTGTACGACAGCTTCAAGCTTGTTCCTTTTGCGCTACTGTCAAATGCTGTTAAATACAGCATGAAAGGCTCGGTCGACGTTTCAATCTTGGACCACGGCTACGGTGTTGAGGTGTCGGTATGCACAGTTGGGCCGCTGATTGAGCCTGGTGAGATAGACGAGATTTTCAAAAAAAGAGGGCGCGGCAAATGGGCGAAGGAGTTGAAGGACGATCGTGGTGTTGGTTTGTTTTTGGCCGCAATTATTGCAACGGCGCACAACTTCCGCATAGATGTGAGCAGTAAAGCGACTGGGGAAAAGAAGGGGAAAATCCCGCTTGCGACCAATAAGTTCTCGTTCGTGCTGCCGTATCAAAACCTCGTTTGAGCCGCTTCGGCTTGGGCGCGATAGCGTTTTCTTGTGGCTCGTGGGCTCGTTCTCCGCTGCCCCACTGAGCTAATGACCTATTGCGCGGTGATGTAATTGCGACGACGAATGTCGGCTTGCGCGGGTGGACTGGCCGTTTGAGCGACTGTGGATCTTCACCGGCGAATGTCAGAAACTGTCCGAATCCGGAAGCTCGAAGTTGGTGGCCAGTCGCCCGCGCTGGCACCGGCGCCGAACTCCCACTGCCGACCCTCAAGAGACGTAGAACCCGGCGCTATCTGTACGACCGTGTTGAGCGGTACAACGGTCATCCCTCTATCTGCCGCGGCCACCACATCCCTAGCCGGGTGAGTAACTGCCAGAGCGGCGCCATCCACGGGGGCACTCGCTTAGTCGCATGCGATCGTTCGGTAAATTCCAAAATGCCTGCGTGAGCGACTCGGAGCCAGCAGAGCCGCCCCATTCTTGCTTCAGTTGATGGCCGCCCGCCAAAGGCGCGCAAGCTCATGAGCGGGACTGCGGGTATGTCCGTTGCCGGCTTTAACTCGGGCTCATCATCGCACGACGACGAGCCCAGGATTTCCGCGATGGCTACTTGTCGAGCAAGCGTGCATGCAAACTCTCAAGTATCGACCAGCAAGGAATCGGCATCTTCACGACCTGGGTTGCTTTGCCGCCTCGTTTCACCCACGAACTAGTGACAACCCGCGACGCCTTGCGATCGATCGTGTAGTCGGCCGTGTAGATATCGCTCAGCATGCTCACAATCAGCGTCCCGTCCACACACGGGCATAAGTTGGCGACCTCGGGCCGCTCGAACTGCTTGTCGAAATCGAGATAGATCCATGAAGGATGCGCAATCTTGCCTCTCCTGCATTTCAGCATCGAGGCGTGCGTTGCGCACGCAATACCGCTCTTTCCGAACAGCCAGACATAGTTTGCATCGACGTCGATTCCGTTGTAGCTCTTCCAGCCTTCTGGGCCTTCCACGGTGAACGGCTCAGCCTGTTCCGCCACATACAACCGATTGCTGTTGCGGATCCCGCCATATGTGAGCACCGAGTTCTGTTTGCGCTGGTTGTGGCCGGTCAGGGCGTCGCCGTCCGGGTCATCCGATAAAGCACTCGCAGGAACATACACGGAGCGAATTTCCGCCAGGTCGGCCCGATTAAGCTGGATGTTCAGCCGGGTGCTCTTCCCGTCTTTCCCGATCGTGTAGTAATTCACATAGCGTGCACGGCTCGTGTTCGTGTTCTCGACCGCAAGCGAAACGAGCGTCTTGGGGGGCGTGCTGTCTTCGACACCGAATGTGCCAACGTTGAACGCAAGCCCGCTGACGTCGAGGTATGCCTCCGGGTGACTCACGCCCTGGAAATCGTCGCCGATCACGGGACCTGTATCGGACAGGTTGCCACTAACAGAATCGAGAAGAAAGTGCGAAACGCGGGACGGATATTTCTCGACCGCCAGAAGTTCATATTTGGGAGTGAACGAGTCAACTTGGGTCTTGGGGGTATGGATGGAGAGGCTAACAAGCCAACCTGTGTTTCTTTTATAGTCCCACGGGAGGGGGGCGGCTTTGCCGTTGCCCCGGGCGACGTACAGCACGAGATCTTCCATCCAATGTCCAACGTGCACATAGAGTCCACGCTCACGTGCAACAGGCCGTACGGCCGTCACAATCCTAAGCATTTCCTTTCTATCCGCATCCCACGACTCGGGAAATGCGTTCACTAGCGCCCCTAGATCGAGCACAGCGTCATGGCACCGGGCTCTGACGCGATCGGAAAGGGGACTTGTCTTGTTCGACTCCTTGGTTGCCGCCAACACCGCTTCCAGTTTTCTTCGGCTGGGCACGCAACAGAGCATTGTGTTTGCCGTCAGCAACTGGATATAGGTCTGGCACCAGAGGCCGAGCACTTCGGGCCATCCATCCTTGCTCTGGTTCGACTCCTTCTCAAGATATCCCGCCACTTTCCAGTTCGAGAAAATCGGAGTGTCGAGCTTCTCCTGATCCCTCCCAAGCCCCCAACCGAGCCCCTTCAACGCCATCAAGAATGCGTCCACTTCGTCTTCGTTCGTGAGGGGCATGTCGAGAATTTCATTGATGCTTTTTTTTACTGTCTTCCGGAGATGATACTTGCACGTGCTACCCGACCGCGATGTCTCCGTGTATTCCGTTGCCAGGGTCAAACTCGTATCGCTGTCAATTTTCTCGATCTTGTAGGGTCTTGGCGGCGTATCGCAATCGAACGTGAGCCACTGGCCGATCTCGGTGGTCGTGCTGAAGTTCGTATCGGTGCCAACGACATCCTTTGAATTTCGCGTCAGAGACACTTTACCGGGGAGCGCGACAGCCGCCTCCCACTTATGCTCGCCATTGCATTTCGAACTCAACGACGATGCGTAGCTGCTAACGCCATGGCCGAACCCCTTGATGGACTCGATCTCCTCGTCGGTCTTGAGCTGATCCAGCATTTTCTGAATCTTGCTTTCGAGCGAGGGTTGTTGCGGTGCGAAGAAACTGAGAATCTGTGCCACAACCGAGAGCAGTGCACCGATAAATACGCCAACAGGCCCACTGGTTGTTTACGCCGACCGGAAATTGAGCCACTTGTAGGGATCGCGCCGACTGAAAACTGAGCCGGGCAATCAACCTATCCTGCTAGTTTTTCAGGCAGGGTGTTTGGGGATGATCCCGATGACCATGA
>NZ_CADFEF010000042.1:0-30122 GCF_902833125.1 Burkholderia sp. BCC1640 | reverse complement strand
GACGGCGGGGGTTCAACTTCGTGTGCGCCGGGGTTCGACAACCTGCCCTCGACCGCACCGCTTCCCTTCTCCTTCCGCGCCGCGTTTCCGTTAGCGCGAAAGAGGCGTGATTCTAAGCACCCGCCTCGACCTCCGCAACCCCTTTGTGAAAATATTTTGAAAAAGCCCCCGTGCGCTACCGCGCACGGGGGCTTCGGCCTGACGCCCTGCATACCGCATGCTGCGCAAGGAGCCCACGACGAATCCTGGGCGAGTCCTTCTTTCCTCCTATCCTATACAGCAGATTGAATACGCCCTCTGTTCAACCGCGCTCCGTATTTGCCTCGCGCCGGACACAACCCCACGGCACAAACAAGAGAGCGCACGTCGTCGAGTATCATGCCGCGATCGAACAACGCACTCATACCGACGATGGACAGCACCACTCAATCCGGCGACGCCGATCTCCGCGATGAATACGCCGCGCTGCGCGAGCGCGCCGTCATGCTCGAAGAACAGGTCCCGCCGCTCCTGCAACGTATCTCGAATGTCCTGCCCCGCATCAGCGGTGTCTCCGACCTGGCGGACGAGCATCGTGAACGACTCGTCGGCGCGCGCAACGCAGCGATGGTCTCGATCGAAAACTATCAACAGGCAATCCCGTTCCTGCAGACGGCCGACTCGATCATCGAGCAGCTCGACAAAACGCCCGAGCGCGACGAAGACATCGAATGGCGCGAATCGCTGCTGCAGCGACTCGACGAACTGATCGACGTCGCGGTCGTGATGATCGACGATGCGCAAGGCTATTTCGAGCAAGCGGCTGCCTGCGATCTCTCCAGCGTGCCGAAGTCCATTCTCGAAGACTGAGCATCCCGGCCGAGAGGCGCGCGCTGCGTCAACTGCATATATGTTGCATGTTGCGCACGCCAGCCGCCTCGCACATGCCGACCGGCTGTCGCTACTCGACACCTCGACATCGACATGTCCAATGCTTCTCCCGAAAGAGCTCACCTTCCCGTCGCGGGTTCACGCGTATCGGCAAGCCGCAGCCCGTGACTAGAGCGTATCGAGAACGATCGTCTCGCCGACGATCGGCACACGGATATACCCGCCTTCCGCATCGCCGTATGCGTGCGCGTTTCCGTCGATCACGTATTGCGCGGTCAATGCGCACAACGTCGCGTCCCGCGCGTCGACCGATCGCAGTGTCGACACGTCGATCCCGAGTTGGGTCAGCAATTGCCGGCGCTGGCTGCGTTTCTGCTTCGCCGACGCGATCGCCTTGCCAAGCAACGCGCAGGTAATCGCGTACGGATAAGTCTCGAAGCTCACGCGCCCGCCGGCATAGCGCGCGTCGGTCAGCAGCGGATAGGCGTCGGCCAGCGCGCGGTAGACGCGCTCTCCCATGAACATCCAGTCGAAGAAGCCCGACGTGCTGGCCACGGCCTGCTCGCGCGATGGCGTCGGAAAACACGAGATCCGTTCACGCGCGAGCGCCTGCTCGGCAGCCCGGCGTCCGCTGCCCGTCCACCAAAGGCTCGGTGCGTCGACGCCGACCGCCACCACGTCATGCTCGATACACAGTGAAGGCAGCGCTTCGGGCACGATCCGCTCCTCGCGGCAAACGATCGTCGCGCCGCGCAAGATCACGAGATCGCATCGCTTCTTGTCGCCGCCCACGTCGACGCCCGCCACCGCGGGCAACGACCGCGCGACTGATCGGGAGCGGGATCGGGCCGCCTGCATGGCTGTGCGTCAGTCCGCCGGCCGCGCGTCATACGCGGCGTCGAAGATCCCTTCGAGGCCCGGATGCACGCCGCGCATCCGGTCGACGACCGACTTCGCCCAGTCGAAGTACGCCTGCTTGCGCTCGAGGGGCCAGTCCGCGGGTGGATGTCGCGCGATGTCACGCAGGTTGCAGATCTTGTCGGCGAGCTTCACGAGCTTCGCGCGCCGGCTGATGGTCGCCGCATGCTCGATCTGCAGGCGCTTGCGCTCGTCCTTCGGCAACGACTTGTCGTCGGTGACTTCCATCACGATGTCCGCGACGTCCTTGCCGAACAGCCGCAGCAGCTCCTGCTCGGTGGTCTCCGTATCCTCGATCGTGTCGTGCAACACCGCCGCGACGATCACGCGCTCGTCCTCGATGCCGGCCTCGTTGGCCAGCACGGCGGCCAGCGCGATCGGATGGTTGATGTACGGCGATGCCTCATCGTCCTTGCGCCGCTGATTGCGATGCTTGTCCGCCGCGAACGCGATGGCAGCTACCAGCTTGTTCATGTTGATCCCTCGTGTGGCCGGACCCGCGACCGGCTGAACCGGTCGCGTGCGTTTCGGAACCGCACATACTACCTGTACGCGATGACCATTCCCACATATCGGAACA
Organism: Burkholderia sp. BCC1640; assembly: GCF_902833125.1. NCBI lineage: Bacteria > Pseudomonadati > Pseudomonadota > Betaproteobacteria > Burkholderiales > Burkholderiaceae > Burkholderia > Burkholderia sp. BCC1640. Next base: position 27,754 of record NZ_CADFEF010000042.1, on the reverse strand, counting down.
TCGGGACGCGCGCCGTCATGCGCCGGCCGCCTCGCGCTCCAGCCCCACCACGTTCACCTGCGCGCCGAACACGTCGCGCACGAGCGGCAGCAGGTGATCGTGGTGCGTCAGAAACAGCACCTGCGTTCGCGTCGACAGATCGCGCAGTGCCTCGAGTCCCGCCTTCGCGCGCGCATCGTCGAAGTTGATGAACAGATCGTCGGCAACGAACGGCAGCGCGGTCCTGCTCGCGAGCTGCAATTCGAGCGCCGCGATCCGCAGCGCGAGGAACAACTGATCGCGCGTCCCTTCGCTCAGGCCGGCGACCTCGACCGACGTGCCCTTCGTGCGTCGCGCGTACAGCGCAGGCGGCGTCCGTTCGGTGTCGACGGTCAGCCGCGCGAATTCGCCCAGCGTCAGCCCCGCGAAAATCTCGCCCGCGCGGCGCAGCATCGGCCCCTGCTTCTGGTCGCGATAGCGATCGGTCGCCCACTTCAGCAGACGGCTCGCGGTCGCTGCTTCCAGATACTGTTCAGCCGCGTCGCCCATCGCGGCCAGCGCTTCCTGCCGCTTCGCCTCGGCCACGGCCGCGTTCGCCTGGCCGTCGATCGCGCCGAATGCCTGCTGGGCGACGACCTGCTGTTGCGCGAGCGCGTTCAGGCGCTTGCCGACGTCGTCGAGCGACTGCTTCACCGCCTCGAGATGCGCGGGCACGTCGGCGATGTCCTGTTCCGCGACCTCGGCCTCGACGGCCGACTGGGACAACCCGTCGCCATCGCGCACCAGTGCCTCCTTCGCGGCATCGACGGCCTGTCGAAGCTGGCGCTGGCGATCCGATCGTTCGGCCAGCGGCAGCGCCGCGTCGATCGACGCGACGCCGGCCAGTTGCAGCAACGGCTGAATGCGTGCGTCCGCACCCGCCACCGCGGCGGCGGCATCGGCGACCTTGCCCTCGGCCTGCCGCACCGCGTCGTCGGCACGATCGATTGCACGCGCGGTTTCCCGTGCGGCCGCCACGCGCATCGTCAACCGGCGCGCGACGTCCAGCCAGTTGCCGCTCGCCAGCCATTCGGGTTCGAGCGCTTCGGCCAGCCGCCGGGCGCCGGCCTCGAGCGCAGCCAGCTCGGCACGAATCGCGGCGATCCGGTTGCGCGGCGCATCGGCGGCGGCCAGCTCTTCCGTCACCGCATTCGCGAGCCCGAGCGCCCCTTCCGCCGCAGCCAGCGTCACCGCGTTCGCGGACAGCTTCGCGTCGGCGAGCGCGTCGCGCCATTGTGCTTGCCACGCATCGTAGGCGGCCTGGGCCTGGCCCGCGCGCGAACGGGCCGTCGCGCATCCGCGTTCGGCTTCGCGCGCGCGGTCCTCGAGGCTGTCCTTCTGCGCAAGCGTCTTCTCCGCCGACTGCACGAACGTCTCGGCGATCGCGATGAGTGCCGCCAACCCGTCGGCGTCGCCGCCGCGCGAGACCAGGCGCAGCGCCGAACGCAACGCGGCTTCCGCGCCGGCGCGTGCATCGCGGATCGTCGCGAATTCGCGGCGCTGGCGGTCAAGTTCGAACTGCGCGGCAAACACCGTGTCGCGCTTCGCGAGCCAGTCGCCCATCGCCGCCAGCGGCATGCCGGGCACGCCGGCCGTCGTCGCCAGTTCGGACCACGCATCGCGATGCACGGCGAGCTCGCGTTCGCGCTCGTCCATGGCCGCCTGCCGGCGCATCAACACGGCACGCGCGGATTCGACCTGTTGACGCAGCGATTGCAGCGTCGCCGCCGCTTGCGTGGCGCCGAGCTGCGCGTCGACGAGTTCGTCGGCGAGCCGGATCGCATCGTCGACGACCGGCGCGCCCGTTGCCAGATCGACCACACCGTTGCGGATGTCGCCCCACGCGCCGTCGCGACGCGCGCGCGCCGCCAGCACTTCGGCAGTCGTGACGACCTTGTGGGTCTCCGCGAAATGTCTCTCCTGCAGTTCGAGCCGTTCGTATTCTTCCTGCGCGCCGTCCCGTGCATCACGCGCGGCGGCCGCCGCGCTCGCGCGCTCGCTTGCTTCGTTGAGCAGCGCACCGAGCCGCGCCGCCGACGGCACGTCGAGCACACGCAGCGCGTCGACCGGCCTGCGCCACTGGCCGAGCGCATCGAGCGCGTCGGCGAGCGTGCGCTCGGCGGCGGCAATGTCGCGCTCGAGCGCCAGTTCGCGCTGGCCGCTGCCGCGAAAGCCCTGCGCATCGGCGAGCGCGGCACGAAGCACTTCCGGCACATCGACGGTAGACAGACGCGCGAGTTGTTCCTGCGCCTGCGCGAGTTCCTGCATGCGTTCGTCGAGCGATTCCCGCGCACCGGCCAGCGCCTGATGCAGCGCGCCGTGGTCGCGCAAGAGATTCGCGACAGTCTTCAGCGACAGCGCGGTCGGCAGTGCCGCACGCAGCGACGCCTCGTCGGTCGGCCAGCCGAGCTGCGCGGCCGCGGAGCCCGCGGCGGTCAGATGCCGCTCCACGTCCGCGCCGAGCAACAGCAGATCCTGAGCGTGATTCATGCATGCGCCGCGCAACCGGTCGAGCGCTTCGATGTCGCCTTCGAGCGCCAGCGCATCGGCGTCCGGATCGATCGCATCGCGCGCCTGGCGTTTCGCGAACAGGTCCGTGCGACGCTCCTCGAGCACCTTCTGTTCCGCCGCGAGATCGCCTTGCGCTTTCAGCAAGTCGGTATACGCGGTCGGCGGCAGCTCGACGACGGTGCCCAGTTCGGCAAGCGCCGCTTCCTTGATCGTCAGTTCCTTCAGGTATGGCGCCAGCCGCCGCACACGCTCGAGCTTCGAACGCAGCGCTTCGAGGCGGCGCTGCTCCACGCGCGCGTGCTCGATCTCCTGCTCGACCGCATCGCGCGCCTCCTTGCGATCGACCCAGTCACGCGTGCGCACCTGGACCGCCTTCAGTTCGCCGACCGCTTCGTTGAACGACATCTCGGCCTGCGCGAACGCGCTGCCGCTGCGTCGCGGCGCCCACAGCTCACCCGCACGCGCGTCGAGCTCCTCGCGCACGGGCCCGAGCGTGCCGACACCCGCCGCCGATTCGAACAGCACCTGGCCGAGCTTGTCGGACGCATCGAGAATGCTCCGGCCGCCGTCGACGAGCCGCCCATGATCAAGCCCGAACATCTGCTCGAAAAACTCGCGCGTCGCGCCGTCGAGGATGGCCGCGAGATAGTCGTCCGGCAGCTTGTCGTCGGCGGGCGTGCGCAACGGGCTGCGCCCGCGGGCGCGATGAAATGCGAGCGCGCCGGTGCCCCCCTCCAGCACGCCGCCGATCCGCAGATCGGGCGTCGCATGCAGGAAGTCGAGCGGCGTCTGCAGTTTCATCCCGAACAGCAGTTCCGACACGGCCGTCCGGATCGTCGACTTGCCGGCCTCGTTCGGCCCCACGATCACGTGAAAATCCTGTCCCGCCGACGGAAAGCGCAGCGTCTCGTCGGTGAACTTGCCGTACTTGATTAGATCGAGCTGGCTGATGCGCATCGCTTATTCCCCCCTCGCCAGCCGCGCGAGCAACGCGGGACCGACCTGCTCGACCAGCGCCGTGAGTTCGCCCGCGCGCGCCATCGTCAGCAGCGGCACCTCTTCCTTCACGTCGCTGCGCACCTTGCCGACGAACGGCTTCAGGTCGCGTTCGAGCAGCGCGAGAAAATCCGGATCGTGCGCGGCGTCGGCCAGGATCTGCTTCAGATCCTCCAGCGCCTCGAGTTGCTCGCTCTCGCCCTGCGGCTGCTCGGGCGCGGATGTCGCGAGACGGACCTTCTCCAGCCACAGCCGTTCGTTGCCGATGATGCCGATCTGGTTCAGCACCTCCGCGCGCAATTGCGGCGCACGGCCGAAGAAAAGACCGTGCGCGGGCGTGCGCCCCGTGACCGTCACGCGCACCGCGCGCGGCACGTGACCGTCGACGGTCAACAGCGCCTCCAGCGACTGGCCGATCTTTCTCGACAGGTCGGCGACCGTGAAGCAATCGGATGCGTCGACCGACAGCGCTTCCCAGCGCAGCACGTCGAGGTACAGGCGCTCGACCTGCGTGCGCCCCTGCTCGACCGTCACGAGCACCGCGCCGCGGCGGCCCGTCTCGCGGATATGGCGACCCTGCAGGTTGCCGGGAAACACGACGGTCGACGGCCCCGACCATTGCTGGAACTCGTGCACGTGGCCGAGCGCCCAGTAGTCGTAGCCCTTCGCGCGCAGTTCCGCCAGCGTGCACGGCGCATAGTTCGCATGCGCCGCATAGCCTTCGAGCGCGGTGTGCAGTACGCCGACGTTGTAATGACCCGGCACGGGATCCGGATAGCCGATCGCGAGATTGTCGACGACGGCCTTGTCCTTGAAGCTCTGCCCGTGCAGCGCGACGTCGAATTCCGGCAGCCGATGGGTTTCCGGCTTGCGATGGCCGAACACGGTGACGTTGTCGGGCAAGGTCAGCTTCTTCGTCATCTCGCTTTCGGCATCGTGATTGCCGCCGAGCACGAATGCGCGAATGCCGGCCTTGCGCAGGCGACCCATTTGCTGGCCGAAGAAAATGCCGGTGTTGTGGTCCTTCCAGTCGCCGTCGTACAGGTCGCCGGCGATCACGAGGAACGCGACCGCCTCTTCGATCGCACGATCCACGAGCTGCCGCAGCGCCTCGCGCGACGCGTTGCGCAACTGCGCGGCCGGCGCGTCGGGATACGCGCTCAGGCCGTGCAACGGGCTGTCAAGATGAATGTCTGCCGCGTGGATGAACTTCACGAAGATTCCTCTGTTTCAGGACGAAGGGGCGATGTCGACAAGCATTGTGCGCCGTCGAGCGACGCAACGCGGGCGAGGTACGAACCGGACCGTCGCCGTTGCATCGTCGCGATGCAACGCTCGTCCGGGCGATGATGCCACCTGTCACCAGCGGGTCGGGATGGTACCTGAAAGCGGGCGTCGGGAAGGTGCACGCCCCCACGCCCTCAATCCGCGCGTGATCGCGCAGCCTCGACGAACCTGCACCCCGAAACACGGCGGTCGCGATGCCTCGGATGATCTTCCGAAGTCGACGGCCGACGGCACCCTCGACATTCGTCCCGTGCGTGTCACTCGCGGCGCGGCGCGGGTGGCGGCGCAAAGCCGTCGTCGTTGCCCGGGAACGGATTCGCATTGCGACGCAACGCTTCCTCATCGCTTTCCTTCTGTGCGAACAGCGCGACGCCGATCACGCCGACGTTCGCCGTATCGCCGTACTTCGAATTCGCGACGTAGCTGTCGGGCACCGACGCGAAGCGGAATGCGGCGACTTCATCGCGGCTCTTGCGGAAGCCCTCGATCGTCAGCGTACGGCCCGGATACAGCACGTAGCCACCATTCGCATAGCTGCCCGGCCGCCCCGACAGCACGTCGAGCCCGTCGACCGTCGACACGACCTCGAACGCGCGGCGCCCCTGGTTGCGCAGCACGATCATGTAGCGTGCGCCTTCGACACCCGCCATGTGCCAGCGGCCGTCGCTGCGCGCGAGACGCAGCGGCGCGCCTTTCTCGTCCGTAAACGACAACGCGATGTCGCCGTTCGCGAGCACGACGCGCGTCGGCAACCGGCGAATCCGCGACGCGGGCGGATGCCCGGGCAGTGCATCGTTGTAGTAGACCGACGCGAGATCCGTCGGCGTCGTCGGATCCGCGCGTTTGAAATCGACCTTGCGGGTTTCGGAATGCACCGACTCGCCCCACGCGGTGCCGAGCCCGCGACGTTCGCCGGCATCCTGGCTGGCCGGTGCGCTCGCGGAAGTCGGGGGCGGCGACGCGCACGCCGCGAGCCACAATACGCAAGCGAGCGCGAGAAGACGAAACAGGATGGTCATGATCGTGATGCCTCGGAATGTTATCGGACCACGCCGGGCAGGCCGGGGCGACACTTTGGAGTCGTCTGTCGTCACGATGCCGATCGGACATGCTTGCCTGAATCGACCTGCGCCGCCCGAGGGCGGCCCGGCGATCGGGAGCCTCGCTATTTAAGCACGGCGGGCAGGCAATGGGCAGAGGGTGCGCGGACCGCCCGTTTCGATCCACGGCACACCAACGCGACCACGATGCGCGGCGCGCCCAATGAAAAAAGCCCGGCCCGCATCGAAGCGGGCCGGGCCTTGGCGAGAAGCGTATCGCTTACAGCGCGCCGCCTTGTGCCGACGCCGAACCCTTCACGCCGACCGAAGCGCCGCCCTGCACCGCGTTCGTCGCGCCCTCGAGCGCTTCGCCGGCCTTCGCCTTCGCGCCGCCGGCGACGTCACCCGCCGTCGATACCGCGCCTTGCACGTGGCTCTTCGCGGAGTTCGCGACATGCTTCACGTGCGACTTCGTCGCGTGCACGGCCGATGCCGCGGCATCCTTCGCCGAGCCGGCTGCCGAGCCAACTGCCTGCGTTGCACCACCGACCGCGTTGCCCGCTGCCGAGCCGACGCCGCCAACCGTCTTGCCCACGCCGTTCAGCGCACCGCCGACGAGATTGCCTGCGCCCGAACCCGAGCCCGCGGCATTCGCGCCTGCACCTGCCTGCACGCCCACACCACCGCCGAGCAGCGGCGTCTGGACTTGTGCGCCGACGCCGGCGGAACCTTCCGCGCCCGTCTGCGCCGTTTGTGCGAAAGCAGCCGATGCGATTGCCGTCAGCGCGGCACCAAGCAGAATCGTGCGAATCTTGTTCATGGTCATTCTCCCCAAAGACGTTGTTGCTGCGGGCCGCCTTCGTGCGGCTGGTCGCATGCCTCGCCGCGACGTGCGGCAGGTGGAGCTAATGTAGCCGCGCCAACGTCCAAAACCATCGAATTGCGGGGACTGTTACTTCAGTTGCAAATGCTGACGATTGACTCACACTGTTTGACAAACATCGCGCTCGGCGCGTGATTGGCGTCGCTCGATGGCATGCATCGGCGCACGAAGTATCTGCTAGCACGGAACGCGACCATTCCTGTAGGCATCCCAAAGAACGTGTGTCGGCCAGCCGTCGGTGCAGCCAGATAATCTGGCTTCTCGCGATCAGCTCGATGTCGTCGGACATGCACGCCGGGATCGCCGTCGATTTTGTCGAATGCCGTCATCCAGCAGACGCCGAACGGCTCCGCCTCGCGGCTGGTCAGCGCGCGACCGCAATCGACATCACAGAGTAAATCGAAAAATCCCGGCCACTTGCCACGATGCGTGGTCGTTCTGTTCGTCGATCGTTGCTTCCATGCGCCGCCTTCATGTTCCATGTCGGTGACGCGCAGCGCCGTGCCCGCTTCGAACCGCAGACCGGCACGATCATCGGCGACTTCGAGCTGCGCGGCCGCTTGCCTAGCTGCACGCGAGCGGCTTTCACGCAGCCGACCTGAGTCCACACGTGCTGCGCAACACATATGCGCGCCGCCCGTTGCTCGACGGACATCCGCATGCCGATGTCAGCGCGATGCTTGGTCTCGCCAGCTTGTGAACGGTTACGCGAATCCGGCTGACGCGGGCACCCGATGCGGGCGCCGACCGTACACGCGAGAATGCTGATCGGCGTTGTGCACGCAACGACGTGCGGTCAGTCCTATTCGCCCTTGTTCGACTGGATCAGCCGCAGAATACGGGTGTCATACGGCGACTGAATGACTTCCGCGATGCGGATGTCGGATGCGGCAGGATGCAGCGGATTCAACAGGAAGTTATGCGCGTGCGGCACGACGACGCTCGGGACGCGCAGCAAGGCGCTCGGTTGCGTATGCAACCACTCGGTCCCGGCACTGCGGGTCCAGTCGACGTTCTCTCGCCAGTCGGCCGGCGCATCGCCATCCGCGATCTCGGCGACGTCCACCGATTCAGGCACCTCGATGCGAAGCAACTGGTATCCGCTCGGCAATTGCGCGACGGTAGCGATTTCGAAGTGAACGAGCGTCTCGAGCAGCGCGAGCGCCGGATGCTCGGCGAGGTAGACGACAGGCTGCCCGGCAAAATGCCAGCGCCCGCCGGCCCGCAATCCGCCGACGCCTTTCAGGTCCGCGTAATTGCTGATCCGCCACAGCGTCGTCAAGCGAAGTACCCCTCGTCGATCTGCGTGAGGGCTTCTTCGACGAGTCGCGCGCCATGCTCGGTACTCGACATGTCGAGCGACGTGCGTCCGCCGAAGCGCTGGAGCCCGTTGCGCAGCCACGCCATCGCCTTGTCCTGGTCGCCGAACGTGGCCGTCGCCTGTGCGACGATGCGCGCCAACCGGATCGCCTTGTCGGATTCCTCCGGTGACAGGCGCTCGTGCGCCTGGCGGCGATGGCTCAGCGTGCGCCGCGGGATGATGAAAGCGAGTTCATCGGACTTCAGGCCGCGCTCCGACAGCCGGTCGATCACCGCGACGTCGACGCGCGCGCTCGCCAGCTCGGCGAGATCGGCGCCCGAGCGCACGCGAATCGCGAGCAGCTGCTCGAGGATCGTGAACTCGGCCTGGCGCGGGTGCGCAACGCCCGACGGATGAAACGCGATCGTACTCATGGCTCTTCTCCGGCAATTTGCCCAATCATTATAGGCGTTTTGCCGAAGACGGGCGAATTCGGTCGGTGGCCGCCCCCGACGGCCGGCGGTTCCTAGTGGCGGCGAAGCGGCTTTCCTGCTCGCGGCCCTGCCCCATCACGCGTGGTTGAAGATTCGCCGTGGAGCGGAAATCGCGAAATCACATATATCAAACCGCGCGCTGACGTCATGAAGTTGTCACGTAACAATTTTTCTGATGAATAACTATTGGCAAAGCGGCACCCGCCCGTCTCGGGCATCAAGTGTGGCATGCGTCCCTCCCCACCACCGACCGATCGGCCGGCCCACGCCGACGATCGGATCACGTTGCAGAAATTGCCTGCCTGGAAACGCGGATCCTTGTCGACCAGCACATCGGCCGCGTTGGGTCGAAGCGTCCCGTGTCTCAGCAACCCGCCAGTTGCTCGAAAACGGCCATGAAACGCCGAAGCAGGTCACCGCGAAATTCGGCTTCGCGAATGTCTATACGCTCAGTCAGTCGTTCCAGGCATGTCGGGATCAAACCTGCCGAATACCGGAAACGACAGGCGGTCGTCCAAGGGTAATGCGAGACGCGCAGCGAAACGGCACGAACATTCCCGTCGGCGTATGAAGGCAAAGTCCTGTCTCAATTGCAAAGCGATTGGGCAAGCGAATTTCCGTGCCCGCCATCGATACTTCGGTATCCGATTCAATTTGACCATCTACCGAACGGGATCGGCCTGCGGTCGCCCTCCCGGAGCGCGCCCGCCCATCGGTTCTGCGCCAACATGCCTTGCGAATTCATCCGGTCCTCCGACGATGCTGCGCCAACTGCAACCCGCGACCGCCATCATGCACCCCAACAATCATCAGACAAAACCCCATTTCTCCCTTGAATCGTTTACCCAGTTGCAATAATTATTCGCTGGAACGCGTATTTCCGACCGGTATCGCGATCGCTACGATGCAATCAACCGCTCAACGTAACCAGCGAAGCGCGAAATCTACGAAAACCGGAGGTCACCATGAAGTCGTTCATCTACGCAGTCGCCGCTGCTGCTGCCCTGTCCGCATCCCTTGGCGCATTCGCTCAGTCGAACCCATCGGACCAACTGACGCGCGCTCAGGTCCGCGCAGAACTCGTCCAGCTCGAACAGGCCGGGTACAAGCCGGAAGTGTCCGACGTCCACTATCCGAATGCGCTGCAGACCGCGCAGGCACGCGTGACGAACAGCGACTCGACGGGTTACGGCGCACAGGCTGCGGCCGGCGTGCGTACTGGCCGCGCGATCGCGGTCAAGCAGAACGCTCACGACTCGGTCTATTTCGGTCAGTAAGACCGCCGCACGCTGCGCATACCGCGATACGCCCGCTGCCGACGAAGCACCCCGCTCCCGTTCACCGGGGCGGGGTGTTTCGCTTTCGGTGCACGCGACATGCGCGCTGCACGCAGCCCAACCGACGCGTGGGCGCGGATCGGCCGCCGCAACGCGCCGTTCACGCAGACCGCCGGCGTTTGCGCATAGAATGGCCGCGTGGTCGGCGCCGGCCGAAGCGAACGCGAGCGAAGCCTCGACTCACCGGGCATACCCACTCGCTGGCCGATCCGATGCCGCACTCATCGCATTTTTCGAAAAGGAGCGGTTTCATGTCTCAAACATCCGGTTCCATGATCACGTTTCGCCGTCCGGACGGCCAGGAACTGCAGGGCTACCTCGCCACGCCGGAAAAGACCGAAGGTGCACCCGCGGTCGTCGTCATTCAGGAGTGGTGGGGCCTGAATGACCAGATTCGCGGCGTCGCCGATCGCCTCGCGCGCTGCGGCTACATTGCGCTCGTGCCCGACCTGTATCGCGGCAAGTCGACCGTCGAGGAGGAAGAAGCGCATCACCTGATGACGGGCCTCGATTTCGGCGATGCGGCATCGCAGGACATTCCCGGCGCGGTGCAATACCTGAAGACGCGCGCGTCGCGCGTGGCGATCACCGGCTTCTGCATGGGCGGCGCTCTCACGCTGCTGTCGCTGCAGTTCGCCGATGCGGACGCCGGCGTTACCTGGTATGGCTTCCCCCCGCTCGACTACCTCGATCCGTCGAAGATCAAAGTGCCGCTGATGGGCCACTGGGGCACGCAGGATGCGTTCTTCGCGATCGACCAGGTCGATGCGCTGGAGAAGAAGCTGACCGACGCAAAGGTCAACGTCGAATTCCACCGCTATCTCGCGCATCACGGGTTCGCGAACGAAACGGCTGTCGGCCCGGGCCGCATCGGCGGCACGCAGTTCGATCCGGTGTGGTCGCAGATCGCGTGGGATCGCACACTCACGTTCTTCGGGCGCACGCTCTGGGACAAGCAGCAGTAATATCGCAGCGGATCTCCACCGCTGCTGAGCTGCGATGCACATGAAGCGAACGCCACGGCCTTGCAGCCGTGGCGTCGTCGTTTTATGGAGCGAATGCGTTATGCGACCGTCTCGCGCGTCACGGGTTCGACACCGAAGCGCACGACGGAATGTGAGTGCCACGGCCGGCTCCGCAATACACCACCGTTTCGAAAGCTCGGCCGCGCCCTCGTCATCAAGTTCGGTATGAAAAATATCCTGTGCGGCCGAACGTCGATTCACGGACCGCGTTTGCGAGTGCCGGGTCATTCGACCCGTCACTCGTTGTCCACCTTCGCTCAGGACTCGCAGGAACCGCGCAGCGCCGCCTCGTCGGCAGACAGCATTTCGGGCACGCATTCGCGCAGGAAATCGACGAACGTGCGGATCTTTGCATCGAGGTACTGGCGCGACGCATACAGCGTATAGACCGTCAGCTTCTGCAGCCGGTACTCGGGCAACACGCGAACCAGCGCACCGCTCGCCAGTGCAGGCACCGCGGTCGACATCGGCAATGAGCCGATCCCGAGGCCGGCGCGCAATGCGGCGCCGAGCGCATCGGCGATATTGACCTGGAAATCCGGCAGCGGCAGTTCGAACGTCTCGCGACCATCAGGGCCGTCGAGATGCCACCGGTCGCGCGGAAAGATCGGCGTGACGATCTGCAGGCACGCATGCGATTCGAGATCGCGCACGGTGCGCGGCGTGCCCCGTTCCTTCAGGTATGCCGGCGACGCACACAGCACGCTGTGCACATCGCCGAGCCGCTGCGACACCAGCCCCGAGTCGGGCAGCTCCGTCGCGCTCAATTGGAGCGACACGTCGTAGCCTTCGTCGATGATGTCGGGCACGTGCTGCGACAGCGTGAGCTCGACGGCCACCGACGGATAACGCTTCCGGTATCGCACCACCGCCGGCACCAGGTAGGCCTGACCGAAACTGGTCGTCGCATGCACATGCAAGCGGCCCGACGGCTTCGCCTGCGCGTCGGCCGCCTCGGCTTCCGCTTCGTCGATATAGCCGAGGATGCGCTGGCAGCGGTCGAGATAGCGCTGTCCGGCATCCGTCAATGCGATGCGGCGCGTGCTCCGGTTGAGCAGACGGGTGCGCAGGTGCGTTTCGAGTTGCGCGACCGAGCGCGATGCGTAGGCGGTGGTGATGTCCAGGCGCTGGGCCGCGCTCGTGAAGCTGCCCTCCTCCGCCACCCGGACGAAAATGCGCATCATCTGTAACGTGTCCATCGACATGTCCCCGGGATTGAAATCGCCTTGCAGCGGCGCCCGCCCCGGCACGTTCCGGTCTGGCGCGAATTGTGCGGAACAGTACCGCAGCGGTGCAGACGTGTCCAGTTTGCCGTGCGCCGCATCGGCGGGTGATCGCTCATGCGGCGCCGCATGTCGAAGGACGACCGGCACCGGATCGTTGCAGGCCGCATCGCGGCCTGCCGGGGCACACATCGCGCGTGTAGCGTCGCGCTCAGATCGGGTCGAAGGGATTGCGCAGCACGATCGTGTCGTCGCGCTCGGCGCCGGTCGTGATCATCGACACGGACACGCCCGCGATCGTCTCGACGCGCGCGATGAAATCCAGTGCGGCACGCGGCAACGCCGCGCGCTCACGTACTCCCTTCACGGTGCCGTCCCACCCGGGGAAAGTTTCGTAGACGGGCGTTGCGCGCGCCTGCGCATCGAGGCTCGCGGGCAGATGGTCGACACGTGCGCCGTCAAGTTCGTAGCCGACGCACAGCTGGATCGACTTGACGCCGTCGAGCACGTCGAGCTTGGTGAGCGCGAGTGAATCGATGCCCGAAATCCGCACCGCCTGCCGCAACTGCGCGGCGTCGAGCCATCCGCAGCGGCGCGACCGGCCCGTGTTGACGCCGAACTCCTGGCCACGCGCGCGCAGCGCTTCGCCGGTGGCGTCGGTCAGTTCGGTGAGGAACGGTCCGCCGCCGACGCGTGTCGCGTACGCCTTGGTCACACCCAGCACATGGCCGAGTTTGGACGCGCCGAGGCCCGTGCCGGCCGCCGCGGCCGATGCAACGGTGCCCGACGACGTCACGAACGGATACGTGCCCCAGTCGATGTCGAGCATCACGGCCTGCGAGCCCTCGAACAAGATGCGCTCGCCGCGGTCGTTCGCGTCATTGAGGTCGGCCCACACGGGACGCACGAACGGCAGGATCTTCGGCGCGATGTCGACCAGCGTTGCCAGCATCGCGTCGCGCGAGCACGGCTCGAGCCCCAGGCCGCGGAACCATGCATTGTGGTGATCGACCAGCACGTCGAGCTTATCGGCAAGCTGGCACGGCTCCGCCAGATCGGCGACCCGCAGCCCGCGGCGCCCGACCTTGTCCTCGTAAGCTGGCCCGATCCCGCGCAGCGTGGTGCCGATGGGTTCGCGACGCAGACGCTCCTGCGCCTGGTCGATAGCACGGTGAATCGGCAGGACCAGCGTGGCGTTCTCCGCGATCGACAGATTGTCCGGCGTCACCGACAGCCCGAGCTGGGCCATCCGTCCGATCTCGGCCAGGAGTGCTTCCGGATCGAGCGCCACGCCGTTGCCGATCACGCCGCGCTTGCCGCGCACGATGCCGCTCGGCAGCAGCGCGAGCTTGTACGTCTTGCCGCCGACGACCAGCGTATGCCCCGCGTTGTGGCCGCCGTTGTAGCGTGCGACGAGATCGGCCTGCGCCGCCAGCCAATCCACGACGCGTCCCTTGCCTTCGTCACCCCATTGGGCGCCCACCACCACCACGTTCGGCATGCTCCATACTCCATGTGAGAAATCCAGACATCCATTCCGGCCGCATCGGCCGTTTGTGTGCCATATTGGCGGAGCAGGATCATCCGATCAAACGATTAAATCTGAGCAGTCGTGTGAGTAAATTTCACGCGAAACGATGCATGGCCCGACGACTCCCTCCATTGAATTCGCTGCGCGCGTTCGAAGCCGCGGCCCGCCTCGGCAGTTTCACGCTCGCCGCCAACGAGCTGTGCGTGACGCATGGCGCGATCAGCCGGCATGTTCAACAACTTGAGGCATGGCTTGGCCGACCACTGTTCGAGCGCCACAACCGGCGCGTCGAACTGACCGACGCCGGTCGCATGTACCTTGCTGAGGTCGGTGCGTCGTTCGACCGGATCGCGCTCGCCACCGCGCAGCATTTCGGCCAGGGGCAGCAGCGCGTGCTGCGCGTCAGCGCGCCCGCGACGTTTTCGCTTCGCTGGCTCGTGCCGAAGCTGTCGTCGTTCCAGGTTGCGCATCCGGCCATCGAGGTGCGGCTGTCGACGTTGAACGAGCCCATCGAGAAGTTGCGCGACAAGGTCGACCTGATCGTCCGCGGTGGCCCGCAGGCGATCGACGGATATGTTGCCGAAGAGTTTCTATCCGAAATCCGGCTGCCCGTATGCGCGCCGAAGCTGCTCGAGGGTCGGCCGTTGCGTACGCCGGCCGATCTCGCCGGCTTCACGCTGCTGCATGCGGCGACGTACCCCGGTATGTGGCCCGAGTGGCTCGCGGCGGCCGGGCATGCGAATCTGGTGCCGCGGCATTCGCTCACGCTCGAGCATTTCTATCTGACGCTGCAAGGCGCGCTCGACGGCCTCGGCGTCGCAATGGGGCCGATCGCCCTCGTTGCGGACGACATCGCCGAAGGCCGGCTGGTGCAGCCGTTCATCGAACCGGCACTACCGCCGTGGCGCTATTTCACTTACGTGGCGGCTGCACGCGCGGAAGACGAAGCCGTGCGGGCATTCAAGGACTGGCTGAAAGCAACGGGGAACGCAACGGCGGACGCGCGGCGCTGATCAAGCCGGTATGTCGGCGACAGTCGTTACGCAATGCGCACCGGCTCGATTGGTGCGGGGTTCATGTGCCTTTGCGCGGAGTGGTATTGCTCGAGAATGTTCGCTTCTCGCCTCGTGATTCATCTTACGATCTGTTGTAATCCGTAGGATTCCTCTGAGACTGAACAAGCAGAATGGGGCGTGTCGCTCAAGGAGCGCAGGAAAACTAAACGCATCGAGTTGGCATTCACCTCACCAAGAAACAAAGGATATCGAATCAATTTACTCGGATACCACGCCTCCATGGTGACCGGTCGCGCATCGCGTTTCGGCAGCAGAAAAGACAAACCCCGGCTCGCGCCGGGGTTTGTCTCGTGGGGGAACGCTTATTGGCTTGCGCCAGCGGCTTCGCCCGCCTTCTTCTGAGCGTTCTGCAGATTCTGCGGATAGTTCGGATCGTTGGCCGCCGGCTTGTAACCAGCGTCTTCGAGTTTCTTCAGTTCGGCGTTGTTCTTCGCACGCGCTGCCTTGTGTTCGGCTTTGCGTTTTGCCCGTGCTGCCTTGCGTGCTTCACGTTTCGCGGCTTTCGCATCCGATGCGGCGGATGCGGCCGGTGCGCTGGCGTCGGTCTGCGCGAACACCGGAGCGGCGGAGCCGAAGAGGAACGCGGCTGCCGTCGCAGCCAGCGTCAGTTTTTTGATCTGGATTCGCATCGCTGAACTCTCTTTTCTGATTGGTCACGGAGTGAAAGCACATCGAGATACCGCCCCTGCCCCTGGTCGGTCTTCATGTCGCGGTCAGGGCCTTTGCATCATAACCGCGTTGAAAAAAATGTGGCGCCATCATGCGTACATTGTTGGGAATACGCGTATGGGGCGTCGTATCGTCATGTGTTCCGCGCGCGTCCGCCCCGCGTTTCGCAGGGGCCAGGTGATGCATCGTGCTCGGGAATCACGCAACGTGCACGACCGCGGCAACCGTGTAACGAAGCGGATCGTTCCACCGATACGGTGCAGATTGCCGATGAGGATGAGATCGATTTCGGTGCTTTACGCACTCGCGCGACGCCGACTGTTTCACCCGTGGAATCTACTGCTCGCGCAACGCGATCGTCGCCTCACGAGCGGGATACGAGACGGAATCGCGAACCTGTGCGCCATGTTGTGATTCGCTGTCGCGCGAACGACGGTTCCTCCCATAAACGACCACGCTTCATTCTGTACCGAGCCTGCCGCATTCCCCGCACGTCGACACGATGCGAACGATCGGGTAACCGATCGTCGCACGCGTGGCTACCTGTTCGGTTCTATTCGTCGCCAGATGTGGGAGATGACGTTTGCGGGTTGAGACGACCTCCGCCGCTCAAGGTGAACGCTTCGATAGGCATTCGTTCACGATTGGCACGAGCACCACGCTAATGGTCGTATGAGCGAATGCGCGACGCTAGTCATCGTACCGACGTCGCGAAGAGTCTCGAGTCTATGCGGCAACGACGGCGACACATCAGGCGCTGCGCGCGTGCCTCACAGCTTTTTCATCGGGTGATCGCATCTGGTACGGGGGCGTCGCGTGCATGGTTTGTTCGTCCGACAGACGCCTTGTAGGTGAGCTTTTACAGGAGGCGGTAACTTCGGGCGGTGAGAATTTTCGGGATTCGAGCACGGGATCGATGAGGGTGAGCCATATTGATGGCGCCAGCTTCACGTTCGAGGCAGTTGCCAGGATTGTTGTTATCTAGCGGCGCGGTTGGCGTCTCGCTCGGCACAGCGATGGGTTTTCGTCGCGCCGGTCGAGACACAGTGGCAATTCCGATGCCGGTTCAAAGGTAGAAAACCGCGACGGAGAGTGACCGGTGCAAGAGCCAGCCCATTTCGTCTGTGCACGGGTCATCGAGCAGAAAGCCCCAGACAGACCAACACGTGACAGTCGAAGACTTTTCCACGGAAGCACCGACTCGAACGCTAAAAAAACCGCTTGAGAATGAATTCCGATGATTTCTCACTGCCATGACGAGAACCGGCGGCACTCCCTTGTTGGCCGCAGCGGCCGTAGTCTGCGGGTAATCCTGGATGGGAAACATACCGCTGGGGGCCATTTTTCGATCCCATAGATGGGAACCTGGGGACTGAAAGCGGGGATTTCCTCCCATAAGTTTCTACGTTTGAGTGTTTGTTAGTAGGTACTCACCTTCATGGGGAGCCTTGCCAGGCCTGGGACGCTTGCAAAATAAGGCCGAGATCGAGGGTTCCACAGGCCTTAGGCCCAGAATTGCTGTGCTCGTCGAGCCTCACAGGTTCGCTTTGGTAGCGGTTTATGGGGTTGCTTTTTCTGCACAGGCACACGTGTGTTTACATCTTTGGTAAACCACGTTTACTTCTTTAACTACTTTTAGACGGCTCACAGCCTTGTCTGGCAAGGGTTTGACAGGTGTTCGGTACCCATTTATGGGGGCACAGGCGGAAGGGTATGGGGTTTCAGGTCTGTGGATTTGGGGAATCGGGTACCGCGCTGTGGGAAATGGGGGTTGTGGATATGGGGCACGCGTAGCCTGCTATGGGATTTTGGCCCAAAAACGCCTCAGGTAACCTTTTATGGGGGGAATCTATTGGTACCCATTTATGGTGCGTCCTTGCTGATTCGTCTACGGTGGCGGGCACAGCATTTCATGTGGGGTTGCCGGTTATGGGATGGATTCCAGGTAGTCGTTTATGGGTGCCGTCGCGGACAGAATGATCTAGTCCTGCTTGTCCCCTCGGAACTGGGGTCCCATAAACAGTATCAGGCCGGCGGAAAGGTAACCTTCTGTGGGGAAATCCCAAGGTAGTCATTCATGGGAGGTATTTTCGGCTGCCGAGCGCAGATGAAGGCAAAACGCCGAGTTGGAGGATCGGGATAGGTAACCATTCATGGGATGTGCTAAAGGTAGTGTGTTATGGGGGAATGCAGACCGTGTTGCAGGGCACCACGAATCGGGTTCACCGATCCCGTTCTTCCGGATTATTTCCCATGAATGGCTACCTTCAATTGGGCAAGTCCCGTGCCGGATTCTGGCTACAGACCACACAGGTAGCAGGTTTTGGGAGCTGATTTTGGCGGAAAGGTATATGGATATGGGGTTCCGCACAAATCGTAAAAATGGAATTTTTCCTTTTAAGACGCGGTGTTATCGGCGATATTGGAAGTGATACTGGAGAAGAAGGCATTGCCCGATAACTCGAAAAGGTATAAAGTCCGCCATCAATACGGTCACCTTCTCCGGACATCACGATGCCGCGCAAGCCCGCAATCAAAGGCTCCGACAAGCAGGTTTCGCTATTTCAGACGCCCGAGCCCCCCGATCTGCTGCGCAAGGCGGTCCAGGCAATTCATATCGCTCCGAAGTCCGGAAAGATCGGCCTGCAGCAGCGCAAGATGTTCAGCTCGCTGATCAAGAACGCCCTTCGTCAGGAAGCGTTCGAACCCGGCCGGACCAGCTTCTCGATCTCGATCGCCGCGCTGTCGCATGAGAGCGGGTTGAACAGCAACAACACGAAGTATGTGAAGGATACGGTCAACTCGCTGATCAGTACCGTCGTCAACTGGGACTACCTTGCCGCGGATCGCTCGACGGTGTGGAAGGCGTCGGGCCTGCTCGCCGGCGCCGAGCTCGAGCAATCGGTGCTGAAGTACAGCTTCTCCGACCAGATTCGCAGCGAGCTACTCAATCCGGAAATCTACGCGCTCATCGATATGCGGATCGCGCGCGAGTTTCGGCGTTCGCACTCGCTTGCCCTTTGGGAAAACACGGTGCGCTACGAGGGGATCGGCATCACGGCAAAGATCCCGCTGCCGAAATTCCGCGACCTCATTCTCGGTCAGGACAAGGCGTCGCAGTCGTACAAGGAGTACAAGCTCTTCAAGAGCAAGGTCCTGGTGCCATGCATTCAGGAGGTGAACGAAGTTTCCGACCATACGCTCGAGCTGATCGAACACAAGTCAGGTCGCAGTGTGGAGGCCGTACAGTTCAAGGTGACGCGCAAGCAGAGCGCGGATACGGTCGAGGAAGGCGATGTCAAGAACGAAGCACTCGTTGACGAGGTCGCCAAGTTCGGCATCCCGCGTTCGGAAGCGCGCCGGTTGATCACGCAGTACGGTGTGCAGCGCATCAAGGCGGCGATCGCCTATACGCTCAATCGGACTACGAAGAAGAACGCAGCGCCGGTCGACAACGTGGCCGCGTATTTCCGCAAGGCGCTGACGCACGGCTATACGTTGGCCGACGGTCAGGGGACCGAAACGGCCGCGCCGACAAAGGAATCCGGGCAGAGCAAGCAGGAACAGATTCGCGACAAATACCTGGCGGCGAAGGTCGATGAAGCCGGCGCGTATTTCCGCGAGCTGGAGATCGACGACCAGACCAAGCTGATCGAGCGCTACAACGAAACGGTGGCCGGTTCGAAGGATCTCACGCTGTCGCCGAAGAAGAAGGCGAGTAAGCTGGCGCAAACCAGCTTCTTCCGATGGTTGGCGCTCGATACCTGGGGCGAACCGACCTCGGACGACTTGCTGGAATTCCTGCTGAAAAGCAGCCTCGCGACCAACTGATCAAGGCCTCGCAGCCTGGCATGCGCCGTGCACCGGACTTCATCCGGCCGCGCGGTGCCATGCAGGTGCGAGGCCTTTGCTTTGGACGCCTTCTCTTATTTTTGCGCGGCTACCGCCAGATCAGCGACGTATGCGTCGATCACGCTCTTGAGCCGGTCGGCGAGCGCTTCCTGGTGGGACGCATCGACTCCCTTCAGTTGCAGATCCAGACGCCCGTCCGGATAGGTCTTCAACTGGCCGATCGCGCGGGATTCGAGCGCGAAATCGTGGCGAACGCTGTAACGCGTGCGCCCGGTCTTCTTGTTGCCGTCGCTCTGTGCGCGTAGGAAATTCTCGAGGTCGCGCACGGACTTTTTCCGGTCGATCACCGCCGTGAGCAGACGGTCGGCAGCCGGTTCGCCCAGGCGCTCGAAAATTAGTTTCAGGAAGTACGCGGCCTGCAGCCCGACCACATCGTTCGCGCTGGCCATCCGTTCGAGCAGTGTGTTCGGCAGTGCGTTCAGCGACAGTGTCTTGCTGATCGATGCCTTGTCCTTGCCGATCTTCTCCGCGAGCGTGTTCTGGTCGGGGAATACCTTTTCGTCGAGGAGACGCTTCCATGCGACTGCATCGTCGAAGATGGTCTGGCGTTCGTGGTCGTGGTTGGCGCGATACGCGATCGTGTAGAGCTGCTCGGGCGTGTGGTCCGTGCGAAACGTCGCGTTGATCGTCTCGTCGCCGTTGATGCTCGTCGCGCGCAAGCGGCGTTGCCCGTCGATCACGACGAGCTTGCCGGGAAATTCCGGAAGACGCGTAACCTTGATCGGCTCGATCTGCCCTTCCCGCTTCAGCGTCAGTGCGAGTTCGTGCAGGCTCGACTCGGAATAGAACACGCGCGGGTTGAACGGGTTCGGGATGCAGTCCTTGACCGCAACCTTCTGCGGCGCGCCGAGATCGAGCGCGTCGGATGGGGGGACGGCGGTCGAGATGACGGGGGTTGTGGCTTCGACGGGAGGATTCGACGCGGGCGTCGGCTCGGGCAGGCGCGTTTCCAGCGCTGCGTTTTCCTGTGCGAGCCCGCGCAGCAAGCCTGCTGCGAGATGCAGGTTGCCAGTCGGCTTCTTGTCTTTCGATGTGTCCTTAGCCATGAGCGGCTCCCGTAGCGCGCGTCGACGCGATGTATTGGGCCATTTCGGTGACCAGTCTCTCGATTTCCGCGCGGGCTTCCTTTAGTCCCTTCAGGTATCGATTGTGATGATGGATCGTGGTGCCGAGGGCAAATGTCTGCCGGTAGACCTCGCGCTGCGCAATCTGACTGTCGAGCAGATGCTCCCCTATTTCTTCAGCCTTTAGAATTTTTAAAATTTCTTCTCGCATTTTAGTTTTTCCATTGACGCTATTCAGCATCAGCGCGGAAGACAAATTCGGGTTACGAACGGCACGCATCGATTCGATCATACGAATCATCGCGACGGTGCTGTACAGGTCGGCCGGCGATGGCGACAGCGGCACGAGGCAGAAGTCGGCGACTTCGAGCACGGATGCGATGCGAGGGTCTTCGAGGTTGCCGGGACAATCGACGACGATCACATCGAAATTTGCATCCTGCTTCTTGATCTCGCCGCCGATGCCACGGCCGGCGGGGGCCAACGACAGAACTGTCATCGGCAGCGTGTTTTCGCCGCTCGTCACCCATCTGACCGATGTGCCTTGAGGGTCGGCATCGATCAAGGCGACCTTGTTGCCACCCGCCTCGAAGGCTGCAGCGATATTGACGGAGATGGTGGTCTTTCCAGTACCACCTTTTTGATTACTGACGGCGATCTTGAAAGCCATTAAATTCCTCCAAGGAGTTTTCGTAATATATGCATATATTACGAAAAAGTCCAGAAAAGTATTGGATGGACAGAAGGATTTTCGGATAGATGTTGTTGTCACGTGACAAGCTAATCAAATGGCTAGAAAGTTACTTGTAATTCGAACGCGAATGAGAAATAAAACATATGACATTCCATTCGAGATGTAAGGTGCTAATGACTTCAGCGTCGATAGTGACCATGGGTCACAGTGCTGATCCCGGATGCGGTCTCGCCATCGTTGGAAATTCCGGCGCAAGTTGGCAATCGGCTTGTGAACCGCTCTGGGCTGCGTCGGGATCTAAAGTTGTCACGTGACAAGCCGATTTGGCGGGTTAGAACCTCAATTCTGCTGGGTGGGAAGCATGCAGACACGACGCGCGATGGTAATGCCGACAATTTCTTCTTCCTCGATTCTCGTTGTGGCGCCCTGCATTCATATACGACGACTGGCACTGGCACTGATGCGGGTTGTTACGTGACAACGCACCCAAGCGTTGATTTTTGGGCACACATCTCTTGCCTTAGCGTAACCACTGTAGACGGTACGGGTACGAAGAAATCCGTGCAATATATGAGTTGGTCGTGTTCGATTGGGTCCAGGTCACTTATGCGCAAACCATCGGGTTGTTGTCACGTGACAACCGTTATGGATGGATGCCGGAGTGGGGGTCTCGACACTGATGCCGCATCTTCGGTGTCGCCCTATGAGGAGGTGCTGGATTAGCCGGGGATGTGTCAGCGATCGATGCTGGTCGAGCCGGTTGATGTCTTGGGTAGGCATGCCCGCGCCGCGCGTGTCTCTATCCTGCGGAGGCACACTAATTCTGACGATATGATATGGCCCCAATAAAAGAGGCGATTCGACATCCAGAGGCAACGACGATGACATAGGGTAGGGGCGGGACAGATATCGCATCTTGTTGTGTTGGCCGCCACTCCGACGGTCGAGGGCGTCAGCATTGCGTCACGCGTTCTCGATGGGCTTTGGGGCGCAAATTCCTGGGCGTCGGCGAGGAGAGATGGCGCAAATTAGCAGAGCGTGAAACAATTCCGAAAAAAGGTGGGCATTCGGAAACCCTTGTCTAGCAATGGGTTGCGCCACTTTCTTCACGTTGTTTCACGCCAAACGAGCGCGCGCGACGGGTGAAATAGGGGCGCATGAATTTGACGTGCGTTATCGTGCCTAGGTGATGATGAACCACACAACGCTGTGTTAAATAAAACGTGTTTTGTGGTATATGATACAAATCTCTTGGGTCGACACGCAGTTCGATCGGCCTATTGGCGATCCAAGACATCGCGTGGATCGACCAGCAGGGACTTGCTAGGTGTTGCGAGTTCTATATCGCTAGTTGTCACGTGACAACGCGCTGCGGCGACGGTGCCGGATCGCAAGCCTGTCGGCATCGGGGAAATTGAAGCGGGCGTCTGGTCGATATTGCATTTGCGACGCGCACGCAGGCGGCGTTGAGCGAAGGCGGATTCTGTAGACGGCCTCGGACGCCCGTTTCCTATGCGTCTTGCCGGTGTCCATCACAATGCCACTGAAGGAGAATCTACAGACTTTGCGTCAAGAGGATGAAGCGCATCGCCACCGGTGGTGTATCTCCCACTTCTCCGGATGTCTGCTAGCGGGGGCGACTAATCATCGTCACCGACGATCGCCCAAAGAGTCCGCTACTAAGTCGCATACCACAACGAAAATTCACCGCCGCGGCGTTCCCGTCCAGAAACCGCCGCGGCCAACGAACCTACTTCGTCGCCTGCGATGCGCACAGCTGCTGCCACCGGCGCGTCTTCGTTGCGGAAGCCTTTGCTGGCTCATCGACCGTTCGCCACCAACGTTCGCCGCGATGCGGTGCATCCAGATTGAGTCGCTCGCCCATCCTGGGCGTCGATAGCTCGACGCCGCGCACCATTGCCAACGCGGTGACGCGCTCGAACGGCTCCTGCCAACGGTGCATCGCGAGATCGAACGTGCCGTTGTGAATCGGCATCAGCGTGCGCCCGCGCAGGTCGATGTGCGCTTGCACGGTTTCTTCCGGCTGCATGTGCACGTAGGGCCATTGCGGGTCGTATGCCCCGGTCTCGATCAGCGTCACGTCGAAGGGCCCAAGCCGTTCGCCGATTGTCCGGAAACCGTCAAAGTAGCCGGTATCGCCGCTGAAGAACACCCGCAGGTCGTCGTCGACGATGACCCACGACGCCCATAGCGTGCTGTTGCCGTCAAACAAGCTGCGCCCGGAGAAGTGCTGTGCCGGTGTCGCGGTCAGCGTCAGGCCATCGACTTCGACACTTTGCCACCAGTCGAGCTGGCGTACCTTTTTTGCGTCGATACCCCATTCGATCAGGCGGTCGCCGACGCCCAACGTCGTGACGAACACGCCGGTGGCGGCTGCAAGCGCGAGCACCGTGTCACGGTCGAGGTGATCGTAGTGATCGTGCGACAGAAGCACGCCACGCAACGGCGGGAGGTCCGCGAGCGCGATCGGCGACGCATGGAAGCGCTTCGGGCCGATGCGCCGGAACGGCGATGCGCGTTCGGCAAATACGGGATCGGTCAGCCAGAATTCGCCGCGCAGTTTCAACAGCAGCGTCGAGTGCCCTAGCCGATACAGGCTGCGGTCGGGGGCTGCGTCGAGTTGTTCGCGAGTCAGTGAATCGATGGGCAATGCGCCTGTCGGAACCGTGTTGCGTGGTTTGTTGACGAGCATGTTCCATGCAATGCCGAGCGTTTTACCGAAGCCTTCGACCGGTCGTGGTGCAACGTTGCTGAAGCGTTCGCCGTTGTGCTGCGGCGACTCACCGGACAGGGTGCGGCCACGCCTGGCGGCGGCGAAACCTAACATGCGATGAAGAAATACGAGAGGCGAAGCCATGTCGATTCGTCCGGAAAATAAAGTACACCGAACAGTGTAGTTTATCTCTGCAAAAAGTAAACTATGGGGTGTAAAATTTTTCGAATGAATACGAGCACTTCCCCTCAACGGCTGACCGACCGAAAGCGTGCGGCAATACTCGCCGCGGCGATCGACGAATTCCTCGCGGCCGGCTACGACGCGACCAGCATGGATCGCATCGCTGCTCGCGCAGACGTGTCGAAGCGCACCGTCTATAACCATTTCCCAAGCAAGGAAGCATTGTTCGCGGCGATCCTGCATCAGCTGTGGGACGCAACGCTGACCGCCGGCGCGCCGGCCTACTGCGCCGACGTCCCGCTGCGCGATCAACTGATCGCGCTGCTGGGCCGCAAGTTGCGGTTGCTGAACGACGAAGCGTTTCTTGCACTCGCCCGCGTCGCGATCGGTGCGGCCATCCATTCGCCGGAGCGCGCGCGCGACATGGTCGAACGCATGGGCGAGCGCGAAGAAGACGTGACGGTCTGGATTCGTGCTGCCGCGGCGGCTGGCCGGTTGTCGGTGACCGATCCCGTATTTGCCGCGCATCAACTGCACGGGATCGTGAAAGCGTTCGCGTTCTGGCCGCAAGTGACGATGGGCCAGCCGCCGCTCGGCGTGCAGGAACAACAGAAGGTCGCGGAAACGGCTGCCGACATGTTTCTTGCGTACTACGCGCGCGCGGATCACGCCGGTGTGTCACGTACAGTGCAAGACTGACCGCGCGTCGCGCGATGCGGAATAGTCGCGTCGATATCTGCAACGCGAGCCTCATCCTCCGCCTCGAGGAAAGCGCCATTCGACAACCGGCGAACGCAGGCACCGTTACACACGTCGACGTAGCCGGATTGAGCCGTACCGACGCATGCGGCAGGCGCAAATGAAACCGAACGCGAGCGAAAACCGATGAAGACGCTGTTGATCGTCTACCACACGATGACCGGAGGCACGCAGCAAATGGCCGAAGCGGCCGCAGCTGCTGCGCGCGCGCAACCCGGCGTCGACGTCAGGTTGCAGCGTGCGGATGCGACCAGCGCCGACGACGTGCTCGCCGCCGACGCCTACCTGTTCGCGACGCCGGAAAATCTCGCCGCGATGTCCGGGCTGATGAAGGATTTCTTCGATCGCTGTTACTACGCAGCGCTCGATCGCGTGAACGGTCGCCCGTATGCGGCGATGATCTGCGCGGGCAGTGACGGACAGAACGCGCTGCGTCAGATCGACCGGATCGCAACCGGATGGCGGCTCAGGAACGTGTCGCCGGGTCTGATTATCTGCACCCATGCGCAAACGCCGGAGCGGATCCTCGCGCCGAAGACGATTGGCAGCGAGGATCTCGCGCGCTGCGCGGAGATCGGCGCGGGGCTCGCTGCGGGTCTTGCACTCGGCGTGTTCTGATTGCCGGCGATCAAGTCGGCCGAAGCGGAGCTGCGGCAGCGCGCAACGACCCGAGCGCGACGCCTGCCGTCTGGCGCCGATTGCAGCGAATTCCCGAAACGCGCATTTTGCGCGAGACATCGCTCGTGCGAATCGCATTGCCGTTTGCGACAGCTGCACCCGTGGATTGTCGATACCTTAGTCAGCCTTTGTCGACACTGGCGGCCGATGGTATTC
This sequence comes from Burkholderia sp. BCC1640, assembly GCF_902833125.1. Classification (NCBI taxonomy): domain Bacteria; kingdom Pseudomonadati; phylum Pseudomonadota; class Betaproteobacteria; order Burkholderiales; family Burkholderiaceae; genus Burkholderia; species Burkholderia sp. BCC1640. Next base: position 2,184 of record NZ_CADFEF010000042.1, on the reverse strand, counting down.
GGGCCACAGGCTTTTCACGAGATCGCGTGAAGCGCCATACGCATGGCAGCTGTCGATCTTGAGTGGTTTCCCGTCGTCGCCTCGCGAATTCAGCGACGACGGGCGCGCGCCGACCGTCGTCTGATAGGCCGCGGTCGCGACAGGACCGAGAATTTCCTTCAGATGTGTGCACGTGTCACACGACGGCAGACGCTTGCGGACCTCGCTGTTCCACCCGGCACCGATGCGCAGTCCGACGAGCGCCTGCAGCGTGTCGCCGCCGCCCGGACACTGCGCATAAGGATGCGACCTGATGAACGTGGATATCGCGCGCACGATCATGTCGGTGTCGAAGACCAGCGTTACGCCGAGATCGTGAATCGGCGCCAGCGCCGCGATGGTGCGCGTGCCGCGGGGCGGCGTGAAATCGCTCGTCTTGCGGTCCGCGAGACAGGCCGTGACTTCGAACAGACCGTCGCTGCGCCGATAGCCGCGCATGTCGATCTGCCGATAGTGAATCTCTTCGCGCGTGATGCCGTCGTGCGGGAGGTCGTGTCGGGGATTCATGTATTCGCTCCGTGTCGTACGGCCGGGGTCATTTTGCATTCGACCGCGATGTCGTCGGCTGAACAGCGCGTCGTGAAGCCGGCCACGGCGAACCGCCGACGCTGTCGATCCGGCCAATACTACGCACGTTCCGATGCCGGCATGCGCTCGACGATCGATGCGGTCGCAACTAATAGCCTGACGGCAGAGATCGATGCACACTCGCCACGCCACGCTCATCGTATGCGAAAGCCCGGTCTTTCGGACGATGCGAATCGGCAGAATCTGACGTCTTCGCTATCCGTACGATTGCTCGCCATTTCGTACTGTGGAATAACCGATGCATCGCATGACTGGCGCACTGAAGCCGAAAGACCCGTAACGACACTACGTAACGCGAGTCTCGATCCACCGCGAAAACGCCGCCATAATGCGCAACACGACCGCGCGGACGCATTGCCTTTCCATCGGATCCGTCAAATGCGAACCGGTGAGTCAACCGACTGCCGCGCGTACCGGTATACTTCCACTCCTGCCTTTATCCGGCATCGTGGCCGGGTGCCTGAAACAGTGGTGGTGGCGATGCGGCCCCGCAATGATCCGCGTCGGTGGCAGACGAGCCGCAGGCGATGCGGCGAACGCCGATGTGCGGAATGGCTGCACGAACCACACCTTATATTCCTGGTGGATTGAATTTATGGGTTTTGAACAACTTGCCGAATTGCGGGCGCAGCTCGCAGCAAAGGCCAAGCAGGAGCGCAACGCGAAGCGACCGGCTACGCAACCGGACGCAGGCGCGAAGCCGAAGTCCGGCGACCGGCCCGCTCGTGGGGCCAAATCGGGTGCCGGGGCCAAAGCGTCGTCCGGCGCGAAGCCCGCTTCGGCGAAGCCGTCGACGCCGGTCGATCCGGTCATCGTCGCGATCGGCAAACTGCAGCGCCGCTTCCCGCGCGCATTCCCCAAGAATCCGGCTCCGAAGGTGCCGCTGAAGGTCGGTATCTGGGACGACCTCGCTCGCGAGGCGCAAGCTGTCGGCCTGAGCGAGGCCGAGCTGCGCGAGGCGATGTCCACGTGGTGCCGCGGCAATCGTTACTGGTCGTGTCTCGTCGAAGACGCGGTGCGGGTTGATCTGCAAGGTAACGAAGCGGGGCGCGTGACGCACGACGACGCGGCGCGTGCGCGCCGGCTGAAGTCGCGCCGTCCGGGCAACAAGGGCGGCGCGCAAGCGGCGAAGGGCGCACCGCAGCAGCCGAAGGTGGAAGCGCAGGCTGCTGCCGCGCCGCAGCCGGCGACCGCGGAAGCACCGGCCGACGCAGCACCGCAGCCCGAGCAACAAACGGCCGCGACCGAGTAACACGCGATGTGTCACTGCGCGACCGCGCGGTGACGGCCTGCCTGCACCACGCATGCAGCGCACACATGACAGACCGACCTGTCCTCCGGGGCAGGTCGGGACTGCCTCCGCTGGCGGCACAGCCAGTCAGCCTCACCCAATCCTCATCGAACTGCCAATCGTGACCCATGTCCACATCGCGGCGGTTTCAAGGGCGAAGTGCAACACCTCGCGGGTTACTGAACAGGAGCGCGATCCGTGGGGTTAGCCAGAATCTGAGCAAGGATTTCCAGAGGCGTGTGCCAGTTCAGCGTGGCCCGCGGACG